>RFSE01000018.1 GCA_009924135.1 Pseudomonadota bacterium | reverse complement strand
GAGTGGAGGCGGATTCATGAGTTCGTTGCTGGGTGGCATGTTTGGGGCGGCAGCCGGCATGTGGCTCTACGACCAGTTCTCGGGCAGCCACGGCTCCGCTTGGGGCTCCAACCAGGACAGTCAAGGCGGCAACGAAGGCGGTTTCTCCGGCAGGGATTCAGATTTCTCCGGTTCCGGTGGTGACTTTTCCGACAGCTCGGGGGGTGGCGACTCCGGTGGTGGAGATTCCGGCGGCGACTCCGGCGGCGGCGATTTTTGATTTCCTCCGTCCGGTCGGTTATTGCACCGGGGAAAGGAGCCGTGCCACCCGCACGGCGGCTTTGAACCACCAGGGTTGTCGCGCATATTCAGTGGCCAGTTCCACGCGACGGCACCGGGCGAAGTCAGCTTCCAACATCACCGCGACGTTGCGTGTAAAGTCGGTGTCGGCGACCAGCAGTGCCAGCTCGAAGTTCAGGTGAAACGAGCGGTAGTCCACGTTGATCGAGCCGACGCTGGCCAGTTCGTCATCCACCAGGGCCACCTTTTGGTGGAGAAAGCCGGCCGTGTAGCGGTATACCTCAATGCCCGCCTGGGCCAGCGCGTCGTAGTAGCTGAACGAAGAGAGATACGGCAGCCAGTGATCAGGACGATCAGGCAGCATCAAGCGCACCTCGACTCCGCGCAAGGCGGCCAGTTGCAGCGCGGCCAGCACGGCGGGGTCCGGCACAAAATAGGGACTGGCCAGCCAGAGCCGTTGGCGGGCGGAGTTGATGAGCCGCAGAAACGCGAGCGCGCAAATATCCAGATCATCCGCCGGTCCGGTGGCCAGCACCTGCACCGTCATGCCAGGTGTGGCGGCGAGGGCCGGCTGCCAGTTGAGCTCAAGCACTTCGCCCGTGGCCCAATGCCAGTCCTCAACGAAGGGCATTTGCAACGCCTGTACCGCCGGCCCATTCACTCGCACATGCGTATCCCGCCACGGACCGAAACGCGCCATCTCGCCATTGTATTCCACGCCTACGTTCAATCCGCCCGTCAAGGCCAGCCGGCCGTCGGCGATGAGCAGTTTGCGGTGGTTCCGGAAGTTGATTTGAAAGCGGTTGCCGCGACCACGGGTAGTACGGAACGGTTCCACGCGGGCTCCCGCGGCGCGCAGTTCGTCGAAGAAAGTACGCGGCAATGCGTGGCAACCCACCTCATCGAATAGGAAGTAAACTCGCACGCCGGCCCGGGCCTTGGTGGCGAGGCGTTGGACAAATTCACGCCCGATACGGTCGTCGCGCACGATGAAGAATTGCACCAGCAGGTACTGCCCGGCCTGTTCGATTGCATGGTAGAGCGAAGGGAACGTCTCCGCCCCGTCGCGGAGCAGCGCGACATCGTTGCCCCGGGTGGCCGGAAAGAGCGTGAGTGTATGACGCAGCAGGGTCAGCGGGGTTTCGGGCGAGAGGTTTGTCCGCAGGGGGGTTAACGCCGCGAACGCTGCGGCCGCCACACGGTCGAGCGGGGTGTCCAGTTCCGGCCGGGCATGGCGGTAACCAATGAATTTCGACCGGCCGAAGACCCAGTAGAGCGGGACGGCGGCGTACGGGAAGGAAACGAGTGCCAAGGCCCAGCCAATGGCTCCCTGAGGACTGCGCACCTTCAGGACCGCATGGACCGCATGCAGCAAGCCCAGCCCATGGATCAGCGCCAGGTGCGCGCCCCAAAGCCGGGTCAGTTGTTCAAGCCACATGGCTCACCATTAACGAAAACCGCCGCAGTCGCGATGCGGAAATCCTGTGGGCGGGCATCAGCCGTCCAGCAGGGGGAGGAAGCGCGGCTTTGAATTTCCCCCCTTAGTTTTCAAGAAGAACCGCCTTACAGTTTGGGGGACGCCTGCGCTACGGCCACTTGCTTGAACAACCGTGTGCGAGCGGTATCCGACCGTTTAGCCGGGTGACCAGAGCGCGGCTTCCTGTTTGAAAATGGTCTGCAACTCTTCGATCAGCATGGCCAGCTCCGCCTCGGGTTTGGGGCCAAGCAATTCGAGTTTGATGCCCAACCGAAGCAGCAAAGGGCGCTGGTCTGGATAGCCGTCCGGAGTGCCGATGCCGGCCACGTGCGCGGCAAGCGAGGCAAACTTCACCAGGCCGGTTTTGAAATCAGTGTCATTTTCCACGATCTCAAAGGAGGTTTCCTGTCGCAGCATGACCTCGGAAAGTTCCGGCGGGAAGTTCCACCGGTGGGCCACCAGTCCGCCGATGGTCGGATGGGCGAAGCCGATCTCCTCCCACTCGGCCGTGACGTAGTCCTCGTGCTGTTCGCGAATCCTGCGGAGCACGGCCGGAAACATGGAACGGGTCCGGGAGTTGGAGAGCAGGATGAACTGTCCCAGCCGGTGCAGCATGCCATAGAGAAACAAATCCTCAGCGTCGCGCCGGCCCAGCCGCTGGGCCAGACCGCGCACCAGCAGGGCGGTGGCGACGGCATGGTCGCGCACCATCAAGTCGGTGGGCGTTGGCTGCCGGTTCAGACCGGAAATCAAATGAGCCACAACCACGCTCTTGAGGCTGCGGCGCCCGACCAACGAGAGGGCATGCGGAATGGTCAGCACCCGACGGTGCTGGGCAAACGATGTGGAGTTCGCCACCTTGAGAATAGAGCTGGCGATGGCAGCATCAGTGGAGATGGCCGCCGTGATTTCATCGGCATCACTGTTGGGATCATCCACCAGCTTCAGCAACTTGGCGGCGGTATGCGGGAGCGCCGGCAGTTGGGCGGCGAACATCGTCAGTTCCTCGGAACTGATGTTCCGGGTCAACTGATGCTCATATTTAGCAACCAAATCATCCGATATTGCAATCATCGCATGGGCTATCGGCCATGCGGGAAAATACTTGAGGTGGGACTTGGTGGAGGTAGGCGAGGTAGCTGGCCGCTACAGGCCTCTGCTGGGACACTGTAAGTTCCACTGCGCAAGATGCCGTTGCGGCCCGGAGGGCTGCGATCTGGTTCATGGCCCCAACGCGCGGTAATTGAACCGGACGAACGCCCGGGGCAGGGGACCCGGCCTACAAACCCGCAGTTATTGAACCGTGGTGCCACAGCACAACCGGTGCAGCCGAACGTCTCCAACAACCCGACCCCGTGTCTTCGGTGGGACGCCGGAAACGACCTGCGGGACTCGGGTGCTACCCGAGCCGGTTCCGCCGCCTCCACCAAGCCGCACGGCAATCTACTGCACGGCGTAACTGGCTTGAGTGAGACGCTATTTGGCAAACATCGCGTGCTTCGCGTCGCCGCCGCTCAGGACGTAGGCCACAAGGTCGAGGATCTCGTCCTCCTTGAGCATGTTGAGCAGGCCTTCGGGCATCGGGGAAACCTTGGACGGCTCCATCTTCACGACCTGCTTGCGGTCCACACTGATGCGCTGGTTCGGATCGGTGAGGTCGGTGTTCACCTGCACGCTGTCGCCGCCCAGATTCACAATGATGCCGGTGACGGTCTCGCCGTCGGTCTTGGTGAGCACCACGGGGACGAACTGTTCGTTGATCTCCTTGCTTGGGTTGATGATCTGATCGATGAAATCGCGCGGGCTGTAACGGGCCCCGGCGGTGGTGAGGTCGGGGCCGGTCATGCCGCCCTCGTTGCCGAAACGATGGCAGGCGAAGCACGCGGTGGCCCCGAACATCTTGCGGCCGTTGGCGTAGTTGCGGCCTTTCAGGCCGCTCTTCTCGGCGGCGGCGGCGAGTTCGTCCAGCTTCCATTCCTTCACCTGCGTGCGGCCGGCGAAGGCCTCGGCGAGGGCTTCCAGCGGCGATTTCTTCACGGGCTTTTTGGCGAGCAGTTCGGCCAGGGCAGTCTTTTCACTGGCGCTCAGGCTCTCCTCGGCGCCCGTGCGGATGAACTCGATGAACTTCTCGAAGCTCGCCCCGCCGCGGTAGTTCGCGGCGCGCAGGAACCAGTTGAACTGCTCGGTGCGCAGTGCGGTGGTCCAGCCGGTCTTGAGCATGCGCAGCGAGCGCGCGTATTCCATCTGCTCTTCCTGGCCGGGGGCGTTCTTCAGCGCGGCCATGCCCTTGGCGGCAATGTTCGGCGACTGGAGGGCGACGAGTGTCTCGCACAGGACCCAGTTCAGTTGGAAATCCTCGGCGGGGAACAGCGGGTCCAGCTTGGCGATGAGCTTTTGGCGGATCGCCTCATCCGGCTGGCCGAAGCGCACCAGGCAAATTTCGACGGTGCGCACCAGGCCGAGCCGTTGGTCATGATTCAACGACTTCCAATCGATCTTTTCCAGCGCCGCCAGAAGCTTCGCGCCCATCGCGGTGTCCACGGGTGGGTCGGTGGGTTTGCGATGCTGCGGGTCGATGCCGGTGATGCGGGCGAGGGCGAGCAGGGCTTCGACCTGTTTGCCACCATCCTTCTCGGACAAGGCCTTGTCAGCCCAGGTCGCGGCAGGCTGCCACTCCAGCGCGGTGCGGGCGGCCCAGCGGAGGTAGCGGTCATTGCTAATCAGGTGCGGCCAGGCGGCGGCGACCGCCTGCGGGTCAGCATGGCCGTGGAAGGCTTCGAGCGAGTGCCGGAGGGCCCGGGCCTTGGCGGCAACGGCGTCGGTCGCGGGCTTCGCGGGGGCAGTGGACTCCGAACCGGTGTAGGTCACGCGGTAGAGGCCGGATTGCACCTTGCGTCCGCCGATGGCGAAGTACATCGCGCCGTCTTTCGGATGGATGATGGCGTCGGTGAGCGGCATGGGCGCGCCGGAAAGAAACTCCTCCTTCGTGGCGGTGTAGCCGGAACCCTCGGCCTTCAAATGGACGGCATAAAGTTTGCCCCAGCTCCAGTCCAGACAGAACATGGCCTCCTGATATTTCGCCGGGAACTTCGCGCCGTAACCGAAGGTCATGCCCGTCGGTGAGCCAGGGCCGATGTTGAGCACCGGGCCGAGGTTGTCCGGATACCATTCGGGGCGTTTGCCGGCGCCGTTGCGCCAGCCGTATTCCGAGCCGCTGGTGACGAGGCACACGCGCGTGGGGCGGTACCACGGGGTGTTGAAATCGTATTCCATGTCGGCGTCATAGGTGAACAGCTCGCCGTCATGGTTGATGGCGGCGTCAAAGATGTTCCGATAACCGGAGGAGTAAGGCTCGAAGCTTTTGCCATCCAAGGACACGCGGTAAATGATGCCGCCGGGTCCGAGTACATCACGCATGAAACCGCGCCCATCCGGCATGCGCGGGAGGACGTGGTCTTCACCCCAGACCAGGGGGACTTTCGAGGAGGCGAACGCGGTGGGCTTGGTGCCGTTACCCGTGATGAGGAAGAGAGATTTGCCGTCGGGCGCGGGCAGGATCGCGTGGACGCCGTGATCGCCGCGTGCGTTCATCTCGCGGAGCAGTTCCACCTTGTCGAGCATGTCATCGTCCTTGGAGGAGGTGACGCGGTAGAGGCCGCTGGGGATCTTGTTCTCGTAGTCGTTTACGGCGACATAAAGGCCGTTGTTCATCCACAGCAGGCCGTTGGCTGCCCGGATGGGGGCGGGAATCTTCTCAATGGTGGCCGGGTTCAGCGGTTGGCCGGGGGCGGGCGGCGCGAACCGGAACAGCCCGCCATACTGGTCGCTGGCGATGATGCGGCCCTTGCCATCGGTGCACAGGTTGACCCAGGACCCCTGCTCGCCGGCGGGCACCGAGTGGAGCAACTCGACCTTGAAATCCTTCATCACCTTGATGCGGGTGAGGGGGGTGGCCTTGTTTTCGTTGATGGCCACGCCGGCATTGGCTGCGGGAGCGGCCTTTTTGGCCGCCTTCTTCGCGGGCTTGGCGTCCTGGGCGGAAGCGGGCCAAAGGCCGATCAATAGGGCAAGGGCGGCGGAATGGAGCAGTCGATTCATAATGCGTGGGGGTGATTAGAGCAGAAGTCCGGCCGGGAGCAACCAGGGAGTTGTGCCTTTGGAATTTGGCGGCGGCTGAGCAGGCGTGCCTTGATTGGTCGGTCTTGCCGGTGGCTTTGGGTCGCCTCGCCTGAAGGAAAACCCTTTGCAAACCAGCCCAAGGCGATTAGGTTATTGCCGACCCTACGCAACGCGTATGAAACCAACTGATGCCTCATCCCACCCGTTTAAGCGGGCGTTTACCCTCATCGAATTGCTTGTCGTGATCGCGATCATCGCGATTCTGGCGGGGATGCTGTTGCCGGCGCTGGCGCAGGCCAAGGGCAAGGCGTTGGGCACCAAATGCTTGTCAAACAGCAAGCAGCTGCAACTGGCCTCGACTCTTTACACTGGTGATCAGGATGATCGCATTGTGCTGAACGATGGGGCGCTGACTATTGGTAGCGCGACCTGGGCTGCTGGATGGATGCAACCTGGAGGCACTCACTCGGGGAATTGTCCAACTTGCCATACCAACGAACTGTATTTTATGAATGGCCTTATCGGCAAATACGCCGAAAACAAGGACATTTTCCGATGCCCGTCGGACAAAGTTCCGTTCCCAGGAAACACAGATCCCTACATCCGAAGTGTCACACTGAACATTTTTATGAATCGTACCGCATTGGCACTTAACTCGACAGGCTACAGAGTCTATCAGCGCCTGGGGGAAATGAGCAAACCTACCGATCTGTTCACCTTCATCCATGAGTCGCCGCAATCTATTGAGGATTGCATTTACCGGCTGGATTTGGGCACAAAAGGATCTGGGGTAGGTGTCCCCGATTGGAGGGCAAGCTACGATGTTTTTGAAAATGCCCCCGCTGCACTCCATTCCGGAAGCACCAGCATTAGTTTTGTTGACGGCCATGTCGAACAGCATAAGTGGAACTTATTGGGAACTTGGAACGGCGTCAAGGTTGTCACCAACAACACGGCTGACATCGACTGGCTGAAGAGCCGGGCTTCAGAGTAACGGACGGTATGGATTTGGGTACGATCTTGAGCTGCGTTTGGTCGCGCTCGCTCGTGTTGCTTTTAAGATATGAAACCTCGTGCCTCAAGCAACTGCCGCAATGCCGCCTTCACCCTGATTGAACTGCTCGTCGTGATCGCGATCATTGCGATCCTGGCGGGGATGCTATTGCCCGCCTTGGCCAAAGCCAAGGAGAAGGCCAACGGGGCCAAGTGCATCGCCAATAACAAGCAGTTGCAGCTGGCTTGGGCCCTCTACTATGGCGACCAGGATGATCGGATATGCCGCAATCCCGGGGCGGTAGCCATCGCCTCGGTGGCTCAGACGTGGTGTGCTGCGGCCGAACGTCCCGGCAGTGGGGGCTATATGGCGACCTACGAGACGAACACCGATCTCTTCATGCTTGGACAGTTGGGGCCGTACGCGCAAAACCCGCTGATTTTCAAATGCCCTTCGGACAAGTTTATTTATCCTAACGCCGTTGGCACCTTTGCCCGCAGCGTTTCCATGAATAACTGGATGAACGGCAATTATCGTCCCAACCCGTTTCCCGCTCTGCCGGCGCAGCAGTTTACACTTTACTCGCGGGTGCTGCAGTTGCAGCACCCCAGCGATTTGTATGTATTCATTCATGAGGATCCGAACACGATCGATGACGGTTATTTCGCGATGGACATGTCGGCGCCAACAGCTTGGGCGAGCGACAACTGGCCGGCGGCGATCCATGGTGGCACCACCGCGATGGGGTGGGCTGATGGCCGCGCGGATTTAAAAAAGTGGGACAACACCCGGCTGTCCGTTGGCCAGCAGATACCCAATGTCGTCCGCGTAGATACGTCGGCTGCCAATGTCACGGATGTGACCTGGTTGAAATCTAAAACCACTGAGTAGCAGGTTGTGCCCATCCTTCCAACGTGCTGCACAAACCTTGCGCGCCGTTTGTCTTCATGTTCTGCGGAATCGCGTCAAAGAGGACGGTTTGTTTGAACAGTTGTAACGAATGGGGCGTCCTCTCATCGCCGATAACAAGCACCATCCGTCACGGCAGGAGGCAGTGCCGTACGCATGTTGCGCATGTCGTGTTCTTCGCGGGCAGCTTGTATGACGGGCTTCATTGCCATCAAGAGCATCCCCTTAATAGCGTGAATGTCCCCGGGAGCCGGCTTGCACGGCAGTACATCGTCCACGGTTTAAGCATTACTCATGATAAACAGGCTACAGTCAAATAAATCGGCCTTCACCCTGATCAAACTGCTCGTCGTGATCGCGATCATCGCGATCCTGGCGGGGATGCTCCTGCCGGCGCTGGCCAAAGCGAAGGAAAGGGCCAACGGCATCAAGTGCGTGGCCAACAACAAACAACTGCAACTGGCCTGGTCAGTCTATTCGGGAGACTTCGACGATCGAATCTGTCGCAATGGCGGGGCAACGGCCTTGAGCAACAGCAACAATACTTGGTGCGCGGCTTGGATTCAGCCATTGACCAGTGCCGCCTATCAGGCCGGCTACGAAACCAACGTGGCGCTCTTCATGGATTGCCAGCTGGGCCGGTATGCCGGGAATCCCGGCATCTTCAAGTGCCCTTCGGACAAGTTTGTCTACCCCGGGGCGGTGGGTACCTACGCCCGAAGCATTTCCATGAACTGCTGGATGAACGGCGGCCCCAACCCCAATCCGTTTCCGGCACCGCCCGCCCAGCAGTACTACGTGTTTCAGCGGCTGGGGGAGATGCAGCATCCCAGCGATCTCTACGTATTCGTCCACGAGGACCCCAATACAATTGATGACGGCTATTTCTTCATCGACATGTCCAACCCTGGCACTTGGGCGGCCGACAACCGCGCCGCAGCGGTCCACAGCGGGACGACAGCGTTTGGCTGGGTGGACGGACGGGCTGAAATCCGGAAATGGAACAAGACGCAGCTTTCCACCGGGTCGCAGATTCCCAACGTTTTGCGCGTGGACACCTCGGCCGCCAATACCGCCGATGCCACCTGGTTAAAGTCCAAGACCACCGAGCCACGATGAATTCTGCTTATCGCGTGGCGTCGCACCTTGTGATATGAGAATGGCTTTTGGCGGAATGTGTCGGCGTGCCGGTTTCACGCTTATTGAGTTGCTCGTTGTGATCGCGATCATCGCGATCCTGGCGGGGATGCTCCTGCCGGCGCTGGCCAAGGCGAAGGACAAGGCGATGGCTACGAAGTGTCTTTCCAACAACAAGCAATTACAACTGGCCTGGCTGGTTTATTGCGATGATTACGACTCGAAAATGTGCCGTGGAGGTAACGGGGCGGCGTTGAGCACGACCAACAACACCTGGTGTGCTGGTTGGATGCGCCCGGGGGGGCTGTTTACGTTGCGGGGGATGAAATTGACACTCGTTTTTTTATGGATGCGCAACTGGGGCGCTATGCCAACAACGCGGCTATTTTCAAGTGTCCCGGGGATAAGTTCAAATAGCCCGGCACGGTGGATACTTATTGCCGGAGTGTCTCCATGAACAACTGGATGAACGGCAGCGCTCGCATGATCACCAATCCCGGTTTTACTCCAGTACCCAAGGTTTATCTCCGGACGACGGAGATTTCTGTTCCGACGGATAAATATGTGTTTGTGCACGAGGATCCCAACAGCATTGATGACGGTTACTTCGCCATCGACATGTCGGTTCCCAACGGTTGGGGGTCGGACAACTCTCCGGCAGCCATTCACAATGGCACTACCGCATTTGGATGGGCGGATGGACGGGCTGAGCTTCACAAATGGCAGAAAACCAAGCTTTCGATCGGGGCGCAGATCCCCAATGTGCAGCGGCTCGACAACAGTCTGAGTGGCGTCGGCACCGACATCGACTGGCTCAAGAGCCACACCACCGAGTAGCACATTCGGCTTTCCCCCCCGGCGCGCCGCCCCTAAGCTGCGCGCCGTTTTGTTTTCATGCCCAGCGTCTTCCTCAAGACCTACGGTTGCCAGATGAACGAGCGCGACAGCGAGGCCGTCGCCGCGCAGCTCGTGGCCAAGGGGTATGCCCTGGCCCCATCGGAAGCCGTCGCGGATGTCGTGCTGCTCAACACGTGCAGCGTGCGCGATAACGCGGAACAAAAGGCCCTGGGCAAGATGGAGAACCTCATCGGCCAGTTCCGCAAGCAGCGTCCGGGCGTGGTGCTGGGCTTCCTCGGTTGCATGGCCCAGAGCCGGGGCAGGGAACTCATCGACCAGCTTCCCGACGTGGACCTCGTGGTGGGCACCCAGAAGTTCCACCGCGTAGCGGACTACATTGATGATCTATTGGCCGGCCGCCGTGACAAGGTGGTAGATACCGAGGTGGAGCAGGGCAGCGAGGCGACGATCAAGGAGCACCTGCTTACCGGCGCGGCAAAGGACAAGGCGGTCACCGCCTTCGTCAGCATCATGCAGGGCTGCAACCAGTACTGCACCTTCTGCATCGTCCCCTACACGCGCGGCTTGGAGCGCAGCCGCACCATCCCTGACATCGTTGCCGAGTGCCGTGAGCTGGTCGCACGCGGGGTGAAGGAGATCACCTTGCTCGGACAAATCGTGACCAGCTATGGAAGAAGGGTCGAGAGTCGAGGGTCGAAGGTCGAGGGCCAGTTGCTCTCGACCCTCGACCCTCGACCCTCGACCTCCCCCTTCGTCCAGCTCCTCGACGCTGTCCACGCCATTGATGGTCTGGAACGCATCCGCTTTACCTCGCCGCATCCGAAAGGCTATGGACCTGACCTGGTCGAGGCTTATGTGCGTCTGCCCAAGCTCGTCGAGAGCGCACACCTGCCCGTGCAGTCCGGCAGCGACCGCGTGCTGAAGCTGATGCACCGTGGTTACACCCGCGCCCGGTTCCTCGAAATCATCCGGCAGCTCCGCGCGGTGAATCCGGAGATGGGCATCACCACGGACATCATCGTGGGCTTCCCCGGCGAAACGGACGAGGACTTCGCCGAGACGGTCTCGCTGGCCCGCGAAGTGGAGTTCGACAACGCCTTCGTCTTCAAATACTCGCAGCGCCGCGATACCCCTGCCGCGGCGATGCCGAATCAGTTGCCCGAGGAACTCATCGAAGCCCGGCACGCGCAGCTCCTGGCCGTGATCAACGAGATCGCCGAGCGGAAGAACAAGGCGTGCGAAGGGCGCGTGCTGCAAATCCTCGTGGAAGGCCCGAGCCGCAAGAACTCAGCCCGCCTGGAAGGTCGGACGCGGGCCAACAAGATCGTCGTCTTCGAGGGCAGCGAACGGCACATCGGCCAGGTGATGGATGTGAAGATCGTCCACGCCGCGCCGTTCACGCTGTATGGTGATCCGGCGATCCTCAACTAGGAATCATCACAGATGAAGCACGAGGATTTTTTAAATCAGGAAAGCAGGAAGGCAGGAAGAGAAGCTTTCACCATCGCTACAATCCCCTTCCTGCTTTCCTGCTCTCCTTATAGGACCGCCTTCTCCTCGTCTGCGTTTCATCTGTGCCCATCGGTGGCCAAACTAACATGACCCTTTCCACTCTTTGTCTGGCGCTCGGTGTGGGCGTCGCGGTGCCCAATGTTTACGGGCTGATGAACCCGGCGACGTTTCGTTCCGCGCTGCGCGGCTTCGCACGCAACACGGGCGCGGGCTACGTGCTGATGGCCATTGCGACCGCATGGTTTCTGTTGCACGTGCGGGATGAGAACATTGCGGATTTTGCCTCGTTCAAGCCGATGATGTACGCGGGCTTCGGCCTGCTGGGAGTGGGCACGTGCCTCTACTTGAAGGACTTCCTCGCGGTGCGCGGACTGGCGCTGGTGCTCATGCTGCTGGCCAAGTTCGTCCTGGACACGCAGCGCTGGCAGGAATCGAACTGGCGCTGGGTGCTGGGCGTCTGGGCCTACATCTGGATCGTCGCGGGCATCTGGTTCACCGTCTCACCGTGGCGCTGCCGGGATTTCTTCGACTGGAAGACGGCCAACGACACCCGCCTGAAGATCGGCTGCGCCCTGCACCTCGCGCTGGGCGTGCTCGTGGCGGTGCTGGGGGTGACGGTGTTCAAACAATGAGGCTCGTATGATCTCACTCAACGTTTCGTTGAACGGAAAACGTTTCTGTGTCGCAGGAGTGCCGGAGACGGGCGTTGTCTCCGCGACCGTTTGCTGGGTGAGACGCACCCAGGCTCAAATTAAGGACTGTCCGGCTGAGGAAATGTTTTTGGAAGTAGCGGGCCTCAATGCTCAGGATCACCTTCGTTGGCCCGGTTGCAAGGAGCTTAAAACAGGCGACGAAATCCGTATCAAGGTGGTTGAGACCGGACGCATCTCGCCATCAGTCACGCGGAAGGTTGAAAGCCCGGCCGACCGGGTGCGCGCCGAGAAGCTGTATGTCCGCAGGATGGCCAAGAAGTTTGGCTGGAAAATTGTCTCCTGATCCAACCTGTGGCTGCGAAAGGCAAAATCCTTGTCATCCGCGGTGGGGCCATCGGCGACTTTGTCCTGACGTTGCCAGTGCTCCAGGCACTCCGGCGGCAGTTTCCCGGAACGCATCTCGAAGTTTTGGGCTATCCGAACATCGCGTCGATCGCCCTGCATGGCGGGCTGGCGGATGCCGTGCGGCCCATCGAAGCCCGTGCGCTGGCCGGGTTCTTCGCTGACATGGGGGACCTCGACGATGCGATGGGGCATTACTTCTCCAGTTTCCACCTCATCGTCTCTTTTCTCTACGACCCGGACGGCTTCTTCGCGGAAAACGTGAAGGCCTGCTCGAAAGCTCAGTTCATCGCCGGACCGCATCGCCCGGATGAAGCGAAAGCCGTCCACGCGACGGACGTTTTCCTGCGGCCCCTCGAACGCCTCGCCATCTTCGATGCCGATCCGGTGCCCCGCCTGGGCTTTTCGACCGACAAGCTGGCGCCTGCGCCGGTGCTCGCCGTTCATCCCGGCAGCGGCAGTGAAAAGAAGAACTGGCCGCAGCCGCATTGGGCGAAGTTTCTCGCGCATGTGATGTCTGGCACGGATTGGAACATCCTGCTCGTTGGCGGAGAGGCGGAAGGCAGCCGCGTGCAGGCACTGGCGGAAGCCCTGCCGTCCAGCCGGGTGACCGTATTGCAGAACCAGCCGTTGGCTGATGTCGCCAGGACACTTCAATATTGCATCGGATTCGTGGGCCATGACTCCGGCATCACGCATCTCGCCGCCGCCGTCGGACTTACGGGCTTGGCCTTGTGGGCGGATACAAGCGAAGCCGTCTGGCATCCCCGGAGTCCCGCCTTCCGCGTCCTGCGCAGTGCCGATGGCCTGGCGCATCTCTCGCCGGAGACGGCGTTCAACGTGCTGCGGAACTTGGTGTCGCTGCGCAGTGAAGCGAGCGGGAAATAGTGGAGTGAGGCAAGGGCCCGTGAGCTGTGCCTTTTTTGCGATTCTGGCGGAAGCAATGCATCCAGACCAGGGCAGGGTGCGCCAGCATGTGGCAGCAGGCATCCTGCCTGCCGTAGAGGACGGCGTCCCGCCGCCCGGAAAAAATGGCACGGCGTCAGGAAGGGCTGGAGTTTTCGAAGCGGGCATTGACTTTGTAGCGTGCGATCCGCCGGGCGGGACGCCCGGCTCTACGGCAGGCAAGATGCCTGCCACCACATTTGGGCGCGGCACGGCGTCTGGTAGTTCGCTTCGCAACGTGTGTTTTCGGTTACACGCGCGGGGTCCAGGTGGGTTTGCCGGTCTTGCGGGATTTCGCGGGTTTCTTGCCGTAAGTCATCGGGCGGGTGGGAGCTTCGCCGCTGACCAGGCGCTTGAGTTCGTTGATCTGGTCGCGGTAGAGCGCGGCCTTCTCGAACTCCAGGTTGTTCGACGCCTCGATCATTTGTCCCTCCAGCTCGCGGATGGTTTCGGTCACGTCGAAGTCCCCGGCGGCTTCGTTCAACATGCCGGTGGCAACGTCGCGCACTTCCTTCTGCGATGACAGGCTTTCCTCCATGACCCGCGTGACACTGCGCGGGGTGATGCCGTGCTTGGTGTTGTAGGCGATCTGCTTCTTCCGGCGATACTCACAGACCGCGAGAAAGCGCTGGATGCTTTTCGTCTTCACGTCCGCGTAAAGGATGACCTCCCCATGCAAGTGACGGGCCGCACGGCCGGCGGTCTGGATCAGGCTGGTCTCGCTGCGGAGGAAGCCTTCTTTGTCGGCGTCTAGGATCGCAACCAGCGATACCTCCGGAAGGTCAAGACCCTCACGCAGGAGGTTGATGCCCACCAGCACATCGAACTGGCCCTTGCGCAACGCGCGGATGATCTCGACGCGTTCCAGCGCGTCCACCTCGCTGTGGAGGTAACGCACGTTGATGCCGATGTCGCGGAGATAATCGGTGAGTTCCTCAGCGGTACGTTTGGTGAGCGTGGTGACGAGCACGCGCTCCTTTTTATCCACGCGCTTGCGGCATTCCTCTATGAGGTCGTCGATTTGTCCCTTGAGCGGCTTCAGCGTGATCGTGGGATCGATGAGCCCGGTGGGGCGGACGACGAGTTCCACGACGCCATCGTCAGCCCTGGCATGGTGAGGCTCCGTCGAACCCTGATTACCGATGGAGGAGGCGCTCGTGGAAGGTGCATCGCTGGCCACTGTTTCCGCCAAGTAACTCGCTGCGCTCGCCTCGCTGCGCTCGAGATGGGGCTCGACGGAGTCTCGCCCTGCCGGTGTTGCATTCCGTAGCGCGCGGGCGCTGGCCTTTGCCCACTCCATTTCGCGCGGCGCAGGCGTGGCGCTGACGTAGATGGTCTGCTCCTGCAAAGACTGAAATTCCAACCAGTCCAGCGGCCGGTTGTCCAACGCACTGGGCAGGCGGAACCCATGGGCCACCAGCACCTCCTTGCGGGAGCGGTCGCCGGCATACATGCCGCCAATCTGCGGCACGCTCACATGAGATTCGTCCATCACGAGCAGAAAGTCATCCGGCATGAAGTCGATCAACGTGGTCGGCCGCGATCCCGGCGGGCGTTGGGCGATGTGGCGCGAGTAATTTTCGATGCCGGAGCAGACGCCCATTTCCTCCAGCATTTCCAGGTCGTATTCGGTGCGCATCTTGATGCGCTGGGCTTCGAGCAGCTTGCCGTGTTTCTCAAACCACGCGATGCGTTCGCCCAGTTCCGCGCGGATGGTGAGGATGGCGGCCTTGAGCTTTTCGTTGGTCGTAACGAACTGCTTGCCCGGGTAGATGACCACGGCCTGGAGTTGTTCGAGGATTTCGCCGGTGAGCGGATCAAAGCGCGTGATGCGGTCGATCTCGTCGCCGAAGAACTCGATGCGCAACCCGTCCTCAGTGTAACCGGGCCGCAACTCAAGCGTATCGCCCCGCACGCGGAACTGGGCGCGTTCGAAGGCGATGTCATTGCGCGTGTACTGGATGTCCACGAGGCGGGAGAGCAGTTGCTCGCGGGTGAACGCCAGGCCGACGCGCAAGGGAATGACCATCGCCTCGTAGTCTTCCTTGCTGCCGATGCCGTAGATGCACGAGACGCTCGCGACGACGATCACGTCCCGGCGGGAGAAGAGCGAACTCATTGTCGAGAGGCGCAGGCGTTCGATTTCGTCGTTACGGCTGGAGTCCTTCTCAATGAAGGTGTCGCTCCGGGGGATGTACGCCTCGGGTTGGTAGTAGTCGAAGTAGCTGACGAAGTACTCGACGGCGTTCTTGGGGAAGAAGGACTTGAACTCGGCGTAGAGCTGGGCGGCGAGCGTCTTGTTGTGCGAGATGACGAGCGTGGGCCGCTGGATCTGCTGGATGACGTTGGCAATGGTGTACGTCTTGCCCGAGCCGGTGACGCCGAGCAGCACCTGATGTTTGGCCCCCGCCCGCACGCCCGCCGTCAACTTCTCGATGGCCTGCGGCTGGTCACCAGCGGGAGAGTAGGGCGCGACGAGTTCAAACATTCGCGCCTACGGTAAGAACGTAGGACCGCAGTGTCAAACGACGCCACGGGTCTGGGCCACCAACCGGTCCACGGAACCGATGAGCGTATCAGCGATAAACGGCTTTGCCAGGAAGGCATCGGGTTTGATCGGATGCGCGGCGATGGCTTCCGGTGCCGCCGTGCCGCTGACCAGCAAGGTCTTGAGCTGGGGATGTTTGGCCCGCACTTCCCCGATCAGGTCGAGGCCGTTGATGTCCCCAATGTCGAAATCGGTCACCAGCACCTCCGGAGGGGTCGATGCGGCCAGCATGGCGTCGCGGGCAGGGAGTCCCTGTTGGAATAGCCGGGTGCGATAGCCGGCGTTGGCGATGAGCTGGGCGGTGATTTCGCCCAGTAGTTCGTTGTCGTCCACGATGAACACGAGGGTGCCGGCGGGGGCTGATGGAGGGATCGTGTTGGCGGACATTAAGGGGCGACGCTAACAGTGGGAAGGCCGGTCCGCTCTAGGGGTTTTCCGGAGTGCCACGCGGCGGGAGGAAATCCGCGATTCTCGCTCGCCGCGTTTCAGCGGTTTGTTATGCTGGGGGGCGTTCTGTTGATGACTGCATCGTTCAACCTTGCCAGTGCTTCCCGTGCGGCCTTCGTGGCCGGTGCGGTCGTGTGGCTCTGGCTTGGAGGAGTAACGGCGTCGGGCGCCGGCGCCACGAACGATCTCCGGCAACGGTTATTCGCCGGTGAGGCGATCACGTTCAAGGCCAGCCAGCCCGAGGCCGAACGAGCGGTTCCAGCGCCCTGGCTGGTCGAAGCCGCCCGCAAGGGCATCGCGGTAAACCTCAGCCACGCACTGATCAGCGACCCGCTGGACCTTCGTCATGCGGCCATCACGAACGGGTTCCGCCTGAACCACTGTGTGATCAAGGCCCCCGCCGACAGTTCATTTGCGGTTTTTGAACAGGGGTTTGATTTCACCGACAGCCAGTTTGCGGCGGATGCTGATTTTACCGGCACGGTCACGCGGCGCGCGATGGTGCTGCGGGGCACGACCTTCAGCGGAGCAGCAGTCTTCACGGATGCCACCGCAGAGGATGTTTTCCTCGCCCAGGGAGCGGCGTTTCTGGGCAAGGAGACCAAGTTCAACCGGGCCACCTTTCTCAAGTCCGCCGGATTTGGACCCGTGCCGGGACAGCCAGCGGCATCCTTCAGTGGCAATAGCACCTTTGAAGCCGCCCGGTTTGCCGGACCGCTGGATTTGAACCGCGTACGATTCGGCAGCGGGACCAACAGCCAGGCGGTGTTCAAGGAAATCCGTTGTGAACGGGCGGCGGGCTTTCGCGGGGCAGACTTCCGCGGGGCTGCTCTTTTTGGCGCGGCAACCTTCCTTGGCAGCGTTGCATTTGGTGGCGAAGGGGAAGGTCCAGGGGCTTTACTTCCGGCGCGTTTCGGCGGGCTCGCAGACTTCACGGGGGCCCAGTTTGGCGGCGAGACTGATTTCACCCAGGTGAAGTTTTTACGACCGATGCCGGCGTTGTTCGAGAGCACCACCTTCAAGGACCGTGCGCGTTTCAGCCAGGCGCAGTTCGCGGGTGGCGGAATCTTTGCGCAGGCCAGGCTGAACGCCCTCGCTGACTTCGAAAGCGTGCGCTTCAACGGAACCGAAGACGGCCCGGCCGTCAGTTTTCAGGACAGCGAGATCGGGGGCCGGGCAAACTTCGCCGGCGTGCAATTCAACGGCAGTGCCGACTATCGCAACATGCACTTCGGGGGCGAGGCGGCCTTCAACGGCACGGTCTTTGCCGCCTAGGCATTGTTCACTTACGCCAAATTTGATCACTCGGTCTCCTTCGCCGAACTCCGCGGCGCGAAGGTGCCGGCCGCCAGTTTCGCCGATGCCACCATCTTCGGCGGCGTGCACTTTGCCTCGGATGCTTTCTTCGAGGGCGTCCAGTTTACCTCCACGAACCGTCCGGTCACCTTCTCGGCGGCGCAGTTCGGTGGCGAGACGGCCTTCGACGGGGCGAAGTTTTCCGGCGATGCGAACTTCGTCCGCGCGCATTTCCACTCGGCGGCGACGTTCACCTCCGTCCAGTTCCTGAACCGCGAATTGACCGCGCAGTTCAGCTCGATCAAGGCCGGCAAGTCTCTGGACTTCACGGGGGCGCGGTTTGCGGGCAACAATGATTTTACGTCGGCGGAGGCGGTCGGGCCGGTGCAGTTCGCCGGGGTGGTCTTCGAACGGGACGCCATTTTCAATGCCATGCACGTGCAGCGGCACGCGGTTTTCGGGCCCATTGGCACCAATTCGCCCACGCAGTTCCGGCAGAAGGCCGATTTCATCGCCACCCACATTGGCGGGCTCCTCGACCTCGCCCAGGCACGGTTCGACGGGGATGCGCTCTTTCGCGGGGCGACGTTGCAGCGTGGGCTGGTCTTGAGCTGGCGGCCCAGTGGGACGGGGGCTGTTTTCGCCGCCGAGTTCCGGGCGCGGGCTGACTTCCGGAATGTCCAGGTGGGGGAACGCGCGGAGCTGGGGAGCGTCAAGTTTTATGACACGGCCAACTTCGATGCGACCAAATGGGATGTGCCGGTCATCTTTGATGAGGTGCGTTTTCGCAAGGGAGTGAGTCTCACCGGGGCTGCCTGTCCGCAAGGCGCGGACTTGAGCAGCGCCCGATCCGAAGGGCCGATCGATCTCAGCGAATCCACCTTCCGCACGCTTCGATTGACGCCGCAGGAAAAATGGACTGACGGCCCCATTGAACTGCGCGGTGCCACCTATGAGCATTTTGAAGGCAGCGTGGATGCCGTGCTGGAAGGCTTCACCGGAGCGAACCGGCAGGTGTTGACCCGGCTGGAGAAAGTGCTGCGCCAGATGGGCCGGGATGACGAGGCTGATCAGGTTTACCTGGAGCGCCAGAATCGCGAGCGGGCACAAAACTGGGCCGAACGAAGTCTGGGCGAATGGTTCTTCGGGGTGCTCTACGGGACGCTGGGCAACTACGGCGTGCGTCCCTATCGCTTGCTCGTATTCTCCGCCGCACTCATCTGGCTCGGCGCGCTGGTCTTTCAATTGCCCGGGGCGGTTGTGCGCAAGGACAAGCCGCTGGATGAATTGCCCAATGCCCGGCTTTCACGTTGGGATGCGTTCGCCTTGAGCGTGTGTTACTTCCTGCCGGTGGAGTTTCCGCTGGAGGAATTGTGGGTGGCTGGCACCACTTCATTGACGGTGCACGTCCCATTGTTGAAAAAGCCGGTGAAGCTCCGGCCCGCTGCCATTGCGAACTTTGTCCTGCGCATGTCCGGCTGGATTGTCGTCCCGCTCGCGCTTGCCGCCGTCACAGGGATGCTGAAGGTGAGCAATTAACCCTGGCCAAGGGCTGGACGGACGGGCTTATTTCAAATCCTTGCCAGTGGCCAGCCCGCCGACGGTCCAGTCGAAGTTATACGGTCCGTAGGGTGCGGTCTGGTTGATGTTGTCGTAGAGCGTGTAAGCCGCATGCCCGTCCGCGAAGTTCAACGGCACGCCTTCCTTGCCGTGGGCGATGATCTTTGCGCCCAGCGGCGAGGCATCCGGGCCGGCGTAGCAGGTCATCATCACTTTCTGCGAAGGGAAGCCCACCTCCGGGGAGCGTCGTCTGCGCAGCGTGTTGGGAGCGCTGTCATCCCAATAATATTGAGTCGGGTAATAATAGCTGTTCGGACAGGGCATCTGATTCGTCGTCATGCCGCCGCCGTTGACCAGGACCCAGTCATAGTTCCAGGGCAAGCCCTTGTCCGCCGGGCAAAGGTGAAAGCCGGTGTTGGTGGCGATGTAAGGGTTCAACAACTGCCAGGTGGTGATGAACGACATCTGCGGCCAGGTGGTGGCGCCAAACGGATAGCTGTCATCGTAATCCGACGTATAAAGCATCTCGGCCACGCCGAGCTGTCGCAGATTGGAGGTGCATTTGGTGGTGTTCGCCTTCACTTTCGCGCGGCCCAAAGCTGGCAGGAGCATGCCGGCCAGGATGGCAATGATGGCAATGACCACGAGGAGTTCAATCAAAGTGAACGCCGCATTTTCGGAGCGGGGGCTCGTCACCAGATGGGGGGCCTTCATTGGATTTATATGAGGAGGCGGTGCTCTTACTAGGGTGTCTTCTGTGAAACTAGCCAAATCGACTGACCTGTCAACTGTAGAAGGACTGCTCGTATTCGTCACTTGCCGCGAATTGTGCAGTGCTTCAGTCTGCCCGTCATGAATCCAAAACGCCTGGCCATTGCCATCCCGGTCATGTTCCTCGCCGTGTTCGCCACGGACTTCCTCATCCACGGCGTGTGGTTGCACGGTGACTATGCCGCGAGTCAGAGCCTGTGGCGGACAGAGGCCGAGATGCAGAAGCACATGGGCTGGCTCATGGCCGGTCAATTCCTTGCCGCCGTCGCGTTCACGATGTTGTGGGCGAAGGGGTTTGCCGCCACGGCCTGCCTCCGCTGCGGAGTGCTCTACGGGCTTTTCATGGGGCTCTTTGGCCAGGCCAACACGCTGATCACCTACGCCGTGCAGCCCTTGCCATCGGAGATTGCGGTTAAGTGGTTTCTGGCGAACACCCTCCAGGGTATCTTGCTGGGCGTGCTGGTCTTCTTTGTTTACAAGCCGCTGCCTGCACCAACCACGTCGTAGCGCGGGCAGCCGTGCCCGCGTGAAGCTGCCTTGCCTTGCACGCAATCCCGGCTTGACCGCCCTTTCCCCGCTGGCTAGCTTCCCGCCAATGTTTGGCACGCTCGTACAAGTATTGCTCGCGGTAGTCGTCGTAGGTGACGACGCCGTTGGGCCTTGTCGAGCATAGGCAATTTTCGACAAGAACCCACGGCTGGCAGCAGTCGTGGGTTTTTTGTTCGCCACGCGCCGCCCGCCCAACCCACAAAGCAAGTCATGAGTAAAGCAACCGCAGAACACGCCGAAGCGAAGGCCCACTCCACCGAAAAGGCCGAGGTCGGCCCGCGCATGAAGGGCAGCGACATCCTCATCAAGTGTCTCGAACGCGAGGGCGTGGACACCATCTTCGCCTACCCCGGCGGCGCGAGCATGGAGTTCCACCAGGCCCTCACACGCTCGAAGATCCGCACCATCCTCCCGCGTCACGAGCAGGGCGGCGTCTTCATGGCCGAAGGTTACGCCCGCGCGACCGGCCGGGCCGGCGTCTGCATGGCCACTTCCGGCCCCGGCGCCACCAACCTCATCTCCGGCATCGCCGATGCCTACATGGATTCCATCCCGCTCGTCGCCATCACCGGCCAGGTCCCGCAGGCGATGATCGGCAAGGGCGCGTTTCAGGAAACGGACTTCTTCGGCATGACCCTGCCGATCGTGAAGCATTCCTATCTGGTCACGGACATCAACGACATCCCACGCATCATCAAGGAGGCGTTCTTTGTCGCGCAGTCCGGCCGGCCCGGTCCCGTCATCGTGGACGTGCCCAAGAACATCCAGCAGGCCGAGACCCAGCCGGTCTATCCGAAGGAAGTCAGCCTGCGCGGCTACAACCCCGACAAGCGCGCCAGTGACCTCGCGCTTAATGAAATCATCGGCCTGCTCGAAAAGTCCGAGCGCCCGGTGCTTTACGCCGGTGGCGGCGTCATCAGCGGCAATGCCTCGGACGAACTCCGTGAGTTCGCCGAACTGACGCAGATTCCCGTCACCACCACCATCATGGGCTGCGGCGCGTTCCCGGAGACGCACCCGCTCTCCCTCCGATGGCTGGGCATGCACGGCAATGCGGCCGCGAACTGGGCCGTCAGCGGCGAGTACAAGAAGCGTGAATCCGTCAACGACCCCATGGTCCCCGTGGCCCCCGGCGCGGACCTGCTGCTCGCCTTTGGCGTGCGCTTCGACGACCGCGTGACCGGCAAGGTGGAGAAGTTCTGCGAGCGCGGCACCATCGTTCACATCGACATTGATCCCTCCGAGATCAACAAGAACAAACCCGCGAACCTGCCCATTGTCAGCGACATCAAGTTCGCCTTGGCCAAGCTCAACGAGATGCTCCGCAAGCGCGCCTTGGCGAAGAAGTATTCCGCCTGGGTCGCCCAGTGCGACGAGTGGAAGGCCCGCGCCCCGTTCCGCTACACAGCCAACGAAGAGGTCGTGAAATCCCAGCACATGAAGGACCATCTCGTGGGCCACGAGAAGGAAGTCATCCTCCCGCAGTACGCCATCGAGCTGCTTTATGAGCTCACCGGCGGCGATGCCATCATCACCACCGGCGTGGGCCAGCACCAGATGTGGGCCGGTCAGTGGTTCAAGTACACCTGGCCCCGTCAGTTCCTCACCAGCGCCGGTCTCGGCGCGATGGGCTACGGCTATCCCGCCGCGCTCGGCGCGAAGGTCGCCTGTCCGCACAAGCAGGTCATCGACATCGATGGCGACGGCTCGTTCCTCATGAACATCCAGGAGCTGGCCACCGCGCACATCGAGAAGATCGCGGCCAAGGCCATCATCCTGAACAACCAGCACCTCGGCATGGTGGTGCAATGGGAAGACCGCTTCTACGCCGGCAACCGCGGCCACACCTACCTCGGCGATCCCGACAACGTGAAGGCCATCTACCCCGACTACGTGGCCATGGCCAAGGGTTTCAGCGTCCCGTGCGAGCGCGTGATGTTCAAGAAGGACCTCCGCGCCGCCATGAAGCGCATGCTCGAATCCAAGGAGCCCTACCTCCTCGATATCATCACGCCCTACACCGAGCACGTCCTGCCGTTCATCCCGGCCGGCCGCACGGTGGCGGACATGGTGATTCCTTGAATTGGGTTTTCAACTTGCATCGAAGGGACGGCAGCGATGCCGTCCCTTTTCTTTAGATCATCAAAGTCAGTATTTTTTGGTGGATTCATTAGTGTGGCCTTTCATGCTGTCGCGCATGAAACATGTCGTTTGCCTGTTCGGATTTCTGTTGCTGGCTGGAACCGGGATCGCTGTCGCCGATGATGCCACGGTGGCCGCAGGGTTGCGGGCGCTGGGCGGGCAGGTCACTGAGGCGGGTGGGGTGGTGACGAAGGTTTTTTTCAAGGATTGCTCCAAGCTAGGCGACGCGGAGTTCAAGCAGATTGGACAGCTCAAGTCGCTCAAGGGTCTTACGCTCTATGGCCAGTGTCACGGGCTCACGGATGCGACGATCGCGCACCTCGCCGGGCTGACCGCGCTGGAGGAGCTGGGCACCGATGGCATCCAGGTCACGGACGCCGGGCTGAAGCAGTTGGCGAACTTGCCAAACCTGCGCTCGGCGGCCTTCTTCCATATTGCGTTTCCTGACAAGGGGTTTACCGGCGCGGGCTTTGCCGCGTTCAAGACGCTGCCGAAGCTGGAGCGGCTCACCGTGGCCGGCACGCCGTTCAATGACATCGGCATGGCCGCGATCGCGGAACTGACGCAGCTCAAGGAGTTCCGCACCTGGCACACGTATCAGACATCCGCAGGCAACGAGCACCTGCTCAAACTCACCGGCGTGCGCACGCTCTATCTCGGCCAGCGCCTGCGCCAGTACAACGGCAAGCCCAACGCCTTGAGCCTCGACGACGCTACGTTCGCGACGCTGGCCAAGATGAAGGGGCTGGAATCGCTGACCCTCGATGAGGTGCGCATTACCTACGCCGGACTGGCGCAGCTCAAGGCGTTGCCGAATTTGAAGAAGCTCGCGCTGCTGCACACGGACATTGCGGAAGCTGACGTGGCCAAGCTGCGGGCGGATTTGCCGGGCCTCGCCATCGAGTTCAAGCCCCTGACGGACGAGGAGCGGAAAAAGCTCGAAGGGATGCTGAAGATATAAACCGCGATTCTTTGTGCGCTGGGTGGCTTCGTGGGGGCGCAGTTTGACACCGCCTCGGAGCGGGATCAGCCTCAGCATTGTTAGAATCTCGAGCGGGGCGTAACGCATCAACGCCTCCTGCCAGGCACAGCCGCTGCGGCTGGACTCCGCGACACAGCCGCGCTCCGGAAGTTTTCATTCCTCGGGGCAGTGACAGGATTCGCACGCTTCGTGATCAACGTAAACGGCTGCGTTTCGGATGCAAACAGAGCAGCCCTGCAGCCCGGCAAAATTGAGTGGACCACTGACCACGGCCGGATAAAGTCCGAACATGATCCAGCCAATCCAGCCCACGCCCCCCGGCCAACAGCCGCGCTGGATGTCGCGGCGGAGTGCGCTGCAGGTGGGGGCGCTTGGACTGGGGGGCTTGGGACTCACCGAGCTGTTGCGGTTGCGTGCGCTGGCGGCCCAACCCCGGTTGGCGCAAAAGGCGATCATCATGGTTTACCTGCCCGGTGGTTCGAGCCACATGGACATGTACGACATGAAGCCGGACGCACCTTCCGAGTATCGCGGAGAGTTCCAGCCCATCGCCACCAATGTCGCCGGAATTCAAGTCTGCGAACTGATGCCGCAGCACGCGCGCATCGCCGACAAGTTCGCCATCCTGCGCGGCCTGGTAACGCGCGGGAATCATGACCCGACGGAGTTGTTGACCGGCATACCCGCCGCCGCATCCGGCCAGATTGGGGCGTTGCGGCGGCCCGCGATTGGCTGCGTCGTCAGCAAGCTGCGCGGGATTGATGGCCCGGTGCCACCGTACGTCAGCCTGTCGAGTCACAAGCTGCTGGGTTCCTACGATGACCCGGAGGAGCCGGCCTATCTCGGGACGATCCACCGGCCGATTGGGTTGAGCGGCCAGTTATTAAAGGACCTTGATCTGTTGCCGGAGGTTGGGCGTGAGCGGTTTGATGGTCGCCGGGAATTACTCTCCGCCGTTGAGCGCGAGGCTTTCGCCGGACGGGCTTTCAGCGGGTCGGAGACGTATGTGCAACGCGCTTTCGAGATGCTCACTTCCAGCGAAGTTCGCAACGCCCTGGATCTGACCCGCGAACCGGAAGCCATGCGTCGCCGTTACGGCGAGGGCACTGATCCGCGCGCGCAAGGGCTGGATTTTCTCCGAGCCCGGCGGCTCGTGGAAGCCGGGGTGCCGCTTGTGTCCGTGGCGGCACGGTTTCCGGTCAACATTGGTGGCGGCATCAACGATCCCGGCGGCTGGGACACGCACGCGAGCAATTTCAAACTGCTGCGGGCCAAGCTCCCGCTCTATGACCAGGCGGTGGCGGCGCTCATCACGGACTTGCACGAGCGTGGGCTGTCGAAGGAAGTCGCCGTGGTCATTTGGAGCGAGTTTGGCCGCAAGCCCAAGATCGGTGATGTGACGCCGGATGGCCGGGGACACTGGCCGTCAGCCGCGTGTGCTTTGATCGCAGGTGGCGGCTTGAAGATGGGCCAGGTCGTGGGTGCTACGGACCGTCTCGGCGAACGGCCCAAGTCACGTCCTTACCGACCCACCGACGTGCTGGCGACCATTTACCACGTGCTGGGGATCGATCTGGGTACGACGCTGTTGGATCACAGTGGTCGTCCGCAGTACCTGCTCGATTCCGGCGACAAGATTGCGGAGCTGATTTAACAACTCCCAGCAGATCAGCTCAGTCCCAGAATCTTCCGGCCCTCGGCCGAAATCATGGACTGGTGCCAGGGCGGGTCCCAGACCACTTCCACGCTGGCGTCCTCGACTCCGTCGAGAGCGAGGATCTTCTGCTGCGCGTCACGGGCAATGGTGGGACCCATACCGCAACCGGGCGCTGTGAGCGTCATCTTCACGAAGACTTTCCGACCACCGGCGGGCAGTTCCTCAATGCCCATGTCATAAACCAGGCCGAGATCCACAATGTTCACCGGGATCTCGGGATCGAAACAGGTTTTGAGCACGCTCCAGACGGCCTGCTCGGAAACGGATTGCAGGGCAGGGGGGATCGTCGCGGCGGAAGCATCGAGCTTGAGGCCCAGGGCGTCAGCGTCCTTGCCGTCAATGCGGAACAGCCCGCCCATGCTGTGGACGGTGTAGGTGCCGCCCAGCGTTTGGACGATGTCCACGGGGGTCTCGGCCTTCAACGTGACCTCGGTCCCAACGGGAATCTGGATGGCCGCGCAATCGCGGCTGAGTTTGACGGTCGTGCCTGCGCTCATGCGGGGAATATGAAGCCGCGCTGCAAAAGCTCCAAGCACCAAAGTCTTGAGTCCAATGTCTTGAGTCTTGGGTCTGGGCATTGGGTCTGGAGTCTAGCGTCTGGGGTCTAGCGTCTGGGGTCTAGCGTCTGAGGTCTGGGGCGATATGGACCAACTGCCGTGCTGGCGCCGACCTCTTCGACTCAAGACATTGGACACAAGACTCAAGACACTTACCTTAAACGCACCTAACAAAAAGTTTTGACGCCCGTTTGCTCCGACGCTTAAGTCTGCGCGCATGCATCGACCGTCACTGCGCCCGGCATGAAACGTGCCGCACAGATTACGGTGTTTATTCCGGGACCCCTCCGGGAATGCTGTGCCGGAGCCGGTGAATTATCCCTGTCTGCAACGGATTTGCGGGCCGTGCTGGTCGAGTTGGAGCGCACCCGCCCCGCGCTCCATCGCAGCATCTGCGACGAAACCGGGGCCGTCCGTCGCCACATCAATCTGTTTATCAACCATCAACACATGCGGGACTGCAACGGATTGGACACATCGCTCGTCACCGGCGATACCGTCGTGATCCTGCCCGCAGTCTCCGGAGGTTAAACCCATGGCAAAGCGTATTGTTCTCTGCATTGGCACCAAGAAGGGCCTGTTCGTGGCCGAGTCGTCCTCGTCCCGCGAGCGTTTCAAGTTGCACGGCCCGTTTGGGTCCGGTGTGTCCGTCTATTCGGCGCTGGTGGACCCACGCGGCACGCCGCGCATCTACGCGTCGAGCTGCAACGCCTTCTTCGGGATGAAAGTGCTCTGTTCGACCGACTTGGGGAAGACCTTCAAAGAAACCAAGTCCGCACCGGCCTTTCCCAAGGATGACGGCCGGGCGCTGGCCAACATCTGGTCGCTGGCTGCCGGCGATGACAAGAAGGAGCTTTGGTGCGGCGTCGAACCCGCAGCGCTGTTCCACAGTTCGGACGGTGGCGACTCTTGGGAAATGGTCTCCGGCATCAGCAACCACGACCACGCGCGCAAGTGGCATCCCGGCAACGGTGGCCTTTGCATGCACACGATCGTGCGTGATGGCAACCGCATGCATCTGGGCATCTCGACCGGCGGCCATTACCTCAGCGAAGACGGCGGCCAGACCTTCGCCGCCTCGAACAAGGGCGTGGGCGCGGGCTTCTCGCCGGACCCGTATCCGGAGTTCGGTCAGTGCGTGCACAAGATTGCCCGGCACAAGGACGCTCCCGGCCGCCTCTACATGCAGAACCACGGCGGCTGGTCCGAGTGGTCCGGCCCCGGCGGACCGCGTCCGGGCATCGGCGTTCTGCGCAGCGATGACCACGGCAAGTCCTGGCGCTCCATCGCGGCCGGCCTGCCGTCCGATTTCGGCTTCCCCATCGTCGTCCACCCGCACAACCCCGATGTCGTTTATGTCGCGCCGCTCGAACCGATGACGCGCACCTGTCCCGGCGGCGCGCCCGCCATCTGGCGCAGCGAAAACGGCGGCAACTCCTGGCGCAAACTCACCAAGGGCTTGCCGAAAAAGAAAAGCTACTTCACCATCCTCCGCGACGGCATGGACGTGGACGAACTGAAATCCCCCTCGCTCTACTTCGGTACCACGACCGGCCAGCTCTGGATCGGTCGCGACGGCGGCGAGCAATGGGACTGCCTCTTCGACTCGCTCCCGCCCATCCACTGCGTGAAGGTGGCGGTGGTGTGAGCATTGTCATCGCATAATATGTCCAGAAGAGAATGGGTAGAAAGTAGCGGTAGTTCGTGCCCTTCCCCCTCACCCCGGCCCTCTCCCTCTGGGAGAGGGGGAAAGTCAGTCAGCCCTCGAAGTAATGACCAGTTTGGCAGCTCGGACGCGGACGGCGTGGCTCCCTCTCCCGGAGGGAGAGGGCCGGGAGGGGGAAGGCGTGCAACGGAGATAAATTACCGTTTTTCTTCGAGAGTTGGTATCATTGGCCAGACGATTTCGTCTCGCCAGCCGTACGGTCCTTTGTCCGTTTCCCGGGCACACTGTAGAGGTCCTTTCGGAGCTTGAGCAGGTGGCTGTACCAGTCCTTTTCCACGCGATCGAATGGGCCGATATGCCGCTCGAAACTGGTCGGCGTCCCGCCCTCGCGGATCACGTTGAAGAAGCCCGCCCGATGCTTCCCGTCCTCAAAATGCATCAGGAAGTGCGTGGTGCTCCACCAGTGCAGGTAGTAGAGGTTGAAGAATTCGTCGATGTCGGGGCCGCCTTTGTCCGCGACGAGGATGCGCAGGGGAATGACGTTCGTGCTGGCAACGTCCCTGGCAAGATCGCCGGTCCACTTCATGTCGTCGAGATACCAGACCGGGTATGCGTTTGGGTCCGGCCGTCCCAGTAACAGCTTGCCGTTGCGTAACTGGCTCGCGCCGAAATATTCGCCGAGTCCTTCATCGTACCAGCGGGCCAGCTTGAGGTGTGCGACCTCGTTGTTCAGTTGGTGGACGCACTCGTGCAGCATCCAGTGATACGGATTGATCTCCGCTGCCGAGTAGTAGGCGTGGCACTTGGGTTTGAGATAGTAAGCCTCCGCCCAGCCCAGGCCCCGGTTGCAGCGGCGGAATTCGTCCCGGTCCCGGTAGAGGTTCATCTTGAGCGGCGGGTGCGGTTCGCGCACGGCGGGGAATCCGCTGAACACTTCGCCATAGGCCGCGTACAGCACCTCGACCGCGTCAGCCATCTTCCGGGTCTCATCCGGTTGCGCACTGGAACGGATGGCGTAGTGCGCGGTGTCGAGGTTATGTGTGGGCCACCAAAACCGGTAGACGGACTCGGCCGCAACAATCAGCAGGAACACTCCAAACAGCACCAGCAGACGGCGCGGTCGTTCCGGGAGGTAGCGCATGGAGCCAAGCTGCCACAAACCGGGCAAAAGGCACAGGAAAAGGCGGCTTGAACCCGTATTACAAACTCGGACTACCAAGCCGCTGCAAGCAAACCGAGGGAGATCAGAAAGATGGGGTCAGAAAGATGGGAACGGAGCAGAGTTGGAATTTTCCCGACCCCATCTTTCTGACCAATTCCACTTCCCAATAACCTGAAAACTACTGCCGACAAAAGTCCTTGAAAGCAACATGGTTCACGTGCCCAAGCGCGAACCATCTTGAGAGAACGCCACCCCAATCCGTGGACAGGTTGGCTCTCGACCCTCGGCTTTCGACTCTCGACCTCAGTCTGCTACTTCGCCGGTTCCGCGTTCCAGACCTTGATGTCGTCGTAGAAGCCGTCCTTGCCGGCGACGCCGAGTTCGATCTTGGACTTGGTGGCGTGGGCGATGCCGGAGGATTTCAGGTAGCCGGCCGGCTTGCCATCAATCGTCACGCGCATCTCATCACCGACGGTCTCGACGACCAGCGTGTACCACTTGCCAGCTTCGAGCTTGGCGGGGAAGGTGGCACTGCGGCCCACGAGGAGCTTCGCGACTTCAGCCTTCTTGGCCGGGTCCTTCTTCATCTCGTAAATGTCGTTGCGCATCCCGCCATCGCGTTCGTCGATGATTGTCACACCGTTGAGGCGGACCTGGGCGCGGCAGATGTGCCCGTAATGGCAGCCGGTGTACTTGCGGTCATCGAATTCCACGTCAATCATCGTGGCTCCCTCGAACTTGATCTTCACCTCGACGACGCTGTCCTTGGTGGGGACTTCGAGGCCATAGACGGCGGCGTGGGCGGTAACGGCGGGTTTGCCATCGGCGGCGGGGATGTTCTTCTCGCGGGTCTGCGTGCCCTTGAGCAAGCCCTTCTCGAAGGTGAAGGTGTCCACCACGCGGTGCCAGCGTTTGTCGTGCTCCGCACCCTCGAAGTCATCGGAGAAGAGCAGTTCTTTCTTCTGGGCAATGGACTTGCCCGGAATGGGCGGCGGTTCCGCAGCGAAGGCGGTCACAGTGGCGAGCAACGTCAGAGCGAGCAAAGGGCGCAAAATCATGGGGCGACTTTAAGGCAGGGTAATGGGGATGCAATGCTGTTTGCGGCAGATTGGCGCAGCTCAGTTTCTTGGTACCGCATGAGTGTCAGGCTTTAGCTCGGAGTCCATAGGCCCTCTTGGTGCCATGCGGTTTCATCCGATTGGCAAGAAGCAGCAGACATCAGGCACGGCTACGAAGTCGTCAGTCTTCGGCTCCCTCTCCCTTTGCGGAGCAAGGGGAGAGGGTTGGGGTGAGGGGTGGCGTGCGTGGGCGAGGGTGGCCGCACCCCTCATCCGGCCTCCGGCCACCTTCTCCCCTCGCTCCGCGAAGGGAGAAGGCTCCTCAAGTGGCCTCCCGGAGTGCTCGAAACTGAGCAGGGCCCCACGTAGTTACCCCCGGTAGGGCGAGACCCCGTCGAGCCGTCGATACCGCGCAGCGGTGCGAGCGAAGCGAGCATCTCTGAACGCGCGTGAGGGCCGGGATGCCCGCTGCGCTCGCGCCGACTCCGTCGGCAGATGGGGTTCGACGGAGTCTCACCCTACCTTGGCAGAGGGCTCGGCGGAGTTTTGCGCTGCGGAGTTTGGAGTAGGACGCGTGTCACGGTGCTCTGCATTGTTAAGAAAGCGGTGGAGGGCCACCGCAGTCCAGGACGCTGGCGCGACTTCCGGTGACCCAATGGCTGCAGCCCGCTATTTCTTCACCCAGTCGATTTCGTTCATCAGCAGGGTCTTGAACTCGGGCAGGTCGTGGGCGCGGGCGTCGTGGCCAAGCGTCAGGCCGGCAATCCGGGCCTGCGGGTGCTTCACGATGAAGACCTGCGGGTACGTGCCGGGCTTCAGGGTGGAGGTCGCGGTGGCCAGGACCTCGATCGGGGTGCCTTCGGTGTCCGGCGTGTAGTAGTAGAGTTCGTCCGTGATGCGGAAGGTGGCGGGGACACCCTTCATGATCGGGTGCGTGGCATTGGTGACCTTCACCTCGTACTCGCCCAGGCGGTCGTGGCCGCGCGAGCCGCCACCAGCGAGGAGGCGGTTGTATTCCGGCCAGTCCTTGTAGTTATACCAGACACCGGCGTGCAGGAGGACGACGCCCTTGCCGGCGGCGACGTGATCGAAGAGGGCCTTGCGTGCTTCGGGCGTGGTAAAGGCGGGCGTGTTCACGCTCAAGACGAGCACGTCCACGCTCTTCACGTGGTCCACAAAATCCAGCGGGCTCTCGGTGTAGTTCACGGAGTATTTGCCGGCGGCCTTGAGCAGGGCCACATCGGCGAGGTTGAAGAAGCGTTGGAAGTCGTGCGAGCTGCCGCCGCCGATGAGGAGCACCTTGGTGCCCGCACCCCATTCGATCTTCTCGGCGCGGGATGGCAGGCCAGGGGCTTTGGGCGCGTCCTTCTTTTTCGGAGCCGGGGCTTGGGCGACCGGCGCTGGCGCGTCCCCACCGGCAATCGGGGCGTCACTAAAATCCGCCGTCACGGCGAGCGTGGTGGGCGCAACGATGTTGCCGGCGCTGGCGAAGGTGAGTTTCTCAATGATCCCGGTGCCGGTGAGCTTGCGGCTGGCAAGGCGGACCTGGGTCCCGTTGGCGCCGATGCCGCGGACCAGCTTGGACTTTTCCACGTCCACTTCGCGGATGTAGTCGGCAATCTCCTCGCCGTTCAGGAAGGTGAGTTCCTCCGTCTTGCCCCCGGCGTAGTGGACGGTGACTTTCAACGACGCTTCCTTGGCCTGGCCGTAGGGGAACGCCCAGCCGCCGACGTTGCCGAGGAAGTGCAGTTGCTTCGCCGCGAAGCCGACCTTCGCCTCGACGGTCTGCGGGAATGCCTTCTGGGCATAGACATCGCGGGGGCCGCCCTTGAGCACCATGATGTTGCGGCCGCTCGGTGATTTGTCGGGAGCGACCACATTAAAAGGCACTCCGTAGGCCGGAAGAATGCCGGATTTGGCGAGAGGCAGTGCGCCGCCATTGGGGTCCTTGCTGGCATAGAGTCCGTCGCGGGTATTGGCGGTGAAGGCGGCGGTAAGGTCGATGAACCGGAACCGCGCATCGCTCTCGCACATGAAGGTGAGGATGTCGCGGAGCCCTTCCACCCCGAGCGCCTCAAAGCCTTCGGGCATCAGGGAACGGCCCGTGCTGCGACGCTGCTTGATGTCGGACTTCTTGATCTCCTTCTCGCCCGCCGCGTTGGCGAGGGCGACGAGCTGGTTGTTTTCGCGGGTCACGACGCCGTCCAATTGTTCGCCGTCCTTGGTCTCGATGGTCACGGCCACGAAACTCGCGTCCACCTCGCGATTGGGGTCGAGGATGGAGACGAGCAACTCAGCAGGACCGTGCGCGCCCATGCCGGTGAGGGGCGGGCCGACGCGCTTGCCGAGGTCGCCGAGCATGTGGCAAACGGCGCAGTTCAACGTGAACAGTTCCTTGCCCTTGGCGACGTTGCCGGGCTTGGTGACTTCCGGGGTGAACTTCGCGATCAGTTCGTCCTTCTGCTTGGCTTCAGGCCCGCGCAACTTTTCGATCAACGCACTGGCGCGTTTGGCAATGTCGGCGTTGGGGAAGTAGCGCAGGCGATGCAAGTTCGCCGGGCCGAGCAATTCTGCTTTCAACGTCCCACCTTCCAGTGCATCCAGCAAGGCGGTGGCCCAGTCGTTACGCCGCAGAAGGGTGTTGAAGGCGAGCGCCTGCAACTCGCTGTTGAGCTGCGGATAAGCCGTGGCGAGCTGCGCGCCGATGCCGGCGTCGCTGAGTTCGGCCAGGGCCTCAACGATGCGGCGCTTGAGGCCGTCCGGTGTATTGCCGCCCAGCAGTTTCACGACCGAGGGGAGAATCTCCGGGCTGGCCGACCGCAGGCCCAGCAGATTCCCAACGAGCGCAGCGCGCGTGGCCTCGGGTTGCGTGGTGTCGCCGAGCTTCGCCAGCAACGCCTTTACCTGCGTGTCCACGATGCCTTTCAACGCGCCTTTCGTGTCCCACTTGGCGACGAACGGGAGCACGTCACCAGCGATGCGTGCATCGGCGGACCCGGCGAGCTTGCGCAAGGCTGCTTCCAGTTCGGCACTCCACGCAGGTACGTCCGTGAGGCGCAGTGCGGGGGCGAGGCTTTCGAGGAGGCTGGCCTTGAGCGCGTTGGCACTGTCGGGTTTGCCGGCGAGCGAGATGACCAACGCACCGGCCTGGGTGGCGGAGTTGGCGACCGTGCCGCTCAACGCGCTGACGAGGGAGATAAGCTCGGGCCGGCCGCTCGCAAAGGCGGCATCGAGGAACGCGCCTGGTGACTTCGCCGCGACGCCGAGGAACGCAGACTGCGACCATTTGTCGTCGAGGGTCGGGTAAATCGCGACGAGGTCCGCTGCTTCGCTGGCGGTGATGTCCTGGGCCGCCAGAGTTACCAACGCATCAAGCCGTATGAGAGGATCGGAGTCCTTTACCAGTTTCAGGGCGGTGGCCTTGGCGTTGCCACCGAACTGGGTGCCGGCGGCAGCCTTGAGCGCGTTCTTGCGCACGGCTCCGTCCTTGTCGTTCGCGGCGGTCGTCAACGTTGCTTCGTCCATGCGCCCCATGCGGTTCAATGCCCACAGTGCAGCCACCCGGCTCTGCGCCGATTTGGGCGAGGCGATGAGCTGCTTGAGCGTGGCGGCGGCATCGGCCGGACTCTGCTCAACGAGCAAACGTACTGCGTTCATGCGCACATGCTGGTTGGGGCTCTCCAAAGCCGCGACCAGTTCGGCGGAACCCGCCGTAGCCAGATTCGGCACGGCGAGCTTCTTCGCATCCTTGTGATCCACGCGCCAGATGCGGGCGTAGTAGTGGTCGCGGTCGGGCCGGATGGCGGCGTTGCGGGGGCCGTGCTTGGTGCCCCGCGTGTCGTTGTGGATGACGGCCTGATTGTAAAAGTCCACCACGTACACTGCGCCGTCCGGACCGGTGCGGACTTCAATCGGCCGGAACCAGTAGTCCTTGCCGCCAATGAACTCGATCTCCTCGCGCCCCGGTGCGCGGGCGGCCGCATAGCTCACGCCACTGCGGGACACGATGGCGTCGTGGACGATGTTGATGGTCGGCTCGGTGGTGAAGTAGCGGTAGTTCCACGCCGCCGGCCAGGAGCCGCCGTCATAGATCACGCAGCCCGCCGCCGCTGTGAAGAAGCCGACCCAGTCAATCTGCACGTACGGCAGACGGTCATATGGAATCAGCGGGAAGGTCTTCACGCTCTTCTCGACCACAACGTAGCTGGGCGTGCCGGGCAGCTTGCCGCGTGAGAGCTGTTCCTCGCTCATGACCGTGTGCATGAGCAAATCGCCGCTGGTGGGCTGCGTCCAGAAGACTTCGTTGTCCCAGGAGATTTGCAGGCCCCAGGTGTTGCCGCCCTTGGAGGAATACTGCTCGAACGCCGAGCCGTCAGGCTTGAAGCGCACCACGCCGCTGCCGATGGGGCCAAAGTGTTTGTTGCCGTCGCCGCTGGTCACGTCGCGCGAACCGCTGTAACCGTGCGTGGCGTAAATCCAGCCATCGAAGCCCCAGCGCAGGTTGTTGATGACCGCATGGGTGTCACCAAATCCGAGGTTGGTGTAGAGCTTCGTGGCCTTGTTGCACACGCCGCTGCCGCTGGTGTCTTCGAGCAGCCATACGTCGGGCGCGGCAGCAGCGATGACGCCGGTCTTGTGGAAGACGAAGCTCGTCACGCGTTCCAGGCCGCCGGGCACGCCGTGGGCGAAATCGGCGAAGACCTTCTTGGTGTCCATCACGCCGTCGCCTTTCGACGAGGTGAGGATCGAGATGCGGTCGTAGGCGGGACGGTCGTAGGTCTTGCCATCGTCGGTGAGCTTGTCGTCCTTCTGCCAGCGCTGGACGTAGTCGGTGCGCGGGTTGACGGAGCGGCCATCGGGATACTCGGGGGTCTCGGCAACCCACAGCCGGCCCGCCGCATCCCAGTCTACATTCATGACCTTGTTGATCAGCGGCTCGCTGGCCACGAGCGTCATGTTGAACTCCGGGTGCACCACCAGTTGCTTGAGCGAATCCGCCGGACGCGAAGGCCCGCCTTCAGGGTAACGCAACGCGGCGAGTTCCTCGGGCTGGCAGAATTCGTCCACGTTCGCGCGCTGGCCGGCCCAGGCGATGCCGCGCATCAGCACGGCGCGGTAGTGCGGCATGGCAAAGGTCGCGAACTTGTGTCCGGGAATGCTCACGAAGGCGCGGTAGGGCTTGCCGCCTTCGAGCGTGCGTTCGTAGGTCCAAATTTGCGGGGCGAGGTCATAGACGTTGATCTTGTTGCCGGGCGGCGGGCTGTTTTTCTGGCGACGGTTCGCCGCGATGTTCGGCGTGTACGCCGCCGCGAGCACGCGTGCGTCCGGGGACAGGTCCATTTCGTAGTAAATTTCATCATCCAGGTCGAAGTTCGCCGTGTCGGCGGTGATGGGGTGGGTACGATCCACATAGTAGAGGGACATTTTGCCTTCGAGCCACCGGGTCGTGGCATGCACCCACGAGCCGCCGATGACGGACTTCCAGTGCTCGGCGTTATCGGGGATGGAGCGGGTCGGGACCGTCGCCGTGTGGATGACCACGAGGCCGCCGCCGCGCTTGAGGTAGGCGTCCAAGCCGGCCCGTTGCTCCACGGGGAACCCGCCGCCGTCCTGCGCGTACATCACCAGCACGTCGGTCTGGGCGAGTTGTGCGGCGGTCGGCAGTTCAAGGCCGCCGTCCACCTTCATGCCGCGCTCGGTGAGGAGCTTGGTCCACTCACCGAGGAAGCGCGGGTGCGCGTGGACCTCCTGGCCGCGATTGGAGGCATTGGCCCGGATGAACACGCGCAGCGGCTCGGCGGCGGAGAGGGTAAACGTGGCCAGCCAGAGGCCCAGGATGGCCGGCGTCAGGGACGAAAGGAGACGGTGCTTCATATCGGATCGTGTCGGTTACGTGGGGGCATTTAACGGGGCGCAGGGCCCAAAAGCAACGCTCGCCCGATGGCCCCGGCGCACCAGCCGATATTTCAAATCCACCCGCGGGTGGAAGAGGCAAAACCGGGGCGAATAGGTGACGGATTTCCCTCCCTTACTGGAAATCTCCTGTTGCTAACTCTTGCAAGGCTGGTGTAGAAGCCCGCGCTACTCATGGGCAAGGCCCTCATTATTGCAGAAAAACCGTCCGTCGCCGGCGACATCGCCAAGGCGCTCGGCGGCTTTAACAAAGACAAGTCCGGCGACTTCTACGAGAGTGACACGCACGTCATCTCGTCGGCCGTCGGTCATTTGCTGGAATTGGGCGTGCCCGAAGAGCACGACATCAAGAAAGGCAAGTGGACCTTCACCCACCTGCCGCACATCCCGCCGCGCTTCGGGCTCAACCCGATCGAGAAGTCAGCGGACCGCCTGAAGGTGCTCCAGCGCCTGATCAAGCGGAAGGATGTGGACACCCTGATTAATGCCTGCGACGCCGGGCGCGAGGGCGAGCTCATTTTCCGCCGCATCACGGAGTACACGAAGGCCAAACAGCCCATCCAACGGCTCTGGCTCCAGTCCATGACCGCCGGGGCCATCCGCGACGGCTTTGCGCACCTCCGCACCGACGCCTCCATGCGTCCGCTCGCCGATGCCGCCGAAAGCCGGGCCGAAGCCGACTGGCTGATCGGCATCAACGGCACGCGGGCGATGACCGCGTTCAACAACAAGACCGGCGGTTTCAACCTGACGACCGTCGGGCGCGTGCAGACGCCCACGCTGGCGATCCTCGTCGAGCGCGAGGCCAAGATCCGCAAGTTCGTCGCCCGGGATTACTGGGAAGTGCTCGGAACGTTCGATGCCAAGGCCGGCCAGTACGAAGGCCGCTGGTTCGACGAGAAGTATCAGAAGAACAGCGCCAAGGACGCCGACTCCGAGATCAAGGCCGAGCGCCTGTGGACCAAGGAACAGGCCGACGCCCTCCGCGCCAAGTGCCTGGGCAAGCCCGGCATCGTCACCGAGGAGAGCAAGCCCAGCACGCAGCTCTCGCCCGGCCTCTACGACCTCACCACGCTTCAGCGGGAGGCGAACGGACGCTTCGGCTTCAGCGCGAAGAACACGCTCGGCCTGGCGCAGGCCCTCTACGAGAAGCACAAGGTTCTCACCTACCCGAGAACGGACGCCCGCGCGCTGCCGGAGGATTACATCCCCACGGTGAAGAAGACGCTGGACTCCCTCCGCGACCTCGCCGGCTACAGCGGTCCGGCTGAGAAAATTTTGACCGAGGGCTGGGTGCGTCCGAACAAGCGCATCTTCAACAACGCGAAAATCTCGGACCACTTCGCCATCATTCCCACCGGCGTGCTGCCGAAGGGCCTTTCGGAGCCGGAACAGAAGCTGTACGACCTCGTCACCCGGCGTTTCCTCGCCGTGTTCTTTCCGGCGGCGGAGTTCCTCGAAACCACGCGCATCACGCGGGTCGAGGGCGAGCCGTTCAAGAGCGCCGGCAAGGTGCTCGTGAAAGCCGGCTGGCTCGAAGTATACGGCAAGGAAGCGGCCACCGACGACGACACCCCGAGCCTCGTGCCCGTCCAGCAGGGCGAGCAGGTGAAGACGGCGGATGTCGTGGTAAAAGGCAGCCAGACCAAGCCCCCGGCGCGGTTCACGGAAGCCACCTTGCTCGGGGCCATGGAAAGCGCGGGCAAGCTCGTCGAGGATGACGAACTCCGCGAAGCCATGAGCGAACGCGGCCTGGGCACGCCCGCCACGCGTGCGGCCACCATTGAAGGACTCATTTACGAGCAGTACATCCACCGCAACGGTCGCGAGTTGGTGCCCAGCGCGAAGGCGTTTACGCTCATGGCGCTGTTGAACGGCCTGAGCATTCAGGAACTGACCAAACCCGAGCTGACCGGCGATTGGGAGTTCAAGCTGCGGCAGATGCAGCGGGGACAGTTGGGCCGCGAGCAGTTCATGTCGGAGATCCGCGCCCTCACGGAGCGGATCGTCGGACAGACCAAGGCCTACGAGCACGACACCATTCCCGGCGACTTTGGCAAGCTGAACGTCCCGTGCCCCAAGTGCGGCGGCGAGATCCACGAAAACTACAAGAAGTTCCAATGCCAGAAGTGCGAGTGGAACATGTGGAAGACCATTCTGGGCCGCGCCTTCGAGATCGAGGAAGTCGAGACCTTGCTGCGCGAGAAGCAGGTCGGTCCGCTCCAGGGCTTCCGCAGCAAGCAGGGCTTCCCCTTTGCCGCCGTGATGAAGCTCTCTCCCGAGGGCGAGGCGAAGTTCGACTTTGGCAACGACAACAAGGACGACGAGAATGCCGAGCCGGTGGACTTCACCGGCAAGGAGCCGCTCGGCCAGTGCCCCAAGTGCAAAACTGGCCGGGTCTTCGAGAACGGCATGAACTACGTCTGTGAGCGTGCCACCGGCAAGGATCGGAAGTGCGACTTCAAGACCGGCGCGATCATCCTCCAGCAGGCCATCGACCCGGTGCAGATCCGCAAGCTCCTGGCGGACGGCAAGACCGATCTCCTGAAGGGTTTCGTGTCCAAGAAGACTGGCCGTAAGTTCGAAGCCTTCCTCAAGTTCGACGGCGCGAAGGTCAGTTTCGAGTTCGCTTCGCGCGAGAAAAAATTCCCGGCCAAGGGAGCCAAAAAGGGTGAGGCTACACCGGCGGTGAAGCTCGATTTCACCGGCCAGGAATCGCTGGGCAAATGCCCCAAGTGCAAGGGCAACGTGTACGAAGGCCCGGAGTCCTATCTCTGCGAGCGCTCACAACTCGACGAAAAGAAGTGCACCTTCAAGACCGGCAAGGTCGTCCTGCAACAGCCCGTGGACCGCGCGCAGGTGAAGAAGCTGCTCGCCACCGGCAAGACCGATCTCCTCACGCAGTTCGTCAGCAAGGCAGGGAAGCCGTTCCCCGCCCACCTGAAACTGGCCGAGCGGGGGAAGGTGGAGTTTGAGTTTCAGGATAGGTGATATAATCTCAGCAGCTGCGGGAGCCCTTCAGCCAATTCACTCGTCTCTCTGTCCGAACCAGAGACAAACAGAATCATGGTTCACAGAATCATCAGGTCGGCATGATTTTGTGCCCCATGATTCTGTGAACATCAGTGTCTTGCCGCTCCCCCGAATCCCGGCAGCATGTGACTTTGTCAGGTTCAGCAGCCTGCGAGTCTGGAACTTTGCTCAAGTTTGTTTTCCAGCGATGGCAGGGAGTTTGTGTGATTGTCTGCTATAGCGGCCCGTTGCAATCGTGACTTGGCACGGGTCTGCGGGAAGTGCATATCTTGTCTGCGCGCCGCTTTGGGCGTAGTGCAGCAAAGCTGAACCTGACGATCGATCTGACATGCCGCAAACCGCCTCTCGCCTGAACGTTTTCACCGAGTCCGTCATCCGCGGGATGACCCGGCTCGCCAATCGCCACGGAGCCATCAATCTGGCCCAGGGGTTTCCTGACTTCGATCCGCCGGAGGAATTGCTCGTGGCCCTGGAGCGCGCCACGCGCGGGCCGCACCATCAATACGCCGTGACCTGGGGAGCCCCGCGATTTCGCGAAGCCCTCGCGCGCAAGATCACCCGCTTCAGCGGGGTCCCCGTCAATCCCGAGGAAAATCTCGTCGTCACCTGCGGCAGCACCGAAGCCATGATGGTGGCGATGATGACCGCCTGCAATCCCGGCGACAAAGTGATCGTCTTCTCGCCGTTCTATGAGAACTACGCCGCCGATGCGATCCTCTCCGGCGCGGAGCCGATTTATGTGCCGTTACGGCCGCCCCGTTTTGATTTCGACCGACCCGAACTGGCCCGTGCGTTCGCGCAGAAGCCCAAGGCGATCATCGTGTGCAATCCGTCGAACCCGACCGGCAAGGTGTTCACGCGGGCTGAATTGATCGAGATCCTGGCGCTCGCGGAACAGCACGATGCGTTCGTGATCATGGACGAACCGTATGAACACATCGTCTTCGCCCCGAGCGAGCACGTTTACTGCGCCGCGCTGCCGGGGGCCGCAGCGCGGACGATCACCTGCAATTCGCTCTCGAAGACCTACTCGATCACGGGCTGGCGGCTGGGCTATGTGCAGGCGGCTCCCGAAGTGATTGCGCAAGCCCGGAAGGTGCATGACTTCCTGACCGTGGGCGCGGCTGCCCCGCTGCAGGAAGCAGCGGTGGCGGGCCTCGAACTGCCCGAGAGCTACTATGCCGGGCTGCGTGACCTCTATACGCGCAAGCGCGACGTTTTTCTGGATTGCCTGCGGCAGACCGGCCTTCCGTTCACAGAACCGCAAGGTGCCTATTACGTGATGGTGGACATTTCCTCGCTCGGTTTTGGGACCGACAAGGAGGCGGCAGAGAGGTTCGTGCGCGAGATCGGCGTGGCGGGCGTGCCGGGGTCCAGTTTCTTCCGCGAGCCGGAGAATCGTTACATCCGTTTCCACTTTGCCAAGCGCGAGGCGACCCTGCGGGCGGCGGGCGAGCGGCTCCTGCGTTTGCGGGAGTTCGCCAGCAATCCCGAAGCGCTTTTGAAATCAAAGTTGCAAGGCAGAGATTGAATCAGAGGCACACAGAATCAGGGTTCACAGAATCATCCGACGGCATGATTCTGTGAACCGGACACCTCAACTGCCGTTATTAATGCGTAGGCGTAAAGCCTGTGACTACGGGTGTCTCGTCCAGTGCTCGTCCGCTACTCAGGCCGGGACTTTTCGAGCTTGCGGACGCGGCCTTCGATTTCGCGGTTGATGGATTTGAGGAGCAAGTCCGCTTTCTCGGGGTCTTTGGCGACGGATTCGAGTTTGCGCTGGTACTTGCTGGCCACGTAGTCGCGGATTTGTTCCGGCGTCGCGGTGCGGTAGTCGGGCTTGGCCAGGACGGTGGGGGAAGGTGGTGGAGCAGGAGATGGTTGATAGTCATCAGGCAGCGGGGCGACCTGCCACGCGCCTTGACCTTCGCGATGGCACTGCATCTTAACCGGCAGAGAAACTTCGCGGTCGCCCTGTTGGAGGGTGACACGGTCAGGCTCAATTGACGTCAGGGTATAGGGTCCCAACGTATCGCCTTCATGGGCGGCCTTCCGGTAGCCGGTACTCGTGCCATCGAAGAAAGCCACGGCCCCACGTTCGGAGAGCAGGGTGCCCAGCAAGGCAAAGGCCTCGACTACGGCCGGCTTGGGCGGTTTCGGGGTGGCGGCTGCCGGGGTAGAGCCAGCCAGGCCACGGTTGGCGTTAAAGACATTCCGCTGCGTGATGACGGCGAAGGGTTTGAAACCATCGTCGGTCTTGGCGGACTTTTCCGGCTTGGGCTTGCTGGCGGCGCTGGCCACGAGCGCGCTCGCCAGCAGCAGGATTGGGAGCAGGAGCGCGCGCAGGGACATCGTATCAGTTTGTTTCGTATCGGTCTGGAGACCAGTGCTGGGACGTCACCGCGACGATCCCGTAACCGGCCCCTCGACGCCTGCTGGACGGGGGCCGGGGTCGGGAGGTTTCAACTTCCGTGCAACAAGTGGCGGCCGGAAGCTCGCTCAGGGAGCGTTCTTGCCGGCTTCCTTGGGGACAAACTTGAGGGAGACCCCGTTGATGCAGTAGCGCTGGTCGGTCGGGGTGTTGAACCCTTCGCCCTTGAAGACATGGCCGAGGTGGCCGCCGCACCGGGCGCAGAGGACTTCCGTGCGGGTGACGCCAAACGCGCGGTCCTCGCGGGTGCGGACATTGGTGGCGTTGGCGGGGTCGTAGAAAGACGGCCAGCCACAGTGCGAGTCGAACTTGTGGGCGGAGGAGAAAAGCTCCGCACCGCAGCCGCCGCATACGTAGGAGCCAGACCCTTGGTGCTTGAATTCCTCGTAGGCCTTGCCGTTGGGACGTTCAGTGCCAGCCTCGCGGAGGACGTGGTACTGCTCTGGCGTGAGCTGGGCCCGCCACTCGGCATCGGTTTTGGTGACGGTGGTGACGGCCGGGGTGAATGGCGGGGTGGACATGTTGACCGGGGCAGGGGGTTCGTTTGAAGTGCAGCCCACCAACCCGAGCAGGAGGAGGGCAAGGCTGGAGCGATAATGCACAGTGTAAGGATACTACTGGCCTGGCGGCATGCAACTACCATGCCTGGCGAAAATGCTGACAGCCGCTACTTCATGAGCCATAATGCTTCCACCTACCATCCCGCAACCAAATGCAACCACCCCTCCGCACCCGGAGCAGCCGTTCCCTTGGCTCCACCCTGGTCGAACTAGCCGTGGTGCTGACGTTGCAGCCATGAAGCTATCCCTTCACTCCCACAGTGTCCCGCGCCGGGCTTTCACGCTGACGGAACTTGCCATCGTGATACTCATTCTCATGGTGGTTGCGGCGATCTACATCCCCCAGATAGTTCGTGATCGGGAAAAGGCGATCCGGATCAAGTGTGTCGGCAACCTGAAGCAAATTGGCCTTTCGTTCAAAGTATTCGCCAACGATCACAGTGACAAATTTCCGTTCGGCGTCACCAACTCGCTAGGGTATACCAACATCACCACCGCCTGGCATCATTTTCAGGCCATGTCCAACGAATGCGGTAGCGCCAAGATCCTCAGCTGCCCCGGCGACCGCGAGCGGCTGTACAACATCCGGTCGGATTTTTCCGGCGGACCAACCGGCCTGCCCTTCGCGGGCAACGCGGCGGTGAGTTATGGCAGCGGGCTCGAAGCCGATGAAACCCAGCCTAACGTGGTCCTGGCGATGGACCGGAATCTTGTCACGAACGCGATGAACTTGCAGGGTAAACTGTTCCTGATTAACGCCCGAATTCCGCCACCGGAATGGGACGGCAAGCACCACTGGTTCAATGGAAACCTTGTCCTGGCAGATGGGAGTGGCCAACAGATGACGAAGTCAAATCTGGGTGTGCAGGTGGCCCAAGGCCTGGCCAGCACCGGCCTGGCCACAAACCGTTGGCTGCTGCCGTTGCTGCCCTGAAGCTGTCTGTTGTGCACATGGCGTACCGGGGCAGAACGCCGGGTCAGGGGACCCGTCCTACAGGCCGATGCTGTAGGTTCGGTGCCCCCACCGGGCGTAATGCGTGGGGCGCAGGTCATGCCGGGGACGTCGGTCTGACCAGTAAGCTTTCGCCTCCATTTTTCTGACCTAAGGATACGCTGAACAAGGCACCAACCACAGAGGCACAGAGGACACAGAGAACGAATTTCAACGGCGATTCTCTGTGAACTCTGTGTCTCTGTGGTAAAATCGGACTTTCCCTAATCATTTTTGACCGGGCCTACAAGGGCTGCTCCACCGGGTGGTGATCGCACCCCGTGACTCGGCGGTCCCAGACCGTCGCTACAGGGGGCGTGGTCCGCGCATGTACCCAGAAGCGGAAATGCGTCAGCGGCAAAAGGTGAATCCGCCGCGCTCGGGTTCCGTCCGTCTCACACGCCCGCATTGACCTGCAGGCGCGACTCGTTTAACAACACCGCACACTATGCATCGCACTGCACATCGTTGGTTCCGCTCACTCGTCGTCACTGCCTTCGCCTCGCTGGCCCTGGGCACTGCCGTCCAGGCCGCCCAGCCGCCCGCTGGCTTCACCGCGCTCTTCAACGGCAAGGACCTGAAGGGCTGGCGCGGTGGCACCACCTTCGATCACCGGAAGCTCCTGGCCATGACGCCCGAGCAGCGCGCCGAGCAGATCAAGAAGTGGACCGCTCCCGACCAGAAGGGCTCCATGATGGAAATGGGCAAGACCGGGAAGCCCCATTGGTACATCGAGGGCGATGATTTGGTGAACGACGGATTCGGGGCCTATGCGACCACCGAGAAGGATTACGGCGACTTTGAGCTGTTGCTCGAATACAAGACGGTTCCGCTGGCCGATTCCGGCATCTACCTGCGCGGCGTGCCGCAGGTGCAGATCTGGGACTACACCGAAAAGGCGAAGTTCAAACTCGGTGCCGACAAGGGTTCCGGCGGTCTCTGGAACAACTCCCCCGGAGCCCCGGGCAAGGACCCGCTCGTGCTGGCCGACAAACCCTTCGGCGAATGGAACAAGTTCCGCGTCATCATGAAGGGCGAGAACGTCACCGTCTGGCTCAACGACAAGCTGGTGGTGGACAATGCCAAGCTCGAAAACTACTACGACCGCAAGCTGCCCGTCCCCGAAAAGGGCCCCATCCAGCTCCAGACCCACGGCGGCGAAATCCGCTGGCGCAACATTTTCATCAAGGAACTCAGCAAGTAATTTTTCCATCACCACTTCGACCTATCCTGAAACATGAAAGCATTTTTCAAACCCACCCTCGTGCTCGCCTTGCTGGCTTGCTCGCTCTCGATTACCGCCGCTGACAAGGACAAGGACGGCTTCGTCTCCGTCTTCAACGGCAAGGACTTTGAAGGCTGGGCTGGCCCGGTTGACAATTATCAGGTCAAGGACGGCGCAATCGTCTGCAAGCCCGGCAAGGGCGGGACGATTTACACCAAGGAGGAGTTCAGCGACTTCGTCGTCCGGCTGGAGTTCACCGTGCCGGCCGGCGGGAACAACGGCCTGGCCATTCGTTACCCTGGCCAGGGGGACACGGCCTACGTGGGCATGTGCGAAATTCAGGTGCTCGACGACAACTACGACAAGGTGCGCGGCAAGATCGATCCGCGCCAGGCGCATGGCTCGGCGTACGGAATGGTGGCCGCCAAGCGCGGATTCCAGAAGCCCAACGGCGAGTGGAATTATCAGGAAGTCACGGTCAAGGGCTCAACCATCAAGGTCGTGTTGAACGGCGAGGTGATCCTCGACACCGACCTCAGCAAGGTAGACCCCGAGACCTACATGGCCAAGTCCAAGCATCCCGGCGTCACCCGCACCAAAGGCCACTTCGGTTTTGCCGGTCACAGTGACCCCGTGGCCTTCCGCAACATCCGCATCAAGCGGCTCGAATAAGCCAACACGGGTCGACGACAGGCCAACCACCCAAACCAACCCCAACCCACCATGGAAAGCTCCAATCCCGTATTGCGAAGCAGTGTCTTCGACCGTCTTCATGAGGACACGAGCCGGATGACCATCAACGGCACGATCACCCGGACCTTGATCTTGCTCGTGCTGGTCGTCAGTTCCGCGCTGTTCACGTGGGGCAAGGTTATGGCAGGTGACGTTGCCGGAGCGGTTCCTTGGATGATGGGAGGATGCATTGGCGGGCTGTTGTTTGCGCTGATCACCTGTTTCTTCCAGCGCGCCGCGCCGGTCACCGCGCCGATCTACGCCATCTGCGAAGGTCTCCTCCTGGGGGCGCTGTCCGCCTTCATGCAGGTGCGTTACAAGGGCATCGTGCTGGAAGCAGTGCTGCTCACGGTCGGCACCTTGTTTGGCCTGTTGCTGGCCTATCGCACGGGCCTGGTACGTGCGACGGAGAAGTTCAAGATGGGCGTAGTGGCCGCCACCATCGGCATCGGTGTGGTCTATCTGATCGGCATGGTGATGGGCCTCTTCGGCAAGAACATCCCCTACATCCATGAGTCCGGCACGATTGGCATCAGCTTCAGCCTCTTCGTAGTCGTGGTCGCTGCGCTGAACTTGGTGCTGGACTTCGACTTCATTGAGCAGGGCGAAGCGGTCGGCGCTCCCAAGTACATGGAATGGTACGCCGCCTTCGGCCTGATGGTGACGCTCATCTGGCTCTACATCGAGTTCCTCCGCCTGCTCTCGAAACTGCGGCGCTAGGCCGTCACCGCGCATCCCGGTCGCGCGCCTTCCTGTGAACCGCCTCGTCACGACCGGAACGCAGTTCTGGCGCTGGCTGGAAGCCCAACGCCCGCTCAAGCGGGCCGCCCTCAAGGTGGCCTTGCTGGCGGGCGTTGTGCTGTTCGCGCTGTATCCGAACCCGGTGCTGTTCGTCCGCCAGATCAACCACCTGCTGGACACGGAGTCGCTCATCCAACCCGATCTTCCGGCGATGCCGGAGATCAACCGGGAGATCGACCAGCTCATCGCGACGAACGCGCCGCCGTTGACGGAGTTCAAGGCAGTCGAACGTTTCGTCTATCGTCGCATCGCGTACCAATACGACTGGCACGGGTGGTGGAACATCGATTACTGGCCCACCGCCGCCGAGGTTTGGGAACGCAAACGCGAGGACTGCGACGGTCGGGCGGTGCTCGCCACCAGCATCCTGCGGGCGCGTGGCTATCCGGAGGCCCGACTGGTGGCGAACCTCGAGCATGTGTGGGTTGCTGTCGGTACGAACGAGTTGATGGGGCCCATGGCGGACAAAAACTTTCGCCGGGAAGGCGGCAAAATGGTGAATGGCAAACTCGTTGGCGCGAAGACCATCATCACCCTGCCATCGTTCAAGACGCTGCTCGATTCCCTCGCCATGACGTGCAAGTTCCCCGCCTGGCGCGTGGTGATGATCCTGCTGACGCTCCTCGCGCTGGTGTTTCACCCTGCCCGGGACGGTGGTCGTTTTGCGATGCTGTGCGCCGTGACCTTGACCGGCTACGCCTTGTTCCTCGACTGGTGCGTTCGCCGTGTGGACCGTGACACGGTGGATTTCGACGGGAATTTTCCGGTGGCGGCGGGGCTGATCCTGGGGGCCTTGGTCTTTGCGTGGCGCTCGGCGAAGCGGCTATCGCCGGCAGGCGAACTACGTCCCCCGGTAGGGTGAGACTCCGTCGAACCCCATTTCGAGCGGGGGAGCACCGCGTGATGGTCCAGCAGTGTCTTGGACTGCGGTGGCAAGCGGAGCGCGACACCGCTTTCCCGTCCCGCGAAGCGGAACGAACGTTAAACGGGGATGCTCACTGCATTCTCCTCGCTGCGCTCGAGATAGGGACGTGGTGGAACATGTCCCTGCCTTTACCGCGCCTTGATCTGGGTCCAGGCCTCGTCGTAGAGCTTGGTTTTCGCGCCGAGGTCTTCGAGGAATTCCAGTTTCAGCATCACGTCGGCGGGCGGGTAGATTGCGGGGTTCTTCAGATCCTCCGGCTTGATGAACGGCCGCGCGGCCGCATTCGGTGTCGCGTATTGCAGGAAATTCGAGAGCCGGGCACCTACCTTGGCATCGAGCACGTAGTTGATAAACTTCTCCGCGAGATCGCGGTGTGGGGCCTTTGCCGGGATGCACAGGTTGTCCACCCAGATCTGGCTGCCTTCACGCGGTATGATGTAGCGCAAGGAGGCGTCGTCGGTCATCGCACGCGCCGCTTCGCCGCTGTAAACGATGGCGGTGGTGACCAACTTCGCCATGAGCTTGTTCTTCGCGCCGACGCTGCCATCGAAGCCCAGCGAGCGTTGCTTGGCCTCGATGATCAGGTCGCGGGCTTCCTTGAGATGGGGGATTTCAATCGAGTTCAGGCCGTGCCCCTTGAACTTTAGCGCCGCCCCGAGGCAGTCGCGCACGGAGTCGATCAGCACGAACTTCCCGGATTGAAGCTTCGCGTCGAACACCATACCCCATGTCTCCGCCGGCACCTTGCCGGGAGCGGGTCGTGTTAGGATTCCCACGGTGCCCCATTGGTAGGGCACGCTGTACTTGTTGCCCCGGTCATAGGGCGGGCTGGTGAATTTGGTGTCGAGGTTCTTGAAGTTCGGCAGGTTCTCCTGGCGCACCGGGGCGAGCAGTTGCAGCTTCACCATCGTGGGCACGAGGTGGTCCGGCGGCACCACGAGATCGTAAAGCGCCGTGCCGCCGCCTTGGAGCTTGGCGAGCATGGACTCGGCGTCCTCGTACACATCCACCGTGACCTTGCAGGCGAACTGCTGCTCGAATTCCTTCACCACCTGCGGGTCGAGGTATTCGCTCCAGATGAACACGTTGAGTTTCGCGTCCGCCGCCGGGGCGGAACCAACGACCAGCAGGGCGAGCAATACAAGCAAGCGACGCATGGGGTGAGTAGGAAGGGCAGGGCGGGGGAGTCAACCGAAAAGCTGAACCGGATCGCGGCCCGGCGCAGTTCAGTTACTTGCAATCCGCAATGCAACTTGGGGAGCCTTCTCCCTTCGCGGAGCGAGGGGAGAAGGTGGCCGGAGGCCGGATGAGAGGTGAGGTAAGGCAAAAGGATAAAGGAAAAAGGCAAAAGTGCCGGTCCCGTCTGCCCCCTTTTGCCTTTTTACTTTTGCCTTTTACCTTCTTCTAACCCCTCACCCCGGCCCTCTCCCCTCATCCGATGAAGGGAGAGGGAGAAGGCCTGCGACTTCGTTGCCTTGCTCCCTATCAGCGGCCTCCTTGCAAAGCGGTAGAGGCAGCTTCGCACCAGCACAACCAACGGGCTCCGGGCTCGATCCCGGAGCAAATGAGCTGCCAAGAAACTGAGATGCGCCCAACAAAATCCTTCCGTCACGTCGGACTTGCCTTGCGCCCGGTCTTCATTATGCTGTCAACCATGCGCTTGAACTCGTTTGACGCCACCAAACATGAACGCCTGTCCGAACTCGGACAGCGCGTGCTCAAAGGCGGCCGGATTGAGCGCGACGAGGCGCTGTGGTTGTTCAACCTCACGGACACCGCCGACATCTTCGAGCTGATGGCGTGGGCCAACCGCATCCGCGAGCAGTACAAGGGCAACAAGATTCACCTCTGCTCCATCGTGAACGCCAAGGCGGGCGCGTGCTCGGAGAATTGCAGCTTCTGCGCGCAGTCGGCGTTTCATCAAACGGCCTCGCCCAAGTATGGCTTCGTGGACCCGGAGCCGGTCATCGAGGCGGCCGATGAGGCGAACCGGAATGGCGTGACCGCCGTCGGTCTGGTTGCCGCGTGGAAGGGCTTGAAGGAAGGGCCGATGCTGGATGAGGTGTGTGATCGCATCGCGGAGTTGAAGGCCACCGGGAAGACGCGTCCGGACGCCTCGCTGGGCATCATCAAGAGCCAGGCCGTGGCGGATCGGCTCAAGGCGGCCGGGCTCGAATGCTACGGCCACAACCTCGAAAGCTCCCGCCGGTTCTTCCCGCAGACGTGCTCCACGCACACGTACGAGGACCGGATCGAGACCATTGGCTACTTGAAAAAGGCCGGCCTGAAGATCTGTTCCGGTGGCATCATTGGCATGGGAGAGACGCGGGAAGACCGTTGCGACCTCGCGTTGTCACTGCGTGAGATCGGGGCGAACGTCTGCCCGATCAACATTCTCAACCCGATCAAGGGCACGCCGTTTGAGAAGAACCCGCCGCTGCCGCCGATGGAAATCCTCAAGACCATCGCCTGCTTCCGTTTCATCCTGCCCCGGCAGGAGATCATGATCGCGGGCGGGCGCACGGTGAACCTGCGGGACCTCCAAAGCATGGTCTTTGCCGCCGGTGCCAGCGCTCTCATGGTGGGCAACTACCTCACCACGCTGAACCAGTCGGTGGAAAAGGACCTTCAGATGCTCAAAGACCTCGGCCTTGACCCGAACTGGGACAGCCACGACTTCACCGACCAGGAAGAAGCGGGTTGCGGTTGCGGCAATCAGACCTGCGAGACTTCGGCGGTCACGGCCTGATGTTGGCGGACTCTCAGGTCAGCGTCACGCTGGGTGTGCTTGCAGAAAATCCACCATCGCCCGGGCAAACGGGGCCAGATCACGCGGGGTTCGGCTGGAAATCAGATTACCATCCACCACCACGGGTTCGTTGATCCAGATTCCTCCGGCGTTTTCGAGGTCATCTTTGATGCCCAGCGAGCCGGTCACGCGCCGGCCCCGGAGGATTTTGGCCGAGATGGGAATCCACCCGCCGTGACAGATGAACGCCACGAGCTTGCCTTGTTCGAAAAACTCCCGCGTGAGTGACAACACCTTGGGATCACGGCGCAGCTTGTCCGGCATGAATCCGCCGGGTATGAGCAGACCGCAGAAATCCTCGCTGCGCGCCTCGCTCAACAGCAGGTCGCTGGTCGCGGGATAGCCATGCTTGCCCGCGTAGGTGCGCAGCTCCGGCGCGGCCAGTCGCATCCCATAACCAGCCTCCTGCAAACGGAGCAGGGGATACCAAAGCTCCAAATCCTCGTAGATGTCATCCACGAAGGTCAGCAGAGTTTTTGACATGGCGGAAGGCAGACTGGGCCGCGTCGCGACGCACCTAAAGGCCGCTTACTCGGCAGCGAGCGTGACCTTCATGCCTGCCGCCTGCACTTCGGCGGCGAATTCGTCGTAGCTCCAGCCCTGCGGACCCTTCTTGGCGGCGCTTACCTTCAGCGGCTCGAAGAACAACACAAACTCGCCGTTGGCCTTGTTCTTCAGTTCCGGACGGACTTCGCTCTTATGCTTGGCGAGAATCGCGTCCACCTTGGCCGCGTTGTCGCCCTTGGCGTAGCCATCGATGCTGAACTTGAGCGTGGCGATGTACGGGTTGCTGTGCACGGGCTCCGTGGCGAAGATGGCCTGCGCGACTTGGTGGTAGCTGACGGCCTTGGGATCGAACGTCACGTTCGCCAAGCCCGTGCTCTCGCTGAGATTGTCCACCTTGCTGACGCTCGGCAGCTTGCGCAGCGATTCGTCGAGGGCATTGGCGCAGGTACTGCACTTGACCTCATTGATGTAGAAGGTGGCGGTGACCTTGCCGGCCTTGGGCGAATCAGCGGCCGAGGCGTTCAGGGCGAGGGTGGCGAACAGGGCGGTGAGCAGCAGGTTTTTCATGGGGCGCACCTTGGATTCAAGTGCCGGGGGAGTCAAGTGCTGGCTGGCACAACTCGGTTACGGTGGACGTATCTTGACACTGCCCCCGGCTTTGGCTGGCCGGGTGGAGCGCCGATCTCCGATCCGGCGCGTTGTTGAGAGTATTTCAAACCTGCCGGGTCGGAGC
>RFSE01000170.1 GCA_009924135.1 Pseudomonadota bacterium | reverse complement strand
CTCTGTGCCTCTGTGGTAAAAATCCCCACCCCGCCTCCGGTCAAATGCGGATTTGTCAGACGCGCAGGTTGTGGCACATTCCCTTCAGTCAACCAAACGCAACGCGCCATGAAAACCTGCTCCACCGGCCTTTGCACCCCGCCCACGGCGGCCGACCTGTTCCGCACCCGTCGCGAGTTTCTCATGCAATCGGGTCTCGGCTTCGGGGCCTTGAGCCTGGCCGCGCTGGCCGGGATGGGGGAATTACCCGGGTGCGCCGCCGAGGTGAACGCCACGTCGCCGCTCGCCCCGCGGAAGCCGCACTTCCCGGCGAAGGCCAAACGGGTCCTGCACATCTTCGCCCAGGGCGCGCCGTCGCATCTGGACACCTGGGACCCGAAGCCCGAGCTGGCGAAGTTCGATGGCAAGTCCCTGCCCAACGGCGGCACGGGCTTCGCCTCGCCGTTCAAATTCCCGAAGCAAGGCAAGTCCGGCCTGGAAATCAGCGAGGTCTGGCCCGCGTTGAGCCAGCACGCGGACAAGCTCGCGGTCATCCGCTCCACCTACACGGACATTCCGGCGCACGACCAGGCGACGATCTTCATGAACACCGGGTCGCTGCGGTTCTCGCGGCCCAGCGTGGGTGCGTGGGTGCTCTACGGCCTCGGCAGCGAGAACCAGAGCCTGCCGGGGTTCATCGCGTTGTCTCCCGGAAACGTGGACGCACAGAACCTCCGCTCGGCCTTCCTGCCCGGCGCGTTTCAGGGCACGGCCGTCAACTCCACGCGCAACCGGCCCGAGGAGCTCATCGAGAACATCCGGAACAAATTTGTTTCCCTGCCCGAGCAACGGCGGCAGCTCGATCTGCTTCAGCAGCTCAACGAGGTTCACGCGCAGAAGATGCGCAAGGACGGCCAGCTCGAAGCGCGGTTGCAGGCCTATGAACTCGCGTTTCAGATGCAGATGGAGGCCGTGGATGCCTTTGACCTGACCAAGGAACCACAGGCCATGCATGACCTTTATGGCACGAACACCGCGCAGGGCCGGCAGATGCTCATCGCGCGGCGGCTGCTGCAAAAGGGCGTGCGGTTCGTGCAGGTCTGGCACGGAGGCTGGGACCATCACAACAACATGGCCACCAACATGCGCAACACCGCCGGGGCCATCGACAAGCCCTTTGCCGCCTTGCTCACCGACCTCGCGCAGCGCGGGATGCTGGACGAAACGCTCGTGGTCTGGGGCGGCGAATTTGGCCGCACACCCGCCGCCGACGGCAATGCGATGGGCAACCCCGGCCGCAATCACAACGCCAAGGCCATGAGCGTGGTGCTCGCGGGCGGCGGCGTGAAGGGCGGCGTGGCCCATGGCCAGACGGACGAGCTGGGCGCAATGGCCGTCGAGGACAAGGTCCACATCCACGACGTGCACGCGACCATGCTGCACCTGCTGGGCTTCGACCACGAGAAGCTGACCTTCCGCCACAACGGCCGCGATTTCCGCCTGACGGATGTGTATGGCAACGTGGTGCGGCAGGTGGTGGCGTGAAGACGAAGCAGCCCAGATGCACGACTAGGTTAATAGCTGCGATTTTGCAGGCTACCAGTCCTTGAATTCGCTCAGGTAGCAAACCGGGCTGGATGGTTCGGAGACTTCCTCGAGTTCCGGTGGTTCCATCGGGCTCGGTGAAGCCAATGGTTCCTTCACAGTCTTCGCATTAGTCGTATCGGTCGTATTGGTCGCATGACACTCAGTGCCCCCGCTCATCGGTACCATTGCCTGCGGTTCCACTGGCGCGGTTGGCATCACGCGATGATGGGATGCACCACTTCGCCGGCGATGTCCGTGAGGCGGAAGTCGCGGCCGGCGTAGCGGTAGGTGAGGCGTTCGTGATCCAGGCCGAGCAGGTGCAGCATGGTGGCGTGGAGGTCGTGCGTATGGACGGCCCCTTCAGCGGGCAGGATGCCATGCTCGTCAGACTTCCCGTAGGCCAGGCCGCCTTTCACGCCGCCGCCCGCCATCCAGGAGGAGAACACCAGGTTGTGATGTTCGCGGCCCATATGGTTCGCCTGTTGGTGGAACGGGGTGCGGCCAAACTCCGAGGTCCACACCAGCAGCGTTCGCTCCAGCATCCCGCGCTGTTTAAGGTCCGCGATCAGCGCGGCGATGGGCTGGTCAATGGCCTTCGCGAGGCGCTCGTGGTCGGCCATGTTGCCGTGGGAATCCCAGTTCGCGCTGGAACCGACATCGATGAGTTCCAGAAAACGCACGCCCCGCTCGGCGAGCCGGCGGGCGACGAGACATTGCCAGCCGAAACCGGTGTTCGCCCCGCGCGCGAGCCCGTAGAGCTTGAGCGTCGCGTCGGTTTCACCAGAGAGGTCAAAGGCTTCCGGGGCTTCGCGTTGCATGCCGAAGGCGGTTTCGAAGGAACGGATGCGGGCGTCCAGCGCCTCGTCGGCGGCGCGTTGTTCGAGATGCGCGCGGTTCAATTTGCCGAGCAGGCCCAGCTCCATCGCCTGCAACTCAGCGGCGGGCGTGTTGGGCTTGAGATTGGGCAGCGGTTCCTTGCCGGGAATGACGTGTGTGCCCTGATGACAGGCCGGGAGAAAGTCACTGCCCCAGGTTTGCGCGCCGGCATAAGGCGCGGCCGGGGCGAGCACCATGAACGAAGGCAGGTTGCGATTCTCGGTGCCCAGGCCGTAGCTCACCCAGGCGCCCGCACTGGGGCGGATGGCCTGCGCCGTGCCCACATGCGCGGCGAGCGTGGCCTTGTCGTGCCCGTCGCTGTCGCAGTGCATGGCGTTCAGCACGCAGACATCGTCGATGACACCGCCGATGTGCGGGAACAGATCACTGACCCAGAGGCCGCTCTGGCCGTACTGCTTGAAACCCCAGCGGGACTTGATGAGAAAGCGATCAAACTTGCCGGGCTTGTTCAGCCAGCGCGACGCGGTGACGGCCTTGCCATGATCGCGCGTGAGCTGCGGCTTGTAGTCGAAGGTGTCCACCTGCGACACACCGCCGGTGGAGTAGAGGAAGATGACGCGGTCGGCCTTGGCGGGGAAATGGCCGGAGCGCGGGGCGAGCGGATCGGTGGGGGCGGCCTGCGTTTCGTTGCACAAGCCGGCGAGGGCCAGCGCGCCGAAGCCGCCGGAGGCACGGCGGAGAAATTCACGGCGGGTGGGCAGCGAGGCGGAGAAAGTGAGATCGCGGTTCATACGGACAGGCGCGCTTTTGGACTGCGGTGGCAAAGCGCAGCGGCGACACCGCTTTGGTTTCCCGCGGAGCGGAAGAGCATATTATCGGTAAACCGCTCTGCGGGACGCCAAAGCGGTGTGGCGCTCCGCTTCCCACCGCAGTCCAAGACGCGGCGGGGCATTGAGCGGTTCAAGAGATAGGGGTCAGTCCACATACAGAAAGGCATTGCTGGTGAGCAGTACGCGGGCGAGGCCGGCCCAGGCGAGTTCGCCGTCGTTGCTGGGCGGCTTTTCGAGGCCGGTGAGTTTCGTGCGATAGGCGGCGAGAAAGGTGATGGCATCACTGACTTCCGAGTCGGAAGGAACGCGTCCGTGTGCCATTGCGAACGCGAGACGGACACGCTTCGTGTCGTCGCCGGATTCACCGAGCAGGCGACGGGCAAAAGCCTCGGCCTGTTGCTGCACGAAGGGCGAGTTCATCAGATAGAGCGTCTGCGTGGGCGTGGTGGTGGGCAGGCGCTGGGCCACGCTCAGATTTGGATCGGCGGCGTCGAAGAGCGCGAGGAAGGGATGGCGGCGGTTGCGTTGCTGCATTAGATAGATGCTGCGGTGGTCTGAGTCGTAAACGGCGAAGAACGGGTTGTGGATGGTGTAGCGCCACGTCGCCATGTCTGGGAACGGGTGCGGGCCGGGCACCGTGCGGTCGAGCCGCCCGCTCACTGCGAGCATCGCGTCGCGGATGGATTCGGCATCGAGCGGACGCCGCGCATGCCGCCAGAGCCAGATGTTTGCCGGGTCTTTCTTGAGGTTCGCGGCCTGATCATCGCTAGCGAGCTGATAGGTCTGTGAACGCATGATGAGCCGGTGCAGCGCCTTCACCGACCAACCGGACGCGATGAATTCCGAGGTGAGCCAGTCGAGCAGTTCCGGGTGCGTGGGCGGTTCGCCGCGCAGGCCGAAGTCGCTGGGCGTCGGCACCAAACCCTGGCCGAAATGCCACTGCCAGACGCGGTTCACGAAGACCCGGGCGGTGAGCGGGTTGGTCGGGCGCGTGAGCCAGTCGGCCAGTTCCAGCCGGCCGCTGCTGGTCGAGCCGGCGGGCAGCTTGTCTCCGCCGAGGACTTCGAGGAACCGGCGGGGCGCTTCTTCGCCGGGCTTGTCGGGTTCACCGCGAAGCTGGATGCGCGCGTTGACCGGCTTGTCCTCGCTCACGCCATAGGCCACGGGATACAGCTCCTTCGCCGCCTCGGCGTCGCGGAGTTTCGTTGTGGCAGCAATGTCCGCATCCAGCTTCTTGAGCCGCTCGGCGAGGTCGGCGGGCGGGGCGGCGGCCAGAACGACGGGGCCGGTGCCCGGCTCGGCGAAAGGCGTCTCCTGCAAGCCGAGGTTGTCGAGGTCGCGCTCGGGAGCGGGGCCGCTGACGTGGCCGATGGCGTCACAGATGAAGGTGTCAGCCACGCCGTCCCAGGTCGCGCCGAGCGGCTTGTCCGCGAACGCCATGAGGTCACCGATCGTTCCCACCACACCGGAATAAGTCTTCTTCGCGGGATCAAGCGTGAGGCGCAGCGTGTGCCAAGTGCCGGGCTGAAGTTTGCGGATAACCTCCCATTTCGTGCCATCACGCAGCGCCAGCTCCGTGGCGGTCACGCTGACCTCGACTGCCAGCGACGCAATCACGCCGCGCCCGAGGTAGAAGCGATACGCCCCCGTCTTGTCCGTCGGCGCGACCGTGCGGAAATCCACCGAAAAGTGCATTTGCTTGCCCGGCGCGGCCTTGAGCGGGCGGGCGAAGACGTAACGGACTCCGTTGTTGGCCTTGCCCGAACCGACGCGCACGCCGCGCGTGCCAACGGGGTGGATGTGGGCAAAAGGACTTTGCGCCTCGGCCAGCACCTTGTTCGGCCCTTCCGACAGCCACGGTGCCGTGGGCGGCTGGCCGATGGTTTGCAGCTCGAAGCCAAGGTCCGGTCCACCCGCGATGGACTTGCTGTCGAGGGCGGTGCGATTGGCCTTGAGTTTCGCCAGCGCAGCGTCAATGCGGGCGAGTTCATCGGCCTTGGCCTTGTCGAGACGCGCGGCCTCCTCGCGCGAAACGAGCGGGGGAAAGTCCGAGGGACGCTTCTGCTCCTCGCCGCCGGGGAACGCCCACTTGGTGCTCTGGAAGATGCCGTAGAGCGCATAGTAATCGCCCATGTTCACGGGGTCGTACTTGTGGTCGTGGCAACGGGCGCAGCCCAGCGAAAGCCCGAGGAGCGAGCGGCCAACGGAGTCAATCGCGTCCGCGAAGTCGAGGTGCTGGTAATCGGGCGAGGGCTTGTAGCCGTAGCGCTTGCCGATGGCGAGGAAGCCCGTGGCGGTGATGCGACGGGCATATTGGTCCGGCGGCCCTTGTGCCGCGAGAATATCTCCGGCGATTTGCTCGCGGATGAACTCGTTGAACGGTTGATCGGCGTTGAAGGCGTTCACCACCCAGTCGCGATACTTCACGGCCTCGCGCACGGGATAGTCCGCGCCGTCGCCAGCGGTGTCGGCGTAACGCGCCACATCCAGCCAGTGACGACCCCAGCGTTCGCCGTAGGCGGGAGAGGCGAGGAGGCGGTCGAGGGCATTGGCGATTGCCGATTGCCGATTGCCGATTGAGGAACACTCGCGTTCGAACGCCTCAAGCTCAGCGGGCGTCGGCGGGAGGCCGGTGAGGTCGAAGGTCATGCGGCGGAGGAGCGCGCGCGGGTCGGCAGGCGGATTGGGCGCGAGCCCTTGCTGGTGCATCCGGGCGAGCACGAAACGGTCGAGCGGTTGCTGGCTCCACGGGGTGAGTTTCGCTTCGGGCGGCTGCGCATGCGTGAGCGGCTGGAAGGCCCAATGCTTCCGCACGACGGCGGGGTCCACACCAGCGGTGGCCACGGCGGTGGCTTCGCGGGGGTCCGGTGCGCCGAGTTTTATCCACTGTTCGAGCGCGGCGATTTCCTCGGTTCCGAGAGCCCGCTTGGGTGGCATCTGGAAGTCCTTGTCCTTCCGTCGTACGGCCAGGATGAGGCGGCTCTTTTCCGGATCGCCGGGGACAATGACCGGACCGTGCTCGCCGCCCTTCTGCCAGCCAGCCCGGGTGTCGAGACGGAGTCCGCCTTCCTGTTTCTTCTCACCGTGACACTTTTGGCAGTGCTCGATGAAGAGCGGGCGGATTTTGGCTTCGAAGAAAGCCGGGCCTTCAGGAGCCGCCCGAAGGTCGAAGCCACCACTGAGCAGAACGGCCAGAATCATGGAGCCACGGATGAAACACGGATGAAACACGGACGAGGGGTTCTGCATACGAGCGTTGCTCGCAACCTTGCTGGTCCCAAGGGCCGGCGCTCCAAGGTGATCCGGCAACGGCTTGCCTGCCGCCCCTTCTGTGTTTAATCCGTGTTTCATCCGTGGCTAAAGCTTTGGCATCCTCAGGCGACGCGGTGCTTCCGGACTTGTTCCTCATCGAGTTCCAGCCCTAGGCCGGGCGCATCGGGAACGGGCAGGAAGCCGTCTTTCATGCGCACATGACCCTTGGTGAGGAATTCGCGCAGGCTGGTGTTCTCTTGCACGACAAACTCGGCGATCAGGGCGTTGGGAATCGCGTTGAGCCAGTGCAGGGCGGCATGGACGTTGATGTAGGTGCTGAAGCCGTGGTTGGCCACCTTGAGGCCGCGGTCGGCGGCGAGGCTGGCAATCTTCATCGCCTCGGTGAAACCGCCGCAACGCGTCAGGTCCACTTGCGCGATGTCCACGCGACCCTTGTCCATGAGATCGAGGAAGGACTGCCGGCTGCTCTCCTGCTCACCCGCCGCGATGTGGACGGGGCTGGCAGCAGTGAGCTTGGCGTAGCCTTCGTAGTCATCCGGCGGCAGCGGTTCCTCCAGCCAGAAGATGCCAAACTCGGCGAAGGCGTTGGCGCGCTGAATCGCCGTACGCGCATCCCACACGAGGCCGGCGTCGATCATCACGTCACCGTCCGCACCGAAGCCCTTGCGCGCCTGGCGGACCAGGTCCTCGTCCGTCTTGGCGTCCGTGCCCATCGGTGCCCAGCCAAACTTCACGGCGGAAAAGCCTTTTCCCCGGATGCGTTTGGCCAGTTCGCCGGTGGCCTTGGGCGTCGCGCCGAAGAGTGAACTCGCGTAGCAACGGATTTGCTTTTGAAAACCGCCGCCGAGGAGTTTCCAGACCGGCAGGCCAAGCGCCTTGCCCTTGATGTCCCACAGCGCGAGATCAATGCCGCTCATCGCGTGCAGGCCGATGCCGCGCCGGCCCGAATAGATGGTACGGTGATACATCTGGTGCCAGAGCCGCTCCGTCTCGAACGGGTCCTGGCCGATGAGCAGGTGTTTCAGGCCGGTGCTGATGGTGTGGCTGAAGGGGCCTTCGATGACCGCCTTGGCCGCCAACGGGGCGGAGTCCACCTCGCCGATGCCCGTGATGCCGGCATCGGTGGTGATCTTGACGATGAGGGCGTCCTGCCCGCTGTCGCACTGTGCGCGGACCAGTTTCTGGGAAACGTAAATGGCTTCGACGTCGGTGATGATCATGCAGTCCATAACTCGACGCCGCGCGTGAACGGGGGATTCGGCTTTATCCCGTGCTGGTCTCCGTCAAACCAGTCGATTTGGCAGTGCCCGGCCTACTCGCACACGATGACCTTACCCTGCAGGAGTTCGCCGTGCTGGCGGCGGAATTCTTCCAGCTTGCTCTTCTGATCCACCAGTTCGATGCGCATGGTCAGCCGGGAATTGCCAACGTCTGCGTCGCCCGTCGTGCTCAGCTTTTGGTCAGTGAAGGCGTTGGCGTTCATCAGACCATCCTGCCGGGCGGCTTTGATGATTTCCTGATAGGTGAGTTTCGGATTGAGCTTCGCCCAAAGTCCGTGGGCTCTGATCGTTTCGGTGGGGGCGAGGTAAATGCGGAGCTTGCCCATTTCAGGCACGGCAATCTGCGGCCTGTCTGGCGCTGCCTCGGCGGCGGACGGCCCCGGCCGGCGGGCCAGCTCGGCCTCCGTCAACGCCCGGCTCCGTTCCCGCGCCTCGCGCAGCGGGAGGTTGGACGGCATGTCCTTGGCGTGCTGTTTTGGCACCCCAACGCGTTGGGACAGGTAGATCCCGGAGTGGCCGCTGAAGTAGTAGGCGAGAAAACACGCGGTCGCAAAATACACCGTATTCTGGGCACCGAACAATTCGATGCCCATCACCGTGCAGGCCAGCGGCGTGTTCGTGGCCCCGGCGAAAACCGCGATGAAGCCCAACCCGGCAAACAGGTCCACCGGCGCGTTGAACACCCACGCCAGGGTGTTGCCCAGCGTCGCCCCGATGAAGAACAACGGAGTCACTTCGCCCCCCTTGAAGCCGCAGCCCAGCGTGACGCAGGTGAACAGGAGCTTCCACAGCCAGCTCCATGTGTGCGCTCCGCCCGGTTGAAACGCGGAAAGGATGGTCACCGATCCGGCCTCGGGATTGGTCACGCCGATGCCCAGATAATCGCGCGTCCCCAGGACGTACACACCCGCGATCACCGCCAAGCCACCCACCACCGGGCGCAGCGGCGGAAACTTGATGTAATGCTTGAACGGCTTCTGCACGGCATGAACGAGTTCGGAAAACAGCAGGCTCGTGAGGCCGAAGGCCATGGCCGCTACGACCACCTTGCCGAGCAGCCACAAGTCCAGCGGGAACAAGCGCCCGGCCTCGTGCAGGTCGGCAAACTGGATGTGATAGACCGCGTGTTTGATGCCCCAGGCGGAACAGGTCAGGTCGCCGACGACGCTGGCGATCAGCACGGGGATGAGCGCCTCGTATTGCATGCGCCCCACCGTGATTACTTCCATCGCGAAGATCGCTCCGGTCAGCGGCGTGCCGAATACCGAGCCAAAACCGGCCGCCACGCCGGACATGAGCAGTACGCGCAGGCTGGCGGGTTCGATGCGAAACACCCGGCCAAACCAGCTCGAAATCGCCCCGCCCATCTGCACGGCGGTGCCTTCCCGGCCCGCCGATCCGCCGCACAGGTGGGTGGCGAGCGTGCCGAACAACACCAGCGGAGCCATGCGCGCCGGCACGCCGCCTCCCGGCTGGTGGATTTCATCCATGATGAGGTTGTTGCCCCCTTCAGCGGCCCGACCGAACCAGTGGTAAACCAACCCCACGAGCAACCCGCCCAGCGGCAGGAGGAGCAGCAACCAGCCATGCTCCCAGCGGAGCCGTGTCGCGTGATCCAGACTCCACAGAAACAGCGCACTCGCCGAGCCGGCCAGCATCGCGGGCGGGATGATGAGCGCCGACCACTTCAGCAACTGAAGCACGCTGACCAGGTGGGGGTAGGGATGGAAAATATGCTTCATCGCCGAGCGCGGTTGTGCCCGTGGGATGAAGCTAGGCTGCCCCCGAGGAACGAAAACTTCCGGAGCGCGGCTGTGTCGCGGAGACCAGCCGCAGCGGCTGCGCCTGGCAGGAGGGCTTGATGCGTTACACCACCCTCGGTATTCCGATGTTGCTGCGGCTGATCCCGCGCCGAGCGGGACACAGCCGCGCTCCGGGGGCAGTGCCAAGATGCGCCCGATGAAGCCCGGGGAACGAAGCTAAAACGGCAGCGGCATCCGGACAGCCGAGCCGTCATCTGAAGCCAATCTTTGGTTGCTGAAAGTGAACCGCACCAGTGCATAACAACGCCGCGACGAGCCCGACCCGCCCCATCGGCAGGGGCCATCGACGCCGAACGTATCCGGGCCGTTTTCCCCTGGGAGACGGCAGACATCATGGCCGGAAGTCCGCAGCGGTTGGTAACGGCAGCGACAGTTTCGGGCAAGCTTCAATTCCGTCTCCTAAACCGTTTTGGCCTGTCCTACCGCTTCCGCGCCAGGACGTGCGTGGCGTGGCCGTAGAAGACCTCGGCGGATTCCATCAGGGTTTCGGACAGGGTCGGATGCGGATGGACGCAGAGCGAAAGGTCCTTCGCGGTCGCGCCCATCTCGATGGCGAGCACGCCTTCGGCGATGAGTTCGCCGGCCCCGTGCCCGACGATGCCCACACCCAGCACGCGTTCGGTCGCCGGGTCAATGATCAGCTTGGTCAGGCCGTCGGTGCGGCCGAAGGTCAGCGCACGTCCGCTCGCGCCCCAGGGGAATTTCGCCACGACAACTTCGATGCCTTTGGCCTTTGCCTCCGCCTCGGTCAGGCCGCACCACGCGACCTCGGGATCGGTGAAGACGACGGCCGGAATGATGGCCTTGTCCGCGCCGGTTGCTTCGCCGGTGATGATTTCGACGGCGGTACGGGCTTCGCGCGAGGCCTTGTGCGCCAGCATCACGCCGCCCGCGATGTCGCCGATGGCGTAGATGGCTGGGTCGCTGGTCTGCTGCTTTTCGTTCACCAGGAGGAAGCCCTTTTCGTCGAGCTTGGCCTGGGTGTTTTCCAGGCCGAGGTCTTCACTGTTCGGCACGCGGCCCACGGAGACGAGGACGCGGTCGTACAACTCTTCCTTCTGCTGGCCTTCGTGCTCGGAGATGACTTTGATCTGTTTCCCGGCGGTGGACATTTTCAGGACCTTCGCCTTCACGCGGACTTCGGCGAAGTTCTTCTTCGCGTAGGCCATCACCGGCCGGGCGAGGTCGGGGTCAGCTCCAAGCAGAATGCTGTCGAGCGCCTCGATGACGGTGATCTTGCTGCCGAGGGCGGCATAGACGGTGCCCAGTTCCATGCCGATGTAGCCGCCGCCGATGACGAGCAGCTTTTCGGGAATCTCCTCGATCTCCAACGCCTCGGTGGAGGTCATCACGCGCGGGTTGCCGAGGTCAAAGGCCTTCGGCAGCGCCGGCTTGGAACCGACCGCGACGATGGCCTGGTCGTAGTTGATGAACTGCTGGCCGGCTTCGGTCTCGACGCGCAGGGTGTTGGAGCCCTCGAAATAGCCGCGTCCGTGAATGACGGTGACGCCGCGCTTCGACGCGAGCTGCGTGATCCCGCCGGAGAGCTTGGCGATGATGGAATCCTTCCACGCGCGGAGCTTGTCCAACTCGATCTGGGGCGCGGCGAACGTGATGCCGCGGTGCGCCGATTCCTTCGCGCCGGTGATGGTGTGGGCGGCGTAGAGCAGGGCCTTGGAGGGGATGCAGCCACGGTTGAGGCACACGCCGCCGAGCTTGGGATCGCGTTCGAGGAGAATCACCTTCTTGCCGAGGTCAGCGGCGTAAAAGGCGGCGGCGTATCCGCCGGGGCCGGCACCTACGACGACGATTTCAGTTTTGGTCGGTTCCATGTTTTAAATGCTTGGGGTTATCAATCTGGGAATGGGACTGTTTTGCTGCCCGCGACTACAGCTCTGATAGCAATGGCCTTACCGATTTCAGGATCTAGCGTCCCGCTGGCCATCTTTACCAGTTTGATAGCCGCTACGGCAGCCACGAGCGGTTCGATGCGCTGTCCAATACCGTAGGCAGGGAGCATGGATTCAAAGTCGGAGCGCAAGAGCCTAGTAAGTTCGATTCCAGACCGCAGGGAGTTGTTTTCGGCAGGGGGCTGCAAATTCCAACCTGTTCGCGGGTCAATTCCCTGTATCGAGCAGGCGTCGGACATGACGTCGATGATTTTGGGTCCCGCTTCATTGACTTCTTCAGTGAACACGGCGCTACCTGGCGTCAGACCATGCAGGTCATGCCTAGTCGCCCTCAATAGGCAGTTTCCCGCGATGCTGCCGGCAGCCGTGATTGCTGTCTCAGCGTGAACACCGCGCTCGTCTTGTAGACGCTTGACTATCAACTCTGCGAACGTGGTCGACGCTGCGTCAAGGGCACCAAGACCGTTGCTGCCAGCAGTGTTCTCTGCGGGGTCGCGGAATGGTTGTTTCGGGCGTTTGAACATTCCTCAATCAGAGCCTGACTGTGTCTTCGGTGAAGTTCTCCAAGGCCGCGAGCAGGTCCACCGTGAACCGCGCGGCGCTGCCGCCATCAATGACCCGGTGGTCGTAGCTGATCGCGATGGGGAGCATCATGCGCTGGACGATTTGCTTCTCGCGCACGACCGGCTTTAGCGCGCCCTTGCCGAGGCCGAGGATGGCGACTTCCGGCTTGTTCACGATGGGCGTGAAGTGTGCGCCCCCGATGCCGCCCTGGTTCGAGATGGTGAACGTGCCGCCCTTTAGTTCGTCGGCGGACACCTTGCGGTCGCGGGCTTTCTTCGCCAGTTCCTCAATGTCCTTGGACAATTCCAACAGGCTCTTTTTGTCGGCGTCGCGGATGACCGGGACGATCAGGCCGGCATCGGTGTCCACGGCGAGCCCGAGATGGACGTATTCCTTGAGCACGATTTCCTCGGCCACTTCATCAAGTGAGCTGTTGAAGATGGGATGCTGCTTGAGCGTGGCGGCCACGGCCTTCAGCGCGAACGAGGTCAGTGTGAGGCGGGTGCCTTTGGCTTCGTAGGCAGCGGCGAACTTCTTCCGCAGCTCCAGCAACGCGGTGATGTCCGCCTCGTCGAACTGCGTGACGTGCGGGATGGCGTTCCAGTTCTCGGTCATGCGGCGCGCGATGACTTTGCGCAGCATGGACATGGGCTTCTTCGAGACTTCGCCCCACTTGGAGAAGTCCACGCGCTCGGCGGCGGGCTTCTCGCTTATGTGCAGGATGGCGATGTCATCCGCCTCTGCGCTGAAACCGGCAGCCTTGAACTGATGGTCGATACTTCTGGGCGCGCCCCGGCGGCGCCATCGGCGGAGCATA
>RFSE01000169.1 GCA_009924135.1 Pseudomonadota bacterium | reverse complement strand
GCCTGAATCGGGTTTCCGACCACACTTTGCAACCCTTGGACGAATGTGTCCGGATTGACCTTAAACGTCCGCATGAACATGGACGCCTGTTCCGGCAGTTTCGGCGAAAAAACGATGGCATACTCCTCAATCGAGTATTTCAACCCGGCACTGCGACCATCCGGCATCTTGACCTCCGCCGTCTTGCAAATCACATCCAGCACCTGCCGCAGGGTCAGATCCTTTAAGACTGTCCCGACTTTGATCAAAACCGTTTCGAGATCGGGTTTTGCGCTGCCTCCCGCCGCTGCGGCAATGGGTTGTCCGGTGACCGGATCCAGCGCCGGGGCCGCCGCTACGGGTGCCAATCCGGCGCCGGGGCCGCCACCTGCGGCGGTGTTCACGGAGATGTAGTCCACAATGACGTTGTTGATCAGGTAGTTCAGCCCTTTCTTATCCGGCACGTCGTACTTTTTGGTGTCCGCATCCAACAGCTTCACCACTTCCGGCAAAGGCAGGCCGTCGTAGGTGATTTCCGGAATTATGATGTCGTCCAGCTTCTTGTTGATCCGCTGGGCTCCCTTGCTGGTCCAAGTCAGGAACGGCTGATAGGCATTCGTCCGGAAATACTGGTTGGGCTTGGGCAAATCAGACCGCGTGCCCTCATTCCACTTCTTGGACACTTCAACCACCCGTTCGCCATAGGTCTTTTCGCGCTTTTTGTTCTCGATGTCGAACTCGGCTTCCATCACCAACCGCAGGTAGAAATAGGCCGCCTCGTTCACGGGGTCCTTGAGGATCGCCGCTTCGAGCTTTTTCCGGGCGTCAGGGTACTCCCTCATCTGGTAGTATAACTGGCCATCCCGCACCAGCTCGGCGACCATCTCGTGCTGTTTCTTCTTTTCGGGTGCCGCCAGCAAAAGCTGCTTGCTCGGAAGCTGGCCGCGATGAGCCTCTTCCACCCGGTCATTGAACCGCTTGAATTCCAAGGCTTCAGGGCTGTTGGGATCAAAGGCGAGAACTTTATCCGCCTCCGCGGCCGCCAGCTTGAATTCGTATTTATCCTGCAGGTCAACAGCCATCAACAGGCGGCACTGGGTAAGTCCGGCCAGGGCGTCACGATAGGATTTCTCCACGACTTCCACCCCGCCGAGCAATTTGGCGTGTCCGATGGCTTCCTCGTAAAGCTTGACCGCATCCACGTAATTCTTTTCCTTCTGAAGGCGTTTGGCACGGGACAGGTTTTCATCCAGCACGAGGCGGCGCTCCTGCCGGCGCAAGGCCTCTTCTTCGGCGATGGCGGTGGGGTCAAACGCCGCCGGAGCAGCCCATCCCAAGCCGGTAAGGCAAAGTAAAAGGGCGAGGGTGGTGAGACATCTATTCATGAGACAGCAATTTGGGACCGGCTGGATGCTCGCGGACAAATCACGGAGTTTTTGCCCCGGTCCCGGGCGCACCGGGGAGTGAAGGGGCCAATGGCTTCGAGATTGTTTTACCATTTGATTCGGCCCTGATTAACACGTTGGTCGCCGTGATTTCAACGATAATGTTCGTGTCGCCCGCAAAGATGAGGGGCGCATCCTTGCGTTGGGGGAGGCGCCAGATTTGCTGATCCGGGGCGTAATAAAGTTCGGCGACGTATTCGTAAACCATGGTGAAGGCGGCCTGAGCTTTCGAGAGCACGATGGGCAGCGGCTCCTTGCCGGGTTCCACCAGTTCCAAATTCGCTTCGGGAGCTTCCGGCGTGCCGCCGAGCTTGCGGAAAATCAGCATGACCTTGCGCGTCGGATCAATGGTGTTGATGGTGATGTTCGTGGCGTTCACGGTGAGGGTTTTACGCCCCTTCTGATCCGCTACGGTCCGGGCGAATTCACGGACCACATTCAATGAAACCGTCTCCCGTCCCGGTACGCCGCCAGTGCTCACCAACTCCAGCTTGAGCTGCTGCGGGACAATTTTCTCCACCGTCAAACGGCTGACCCCCAAGTTGGTTCCCGCGAGCAGGGCGTTGTTGGTGTCAGAATACCAGGCGGCCGGGTTGAACACGCGATGCACCGTCGCAAAATCCACCTGCGGCGGATTCATGGCCCGAACCAATGCGTTGCTGTAGGACGACATGTCCTCTTTGGGGGCCGGTTTTCCCCCGCCCTCAAGGGTCAACTTGCGGTATTTGTCCAAATCTTCCTGAACAGAGCTCACCTCCATCGCCAGCACAACGCCAGCGACGGCCATCAGCAGGAGCATCAGGCCCAGAATCAGTTTTTCGTAATGGTTCTTAAGGAATTCCATGAGGTTACTTGGCAGTCGTCGCCGCAGGAGCGGCCGGGGCACCTGGAGCGGGGTTGCCCGGGGCTGGCGAGGCCACCGGCTTGGCGCGCGTCACCTTTACCACCTCAAGGAAGAGGGTGACCCGCAGCGGTTTCTCATCCAGAACTTTTGCATAACGCGACTTGACCGGTGCCGGTGCCGTCACCCCGCCACCGGGGCCCTTGGGTTGCGGCGGCCGCGCACCCGGGGCACCGGGCGGGGGCATTCCTGGGGACATCATGACCGCACCCGGCGGCGGGGCACCGGGAGGGAGCATGGCCCCCGGGCCACCGGGAGGCTGCATGAACGGATTCCCCACCCCAGTATTCGCAGCCTCCGTCATGCCGGACGCCGGATCCACATCCACCTGCCGCACCGCAATGAACTCTTTCGTCGTCGAAAAACCATTCAGCACGGCCGCCAAGTCAGAGGAAAACCCGCGAAAGACAACGCGATAGGGCGTGACGGTGACCACGGCATTCGAGGACAGCGGACTGGTTCGTTCGCCCCGGTCAACCAGCAGGTCCGGACTCTTGGGCTCATCGGTGAAGGCCACCACCCGTTCGATCCGCTCCAAGGCCCGCACCCGGGCCTTGAACAGCACCTCACAGATGCTGCGCACCTCGCTCAACCGCGACACCAACGGCTCCACGGCGTAGCCCGGGATCTGGGGCATCACCTTGACCTCGCCGAAGGTGAACTCAAATTTGGCGGGGATTTCCACCTGGGCATTGGTCGCCTCCCGCCGGAGCTCGTCAATTACCCGCGGCAGGGTCACGCTGAAGCTGTTGGCGATTTTGACCGCTTCTGCCGGGGCGAGGAGGCGTTCCCCCTTGTCCATGAACTCGGTCAGCTTGGCAATGTTGGTGCGGACAGTATTGATGTTGTCCGGGCTGGGAAACGTGTCGCTTTTGAACGTTTCCAACTCGGCCTTCACCTTCTCCAGCTCGTCGTCCTGGGCAAAGTTGTCCTCGGAATTGCTGTAAACGTAGTAACCCGCCCCGGCCAACAGGAGGACGGAGACCGCAATGGCGATCACCAGAAACAAATTGCGTTTGATCCAGAACATAATGGCGGCGCTAGAAGCGAATCGCCTCCTTCAATTGCAGGGTCACACTGAACCCAAAGGTGTGGTTGGTCAGTTCCACTTCTTCAACCCGGTTCGTCAAGGTGGTGCCTTCGGCCAGGAAGAGGTTCGTGGCGGCCTGAAAGTTGGTCTGCAGGGACTCCACAAATTCGCGGTTGGCGGAAGGGGAAAAACGCTTAAGATTCAATGCCCGGCAGGTCAGGTTCAATGCCCCGATCTGTCGCGGTCCCGCGTTGGCTGCCGGAGCGCCTCCCGGAGCCCCCATGCCCATCGGCAATCCCCCCATCGGTACCGCCCCCGCACCGGGAGCCATGCCGCCCATGCCGTCATCGCCAGCCGGCGGACCGCCCCCGCCACGCTTGCGGCCGGTGGCCGGTCCCGCCGCCATCGCCGTCGATTCCAGCTTCTCAATCCAGACGGCCGCCAGCACTTCGTTGTTGGTACCGCCGGCATCGCTGGCGGACAACTTGATGCCGTGATTTGTGGAAGCGCTGATCAAGATGGCCTGCACGCCCGCCAGCAGTTCCGACCACCGGGCTCGTGAACTGACCAGGTCAACGTATTGCCGGCCCAATTCCTTGGTCTTGCCGAGCTCCATCGTGGCCTTTTTCAGCGCCTCGCTGTTCTTCTTGAGCGGGCCCATCTTCCCCTTGATCTCAGTCAAAGCCGCGCGCTTCTGGTTCGCCGTCCAGCCAAAAAACCAACCGAACGCCAGCAAGGTGACCAGCACGCACAAGACGGAACCAATGAAGTAAATCCGCTTCGCCTTGAACTGCTGCTGCTTTAGGTGGCTGGCCGGCATCAGATTCAACTCGACCGGGCACTGGGCAAGATTTCTGATGCCCAACCCCACCACTTCACCGAACTGATGGGCCACCCGGGCCATCTCCTCCAGATTGATCGCCGGATCAATCTGGATGTTGCGGAACGGGTTGAAATAATCCACCGGCAGGCTCAACTTTTCGGCAAAGAACTGCGCCGTGTAGGGCAGCAACGAAGCGCCACCGGCGAGATACAGCCGGGTCGGCATCGAGCCGCCCTGCTGGCCGCGGTAGAACTGGATCGTCTGGTTCATCTGGATGTGCAGACGGGTCATCACCTGCCGGGCGATCTTCGAGATGAGGGCCTGATGGGGGTTGCTGGGCTCCTCATAAGCGCCGCCCAGACTCACGAAGCCCTCTTCGATCTTCATCTTCTCCGCCTCATCCCACTTCATCTTCACCTCGTTGGCAAAGTCCTGGGTGATCGAGTTGGCTCCGATGTTGATCGAACGGGAGTACACGCGGCCCGATTCGAAAAAGAGCAGATTGCTGCTGCGGGCACCGATATCGAGCAACATGACGCAGCCTTCGGCATCGCCATAATTGAAACGGTAGGCGTTGCACAAGGCGGCGGAGGACACGTCCACCAAGCGCAATTCCAGCCCGGCCTGCTCACCAATGCGGAAAAAGGTCTCCACCACCTCGTTTTTGATGGCGACGAGGAGCACTTCCAGTTCCCCGCTGGGAGCCGTGCCAAGAATCTGATAGTCCCAGACGACTTCTTCCAGCGGGAACGGCACGTTCTGCTGGGCTTCGTATTGGATGATCTGCCCTACCTTGCCGGGATCAGTTGCGGGCAGTTTTACGAACTTGGAGAAGACTTGGAAACCGGGCGCACAGACGTTGATGACCCCGGCTTTGAATGGCCCCTGAACGCCTTCGGAAAGCACGTCCTTCAGCGTCTGCAACACAACGGCTTCGCGGTCGCCCTCGGCCGCCGCCGCCTCGCCCATGGAGCGCAACGTGTAGTTCTTGAGCCGTAGCGAACCGGTCTCATTCGGCTCGAACTCCGCGACCTTGACGGTCGTGGCACCGAAATCGATGCAGAGAAATGACTTTGACTTTAACATTGCCCTCGCGCTTTCACGCTTTCTGATCAGGCCAGTACAATACGACGATAGCTGTTCACATGAACGGCGGACTTGCGCCGCGTTGGTATCGGAACCATCAGGATGGGTCAAACATAAAACAATTTTTCAACCCCGCCATGCGGCAAATACCGTAGGTTCGCCTCACACCTTCCGCCGGAAATACTCAATGGTACGCGCCAACCCGTCCGTCAGTTCCACCTGCGGTTCCCAGCCCAACAGCTTGCGGGCGAGCGTGATGTCCGGTTTGCGCTGCTTCGGATCGTCCACCGGCAGCGGTTTGAAGACCACCTTGCTCTTCGACCCCGTGGCCTGGATGATTTCGCGGGCAAACTCGAGCATCGACAACTCGTGAGGATTGCCGATGTTCACCGGCAACGGATAATCGCTCATCATCAACCGATAGATCCCCTCAATCAAATCCGAGCAATAGCAGAAGCTCCGGGTCTGCTTCCCCTGGCCAAAGACCGTGATCGGCTCGTTTCGCAATGCCTGGCTCACGAACGCCGGCACCACCCGCCCGTCTTTGAGCCGCATGCGCGGACCGTACGTGTTGAAAATGCGCACGATCCGCGTCTCCAACTGGTGCTGCCGATGATAAGCCATGGTGATCGCCTCGGCGAAGCGCTTGGACTCGTCATAGCAACCGCGCGGGCCGATGGTGTTCACGTTGCCCCAGTAGTCCTCCGTCTGCGGATGCACCAGCGGATCGCCGTAGATTTCACTGGTGCTGGTGAGCAGGAACCGGGCGCCCTTCTCCTTCGCCAGGCCCAACGCCTTGTGCGTACCCAGCGAACCGACCTTCAGGGTCTGAATCGGCAATTGGGCGTAATCAATCGGGCTGGCCGGCGAGGCAAAATGCCACACGTAGTTCACCGGCCCGTCCAGGAACAAAAACTCCGTCACATCCTGCTGGATGAACCGGAAATTCTGGTTCCCGGCCAGATGCTCGATGTTCGCCACCGAGCCGGTGACCAGATTGTCGATGCCCACAACCTTGTGCCCTTTCGCCAGGAGCAGGTCGGTGAGGTGCGAGCCGAGGAAGCCCGCCGCGCCCGTGATGACGGAGACGGGTGGCACCGCAGGAACAGGTTTGGGGCTGGTTTTGCGTTTGGTGGCCATGATCAGGGAAGTTTGGGCGGGACTGGAGATGGAGTTTCAACTGGGGGACGCATTGCGCGCGACCCCGCGCACAGGATCGCCAAAATGACTTCCATTGCAAGAATCCAAAGCACCCCGTGGCCGATCGCCGCGTGCCGGAACTGCCGTTCCCAGGTCACCAACTCGGCCAAAACTTTCGGCCAGTTCGCCGCCACCATGTCGGTCACGGCCAGCTTGCCGTCTTTGCTTTGGGCGGCCAGCCACGCCTTGGCCTGCTCGACCAATTTGGCCCGGCTCGACTCCATCTCCGGCCGCAATCGCTGCGCCAGTTCGCCGGGCAATGGTGGCAGCTCGGCCTTGCCCGCCTGCTCCAGCAGTTCACGCACCTGCGCAGGGGTAACACTCGCGAAATCCTTCACCCCCGCCGCCCGCAACGCATTTTCGGCCGAAGTCTGCATCACCTGCGGCCCGATGTCCCGGGCCACCATCAGCGCCGCCCGGGCGACGCCGATGCAGAAGCCCGTCGCCGCTCCGATGAGGGTGGCCGTCCCGAGCGCAATCACTGCCAGCCAGAGGGCCAACTTCTGCTTCGCGCCCTTCTGCAACCGCAGCAGACCGAGCGCCTGCAAGCCGGTATGCGGCAGTGCCGCCAGCAACAAACCAAGCACCGCCCCCAGGCAAGTAAGGCCCAAGGCGCGACCGATGAGGTCACCCATGGAGAATTGCGTCGCCGGATCGAAATTCATGCACCCGTGAGTAGGACACCCCCGCCGCTCTTCATCAAGCCCGCACCGCACCCATTCCCTATCCGCTATTTCCTATCCCCTATTTCGCCCCTGCCCCGGTCAGCACGACCGGAATCGTTTTGAGCAGGATCTTCACGTCCAGCCACAGGGACCAGTTGTCGATGTATTCCAGGTCCAACCGCACCCATTCCTTGAAGCTCTTCACGTCGCTGCGCCCGCTGATCTGCCACAGGCAGGTCAGCCCCGGTTTTACGCTGAGCCGGCGGCGGTGCGCGGGATCATTGATGCGCCGGATTTCGTCCACCGGCAGCGGCCGCGGGCCGACCAGGCTCATCTCGCCCCGCAACACGTTCCAAAGCTGCGGAAATTCATCAATGCTCCACTTGCGCAACCAGCGTCCCAGCGGCGTCACCCGGGGATCGTTCGTGACCTTGAACACCGGGCCGTCCATCTCATTGAACGACGCCAGCTCCGCCTGCAACTGCTCCGCGTCGGTCACCATGGTGCGGAACTTCAACATCGTGAAGGGCCGGCCATTCAGCCCGCTCCGTTGCTGGCGGAAAAACACCGGCCCGCGCGAGGTCAGCCGCACCGCCAGCGCGGTGAGCAGCAACGGAATCGAGCACACCCCCAGCAACAGCAATGCCCCGGAAAAATCCAAAACCTGCTTGGCCACGCCCTGCCAGCTCGCTTCGGGAGCGGAGCGGAACACCACCATCGGCCGCCCGAGGAAATCATCCACGCTGGTCTGCGAAATACGCGTCTTGAAAAAGTCCGCCAGCAACCACACTTCCACGCCCTCCAGTTCACACAACTCGATCACCTTTTCGACCTGCTCGAAGTAGGTATGCCGCGCGCTCAGGATCACCCCATTGGCCGCCCGGTCATGCAGCAAGCCGATCAGCCGTTCGTTGGAGGTCTGATTAAGATCCAGCTTGGCCAGCACTTCGACGCTTCCGTGCGCTTTGACCACCAAGTCGTGCTCCAGTTGCGCCGTGTCCTCCGGAGTACCAATCAGCACGAGCCGACGCTTGGCCTGCTCCTGCCCCAGGGCAGTCTGCAACCACCGGCGCAGCAACTCCTCCTTGGCCATCACCAGCAGGAAGCTCAAGGCTCCAAACAGAAATATGACCGAACGCGCCAGCTCCTGTTTGCGGAGGAAAAGGACGCCAATCACGGCCAGCACCGCAATATTAACCGCATGAAACAGCACCCAGGCAGTCTCGCGCCGGGAAAAGAGCAGCGGACGGTTGTAAAAACCCAGGGCTTTGAGGAGCAGGAGCGTGCCCGGCAGGATCAAGAAATAGAGCCAGACGTACTGGTCAAAGGGCTGGATCTCCGCCAGTCCCGGCCACCAGGTAGATGCCACGTCGCGCAACCAGTGCGCCAGCCAGAACGCAAGTGCGAACAAACCAGCGTCCGCCCACTGCTGTACCTGTGCCCGGATTTGCCGCTGACGGCGTAACATCTTCCCCAATCATTGCCATGCTTCACACAGCCAGTAAATACAATGTTCTCCCGACCCGACCCATTGCCTTTGCAGCTGGCGCAGCAGGGATTGCAGCCGCACTGATGAAGAAGTCCAAAGCCGGAAATCGCATTGCGTTTTACTCCTCCAGCCTTCCCCTCACGAAAAAGTCACGCTCGGAAACTTCTTCTGCACCGCCGCCTTTTGCTTGGGCCACTCGTTCGCCTTCCAATGCAGCCAGTCGCAGGTGCTGGTGAGCCGCTTGCCATCCGGGGTGCACAACCAGAGTTTCACCGGCACCGCGCCCTCGCACACTAACGGATGGAACTCCAGCTTGAAGCACTCCTGCAATTTCACCTGCGCCTCCGGTGAATGCGCGGTCCGACCGCCGCCCTCGGCGTCTTCGGAATAAAGCAGCTTGACCGGCTTGCCGGTGGGCCACGGAATTTGGGTCGGCGTAAGCTCTTCCAGCCACCCGACTAGCTCCGGGGCCAGATGGGCGGTGAAGCCCGGTTTCAACGGCACAGTCTGGGCCTCCTTCTGCAAGGTCAGCCCTGTGAACGCCCGGGCCAGCGCCGCCGTCATTGCCGCGTCGTCAAACGGCGGGTACTCCAAATCCGGCAACGCCGCAGCGACCAGATTCACGCGCGCAACGAACTGCTTCAGTTCATGCGACAGGTTCGGCAGATCGAACCATCCCCGCACCGCTGCTTCCGCCAGGCAACGGCCCGCTGCGACCGGGTCCGCCTCGCGCTGATGCTCGTGCCCGATCACCAGGTCACGGAACCGCGCGAGTTTGATGGCCGCCACGCGCTTGTGGTTGCGGTCGAAGAGATGCTCGACTGTCGCGTTCAGGTGCTGCGGGTAAAGCTCCCGGAGCCACTCAGGCTTTACCGCTGTGGCCAGCCCGAGCAACGTCATTGGCCGCAACGCTCCGTCCGTCTCCCGCATCGCCGCAGCGACAAACAACGGTGCCTTCTGCACCACGCTCTCCCGCATCAACGTCCCCTGCCGCCCCTCCGTCAGCTCGCATTCCAGCGTCCCCTGATCGCGGCGCAGGGCCAGTTGGTCGATGAAACCGGCGGTGAGGCACTTGAGCAGCGCATCCGCGTCCGGCTTCGGGGCTGAGTGTTCAGTATTCAGTCTGGTGGCCGCCGCCTTGGACTGAACACTGACAACTGAATACTGATTACTGCCCCCGCCCAACCGCTCGCGCTCCGCAATCCCCAGCACCTGTTGATACGTCTGGTCCACCTCGCGCGCCACCTTCGCGTTGATGCCCCGGCTCCGGCACGCATCCAGGTTGAAACCACATTGTTTTGCAAACTGAAAGGCCTGCATCAAGGTGAAGAAATCCGAGTCCGGGCTGGCCTCAAACTCCTCCCGCACCTCGGCACTCCGGGAATCCCCGCGCTGCACGCGCATCAGCAAATCCCGCCCGCTCACCAGCGCCGCGCACAACGCCGCCGTCGGCACGCACCCCCGCCGCCCGGCCTCCACCAACATCCGCGAGTAACGCGGGTGCATGGGCAGACGGAGCATCTGGCGGCCGATTTCGCTCAGGGTCGAAGGTCGAGGGTCGAGAGTCGAGGGCCGGGCTGTCTGGCTCTCGGCCTTCGACTCTCGACTCTCGACCTCTGCCAACGCTCCCAGCATCACCAGCAGCCGCTCCGCCCGTGCCACCGCCGTCGGGTCCGGCTGGTCCAGCCAGTCAAAGGTCACCGCGCTGCGGATGCCGAGCGAGTGCAGCAGCAACACCACTTCCGCCAGGTCCGCGCGCTGAATCTCCGGGGTGTTGCGCTCCGGCCGGTTCAGGTGCCCGCTCTCGGTCCAGAGCCGCCAGCAGGTGCCCGGTGCGGTGCGGCCCGCACGGCCCTTGCGCTGGTCCGCGCTGGCCCGCGAAATCTCCTCGATGAAGAGCGTCTGAATCCCGCGCTCAGCGTCGTAACGGGCCACGCGCGCCTCACCGCTGTCCACCACGTGCCGGATGCCATCAATCGTCACGCTGGTCTCGGCAACGTTGGTGGACACGACAATTTTCCGCCGCGCGCTGGGTGAAAACGCCCGGTCCTGATCATCCGGCGAAAGATCGCCATGCAACGGGATGAAGTCACAATCCTCCGCCAGCCGCGCAGCCCGCAGCGCGTTGATGGTCGCGTTGATCTCTCCCATCCCCGGCATGAACACCAGCACGTCCCCTGGCCCGCCAAAGTTCACGATCCGCTCGACCGCATCCACCGCCTGCTCCGACGCCGCGCGCCGGTCCAGATGCTCCGCGTACCGGACCTCGACCGGGTAGCTGACACCCTCGCTGACGAGGATGGGACACTCCGTAGCCGCCGACGTAAGGAGGCTCCGTTCCAATTCCGAATTGCCAGTCAGAGCCTCCTTACGTCGGCTGCTACCCAGATAACGGGCCACCGGCTTCGCATCCAGCGTCGCGGACATGACGATGATCCTCAGGTCCGGCCGCGCCGTTTGCTGCAACCGCTTCACCAACGCGAGCGCGACATCGGAAAGCAGGTTGCGTTCGTGGAACTCATCGAACAGCACCGCCGCCACGTCGGACAACTGCTGATCGTCCTGCAACCACCGCAGCAGCACGCCCTCGGTCACGAAGCAGATACGCGTCGCCTCGCCCAGCCGGTCATCAAACCGGATCTGGTAGCCGACCTCCTGCCCGAGCTTGCACCCGCGCACCCACGCAAGCTGCCAGATGGGAAGGGAGCGGGAGCTGCGAGGTTCACTCATGGTCGTCAAGGAAGGTAAACGACGTACGGGGTTACCAACTCCTCCCATTTGCACCCGGCTTCAGCCGGGTGTCGCGCGCGATGCCTTGGACAAACCGTTTCAACCCGAACTCCGGAGCAGCGCGACCACCCGAAGCGGGTAGCGCAGGCTTGCAGCCTGCTGTTTCGCGGGTTTGCAACCCGCTGACGCCACGCACTTTTACGGGCCGCTCGGAGCGCAGGACGCCCTGCCGGCTACAAGCCGGCGAAACAGCAGACTGCAAGTCTGCGCTACGATGGATGGCCCGCTCGACTTCGGCGTTCGGGTTCAACGGTTTCACTGAGGCTGGTGAACCGTTGAAACGGTTTGCCCCTACATACGCCCGGAACACCCGGCTGAAGCCGGGTGCTAATGAAAAAGCCCCAAGATTCATCCGCCAACTGACGTTCACTTCAACAAAAACCGCGCCACCAGCGCGACCGCTGACAACCCAGCCATCACGCCGCTGGGCATGACCTTCTTCGTCTTGGCGTATTTCATGCCCATGTAAACCAGCAGGATGCCCAGTACCACCTCCGCGACCACCGCCGGCACGATGCCCAGTGCCGCCAGCACCAGGGGCAACGCGAAGATGCTGCTGGCGATGAGCGAGGCCTTGCTGCCGGCCTTCAGGAAGCCAACCAGGCCTCCCGCAACCAGCAGCACGATGTAAATCCACAAAACGACGATTGGAGCAGTCATGGCGCGGAGGTTGTAGCGGCTGCGGGCGCAGATGCAACCCGGCAGTTCAACCATTGATCCTAAAAACGGGTAGGCAATCTTTAGAACAGAATTTAAAAGATCGTAATTGGCTGAAAGTCAATGAGATAACGGATCAAATTACTTACACAGAATATCAAATAGAGTTGAAAAAACTAACCCTTGGGGCTAATAGTTCTCTACTCAGAAAAATACAAAAGCAAAATGCCAAACAGGGGGCTGCATCAGAACTGATTGAGGATGCAAAAGAAAACCTGGGACAGTTCCACCTTTCTCAGGAAGATACTGAAAGATTGCGAAAGATTTTAGAGAAAACGGTTTGGGTAGAAGACTGGAGAAGGAAGCTTGAGCTTGATTGGGCTTGGATCTCAGGGTCACCTTTAAGTTTGCTTCCTTGTTTTCAAAAAACATTTTCAGAACTTTCAATTTATGAGGCGCACACACTCATCGAACAGGCCTTTGTTTCTTTAGGTCAATTTTTAAAAAAAGAAGTAAAGTCTCTTGAGCTGAACCCATTTTATGGTTTGTTAATAGAGAGAGCTTGTTATGAGAACGACCATTCTTTATGGGGCTTCCTTTGTCAAGAAATTGCGTATGCAAAATATTTAAATTCTCTTCAAAAGGCGCAAGAGCAGGGCTACGATGTTACAATGCTATATGAACTGTGTTGGGAAACAGCAAATCTTACGACAGAAGATAAGATAGATAAAGCTGTTAATGTTTTAAAAAAAATTCAGGCAGAAGCTCCGAAACCTTCACATGCAGCAAAACAAACTGTTGATGCTATACAAGTAATAAAGCTGATTAGGCGTAAATACAAAATACATTTTTAAATTAGAGAAACC
>RFSE01000168.1 GCA_009924135.1 Pseudomonadota bacterium | reverse complement strand
CGTGGGCGAGGGTGGCCCAACCCCTCATCCGGCCTCCGGCCACCTTCTCCCCTTGCTCCGCAAAGGGAGAAGGCTCCCCAAGTCGCATCACGGTGTGCAAGAAACTAAGCTGCGCCCTTGGGCTTTGAACGTTGAACGTTTTCGGAAAGCCCTACCTCTCCTTCGTCCGTCCCGGGAACTCCGAGGGCCGCCAGCCGGTCCACTTCTTGAACGTGTTCGAGAAGACGAAGGGGTTTTGATACCCGACCGCGTTGGCGATCGTCTCCACCTTGTCGTTCGTGGTCGAGAGCAGTTCCGCCGCGCGCCGCATGCGCAGGAAGATGACCTGGTGCATCGGGCTGCGGCCAAGCTGCCGGTGACACAGCCGCCGCAGGTGTTCGGTGCTCATGTGCGCCAGCCGGGCCAGCCGTTCAAGGGTCCATTCCTCGTCGAGATGCGTGGCGACGCTTTCCCACACCAGCCAGAGCCGGTCCTCGACCTGCCAAGGCCGCGCGAACCGCAGCACGTAGGCATGCACGAGGTCCGCCCAGAGCTGCATCTGGGCCGGCACCGCCGCACCCTTCGCCTCGTGATGCAGGCCCATGACGGCGTGGCGGACAGGCTCGGGATCGAAGGGGGCGAGCACCGGCGAACTGGCCCCGGCGATGGGCCGCTGGTTGTCCGGTTGATCGTAACGCACCCAGACGAATTCCCACGGCGCGCCCGGCTCCGCGTAGAAAGCATTCAAGATATGCGGTGGCAGCAGGCACGCCGTGCCGGGGCCGCAAACCTGCCACCGGCCCTCCATGAGGAACCGCCCTTCCCCGCCGAAGCAGGCGAGGAAATACGTCCCGCTCTGGCGCATCCGCACGATGCGATACGGGGCCACCGCGTGGCAGACACCCAGGTGCGCGATCTGGTGCTGCGGGAGAGCGGGACAGACGGGGGCTCCTTGCAGCCACTCACGCGTATCGGTGGCATTGGCGCGCACGATCCATTGGCGGGTTTGCGCGCCCAGGAGGTGCGTTTCGGATAGTTGCGCGTGCGTCTTTGCCATTTTCAAAACGGTGGGCCGGCCCCTACGATGCCGGGCACACTCGCACCGCGCGACAGAATTATAACCGACCACGAACCATGCCCAACCCCTGGACCGGAAAAGGAAACCCGTACACCCGCAAGGAAGTCCGCGACCGCTTGATGAGCACCATCAAGAAAGGCGACGCCATCATCGCCGGCGGCGCGGGCACCGGCATCAGCGCCAAGTTCATCGAACGCGGCGGGGCCGACCTGATCATCATCTACAACTCCGGCCGCTTCCGCATGATGGGCCACGGCTCGACCGCCGGCATGATGGCCTACGGCGACGCCAACGCCATCGCCATGGAGATCGGCGAATACGAGGTGCTGCCCGTGGTCGAGGAATGCCCCGTCATCTGCGGCGTCCACGCCACCGACCCGCGCCGCCGCATGTGGCACTGGCTGGGCAAGGTGAAGGAAATGGGTTTTAGCGGCGTGAACAACTTCCCCACGCACACCATTGTCGATGGTCACTTCCGCGGCGTGCTCGAAGAAACGGGCATGAGCGTGAAGAAGGAATACGAGATGGTCGCCCTCGCGCGCCGGATGGATTTGTTCTCCGTCGTTTACGTCGGCTCGCCGGAGGAAGCCGTTGAAATGGCCAAGACCGGAGCGGACGCGATAATTGCCCACGTGGGCACGACCGTCGGCGGCAGCATCGGCGTGAAGAAGGCCGTCGTGAGCTGGGACTTCACCATCCAGCGCACGCAGGAAATCATCGATGCCGCCACGCGCGTGCGGAAGGACATCTTCTTCCTCTGCCACGGCGGCCCCATCAACACGCCCGCCGACGCGGACCGCGTGATGAAGGCCACCGATGCCGTCGGTTTCGTCGGCGCGACCAGCCTCGAACGCATGGGCATCGAAGCCTCGCTCACCAACCTCACGCGCGAGTTCAAACAACTCAAGGCCCCGGCGGCGAAGAAATTCGGCAAGAAGAAATAGGCAGGGTTCTGCGTCAGCTATCGACTGACCATGAAAATGAATCTGCTTGTCGGGCTGGTAGTGCTTTCGGGATTTGGCCTTGGCTTTACAGCCGGTGCGGCAGATGCCGGCAAGGCCGAGCCGGCCGCTCCCGGTGTCAAATGGAAGGCCGGTGACATGGCCCGCCCGCGTCCGCCCGTTGTCACGCCGCCCGACTGGGGCTCCAATGACAAACCCGCAGTGCCGCCGTCCGATGCCATCGTGCTCTTCGACGGCACCAGCCTCGCCAAGTGGAAGACCGATTCCAAGAAGCCCGAGGCGGCGGCTGACGATGCTGCCAAGTGGAAGGTGGAGAACGGCTATTTCGAGGTCGTGCCCCATGGCGGCGGCATCCGCACGCGCGAGAAGTTCACCGGCGATTACCAGTGGCACATCGAGTGGGCGACGCCTGCCGAGGTGAAGGGCAGCAGCCAGGGGCGCGGCAACAGCGGCGTCTTCATCGGTGGCCTGCCGGAGGTGCAGGTGCTGGATTCCTACGACAACGACACCTACCCGGACGGCCAGGCCTCCGCGCTCTACAATCGCCACCCGCCGTATGTGAACGCCTCGCGCAAGCCCGGCCAGTGGCAGACCTACGACATCATCGTTGAGCGCGCCAAGGTGGATGCGGAAGGCAAGGTCACGCAGAAAGCCCGCGTGACGGTTCTGCACAACGGCCTCGTCTCGCATCACGCCCGCGAATTGGACACCCGCGCCCAGGACGGCGACCTCGCCCTGCAGGACCACGGCAACCCCGTGCGCTTCCGCAACATCTGGCTGCGCAAGCTCAACAACGACGAGTCCGCCAACACCCCGCCGCCTGCGCCGAAAAAGTGACTCCTTCAATCCAAGTTGTCAGAAAAATGGGGGCAGAAAGATGAGACATCGAAGAAGCGCTTTGCCTCCGAACATGATTGGATTCCACTTGCCAACGGTCAGCCTGGAGATGCGACATTCTCCGACCGCAACTCAATGGTTTGCTTAATTTTTCTGACTCAATCTTCCTGACCTTCCCCTCTCCCTGAAATCCTTTTGTTACCCCGTTTCCATGCCCCGCTTTAACTTCTCCCTCCGCTGGCTCGGCTCTTCCCTGTCGCTCTTCTTCGCCGTGGCTGCGTCCGCCGCCGCGCCTGATGGCGAGCTGCTGCTCGGCAGCCTGAACTGCACCGCCTGCCACGTCGCTGGGCCAACCGTAAACGGCCGCCTGGCCCCCAACTTGGCCCCGCGCCTCGGCAAGGACGGCGCGCACGTCACGCCGCAGTGGGTCCGCGCCTGGCTCACCGACCCGCAGGCCGCCAAACCCGGCACCACGATGCCCGATGCGCTGCACGCCTTGCCGCCAGCCGAACGGACCGAAGCCACCGAGGCGCTCACCCACTTCGTCCTTTCGCTCCAGCCCGCCACCGCCGCCAAGCCCGCCGCCTACAGCACCAGCGCGGTCAATGCCGGTCGCGAGCTGTTCCACACCGTCGGCTGCGTGGCATGCCACGCGCCACTCGAAGGCCCGGTACATTCAAAAGAAAAGGTGGATGTCGCCGCCCTCGCCGCCGGTTCGGCCCCGCTCGGCGATCTCGCGCGCAAGTTCACCGTGGGCGATCTCGCGGCGTTTCTCCGCGACCCCGTGAAGACGCGTTCCTCCGGTCGGATGCCCTCGCTGCGCCTCAACGAGGGCGAAGCCCGCGCCATCGCGACGTACCTGCTCCGCGCCCAGGTTCCTGCCGGCACCACCGTCAAACTGGCCGGACTTAGTTACGAGTATTTCGAGCCCGGTTTCACCAAGCTCGCGGACCTCGAAAAGGCCACCGCCCCGAAAGCCACCGGGGTGGCCGATGCCCCCACGCTCAAGGTCGCCCTGAAGCCCGGCTCCTACGGCCTGCGCTTCCGGGGCACCATCACGATTCCAAAGGACGGCGAATACACCTTCTACACGGATTCCGATGACGGCTCTGCGTTGTTCATCAACGAGAAACGCGTGGTGAACAACGACGGCATCCACCCGCCGCAGTCCCGCGAAGGCAAAGTCACGCTCAAGGCCGGCGAACATGCGTTCGGCGTGGATTACTTCGACGGCGGCGGCGGGGCCGAGTTGAAAGTGAGCTGGAAAGGCCCCGGCATCGGCAAACAGGAAATCCCCGCGTCCGTGTTCTCGCACGACGGCCAGCCCATGCGGCCGGTCGGCGACGCGCCATTCGCCGTGGACGCGTCGAAAGCCGCGCGCGGCAAGGAACTCTTCGCCAGCCTCGGCTGTGCGGGCTGCCACCAGACCGGTCCGGAGCGCGTTGCCTCCACGCTGAAGGCCCCGCCGTTCACCGTGCTGAAGGATGTCAACGGCGGCTGTCTTGCGAATACGCCGACGAAGACTGCGCCGAAGTTCAAATTGAGCGATGATCAACGGCAGGCCTTGCGCACAACCCTCGCGGCCAAGGACACGTTGAACGCCGCGTTGGAGCCGAAGGCCAAAGTCGCGCGCACGCTGACGCAGTTGAACTGCGTGGCCTGTCACCTGCGCGATGGCCAGGGCGGACCGGGTCGCGGCCGTGCCGAGTACTTTAGTCCCGCCATCGAAGCCGACTTGGGCGACGAAGGGCGCATTCCCCCGCACCTCACCGGCGTCGGGAACAAACTGCGCCCTGAGTGGCTCGAACAGACCCTGTGGAAGGGCGGCGCGGTCCGGCCCTACATGGCCACGCGCATGCCGCAGTTCGGCGAGGCGAACGTGAAGCACCTCGTCACCGGCTTCGCCGAGGTGGACGTGCTCGCGAGCACCGCACCCGCACCCGCGACGGACCCCGTGCTCGCCAAGCAGGGCCACAAGCTGGCCGGTACCGGCGGGCTGAGCTGCATCGCCTGTCACAACTTCGCCGGCAAGCCGTCGCTCGGGGTCCCGGCCCTCGACCTCACCACCGTGCCCGACCGCCTGAACTGGGATTGGTTCCGCCGTTACCTGCTCAACCCGCAAGTGCTCCGCCCCGGCACGCGCATGCCGCCCTTCTGGCCCGATGGCAAGGCGGCCAACCGCGACATCCTCGGTGGCGACACCGAGAAGCAGGTCGCCGCGCTGTGGGCTTTCCTCGGCAAGGGCAAGCTCGCGGAACTGCCGCCGGGCCTGATCACCGGCAAGCTGGAACTCGTCGCCACCAACGAGGCGTTGATCTACCGCAACTTCATCGAAGGGGCTGGTTCACGTGCCATCGGCGTGGCCTTCCCGGAGAAGGTGAACTTCGCCTTTGACGCGAACGAACTGCGGCTCGCGCTGGTGTGGCAGGGGCCGTTCATTGATGCCGCGCGGCATCGCACCGGACGTGGCGTTGGTTACGAACCGCCGCTGGGCTACAACGTGGTGAAATGGGCGCCCGGCCCGCAGTTCGCGCTGTTGGACAGCCCCGGCGCAAGCTGGCCCGCCGAGACCGGCCGCAGTGCCACCGGCCAGTTCCGCGGCTACACCCTCGATGCGCAGCAACGCCCCGCCTTCCGTTACACCTTCGGTGACGTGAACGTGGAAGACTACGCCACGCCGCTGCCCGGCGAAGCGGACACCGGCCTGCGCCGCACGCTGACGCTCCATTCCCCGAAACCCGTGACCGGCCTGCAATTCCGCGCCGCCGTCGGGGCGAAGATCGAGGACAAGGGCAACGGCACCTTCCTCGTGGATGGCAAAGTCCGGTTGAAGCTCACTGGCGGGCAGGCCTTCATCCGCGAGAGCGGCGGCAAGCAGGAACTCCTCGTAGCCGTGGAGTTCAAGAACGGCGAAGCCAAGTTGGTGGAGGAACTCGCCTGGTAAACGCCCCGGCTCGCTAACCATCAATCCAAGATTTCCATGCACATGAAACTTTCCCTGCAACACCTGCTGCCAGTTCTGTTCCTGGCCACCTGTCTCAGCACCTTCGCCGCCGACAAGAAGGCGGCCGCCGGCATGGTCGAGCGCGAAACGGAGTATTATCCGATCACCACCCTGCCCACACCACCCGGTGTGCAGTTCGAGTCCGGTGCGCTGATGTTCCTCGGGCCCGACAAAATCGTCTGCGCCACGCGCATCGGCGACATCTGGATCGGCGAGGGCCTGCAAGGCGCGGCTCCCCAGCCCAAGTGGAAGCTCTTCGCCAGCGGCCTGCACGAGGTCCTCGGCCTCGCTTCGCGCGACGGCTGGATCTACGCCACCCAGCGCGGCGAAATCACGCGCCTGAAGGACACCAAGGGCACCGGTCGCGCGGATGTCGTTGAGACCGTCACTGACATGTGGGGCATCAACGGCGACTATCATGAATATGCGTTTGGTTCGAAGTTCGACCGCAACGGCGACATCTGGGTGGTGCTTTGCCTCACCGGTTCGTTCAACAGCAGCAACCCCTATCGCGGCTGGTGCGTGCGGGTGTCCGCTGACGGCAAAGTCACGCCGGCCAACGCCGGCATCCGTTCCCCGGGCGGCATCGGCTTCAATGCCTTGGGCGAAGTCTTCTACACGGACAACCAGGGCCCGTGGAACGGCGCGTGCAAGCTGCACTGGCTCAAGCCCGGCGCGTTCATGGGCCATCCCGGCGGCATCCGGTGGTTTGACGATCCCGGCACGAAGGACGCGATCGCCAAGACCGGCTTGAAGAAGCCCGAGGAACCCAAGAGCGGTGGCCGCCTCTACGACGAGGCCAAGCACATTCCCGAACTGCTCCCGCCGTCGGTTTACTTTCCCTATCCACAGATGGGTCAGAGCGCGTCCGGCATCGCGTGTGATGTGAGCGGCGGCAAGTTCGGCCCGTTCAAGGAACAGCTCTTCGTCGGCGACCAGTCACACTCCACCGTCATGCGCGTGTACCTGGAGAAGACGCCCGACGGCCAGAACTATCAGGGGGCGTGCTTCCCGTTCAAGGTAGGTTTCGGCTCCGGCGCGCTCGGCTTGGAGTTCTCCGCCGATCCTGCGCTTTACGTCTTCGGCACGGACCGTGGCTGGGGTGCCCGCGGCGGCAAGCCTTACGCCCTGGAGCGGCTGACCTGGACCGGCAAAACGCCCTTTGAAATCCACGAGATGCACGCACGGACCGACGGCTTCGAGTTGACCTTCACCGAGCCGGTGGACGCAGCGGCAGCCGGCGATGCGGCGAGCTACGTGATGACGGATTACATCTACATCTACCAGGCCGCCTACGGCAGCCCCGAGGTGGACAAGGGCACGCCGAAGATCGTTTCGGCCAAGGTCGCCCCGGACGGCCGGAGCGTGCGGCTCAAGGTCGAAGGGCTCGTCGAAGGCCATGTGCACGAACTCCACTGCGCCGGCGTGAAGTCGGCCAAAGGCCTGCCGCTGCTACATGACGCGGCGTATTACACGCTGAACCGCATTCCGCGCTTATAAACGATATCTCAGAGCGCATCCCAGTTTTTTGCAAAGTCGCCAAACGGGATCCGGCTGTCCCAGAGGGACTATCGACCTTAGCCCGGCGTTTCAACGCCGGGTTGGGCCGAAGCCTGCGACCAGTCCCGAAGGGACGGCTGAACGATCAACCCGGTCGCACCCGTTCAGTCGTCCCTCCGGGACTTGGCTGTTCTCCCCCTTCGTTCCCGGCGTTGAAACGCCGGGCTATTTTCAACTGTCCCTCCGGGACGAATCACCACCAGCACCCAATTCTCCGTCGCCTGGATGGTGGGGCTGCAAGAACCTGAGCTGCGCCCGTTATCCCTCCGGTAGCAAAAGAAGAGGTGACAGTTTCCAGTGAATCTTTCAAAATCGCTGCATGATCCAACCAACTTTGAGTCCTCCGGAACGACAGGCAATCTTGGAGCGTATTGAGGCGTCCCGTTGCCACTCTGAACGCTGGTGGCTGCTGCAACACATCGCCAAGTTTCAATGGCCCTACGAAGGTGATTATTTCCCCGTTCGGAAGTTTGTAGGGCGTCGCCGGTCCGCAAGCGTATGACCGCCGCTGACCGCCACTTCGTACAAATCGCGGACGCCCTCCGCGAGACCAACGCCTGGACCAACAACGAGTGGCTCTGCCGCCCGGACCTCGTCGCCGCCGACAAGCTCCTGCTCGTCCGGGCGAACATGGACCCGATGCATTGTCATCCGTTCCACTACCACCCGCACCGCGAGGAGATCATCTACGTCATTTACGGCCGGGCCGAGCAATGGGTCGGGCACGAACATCGCATCGTCCGGGCGGGCGAGATGGCCCACATCCCGCCCGGCACCATCCACGCCACCTACAACCCGCACATGGAGCCCCTGGTCTTCCTCGCCATCCTTTCGCCGGCGAAACTGCCCGCCGACCAGGCAAATGACCCGGACCCGGTTGACGTTTCCACGCAGGAACCGTGGGCATCGCTCCGCCAGGGCATGACGCCGTGCAAGCTGATGGGCTGACGGGGCAACTTGACCCTGTCTCAGTGCTCCGGAGCGCCGGTCTCCGACCCGGCGGGTTTGAAAGCCAGCAGCAACGCGCCGGATCGGAGATCGGCGCTCCGCACGGCCAGCCAAGGCCGGGGCAGTGTCAAGCTGCGGCCTGGCCGACTTGGTTGTAACTCCCCGCGGGTTCGTTTCGTCCAACCTGCATGATGCAACGCTTTGCTTGTACCGCCCTCCTCCTGGCCGCCGGTCTGGTTGGCGAGGCTCTTTCTGCCCAAAGCCAAACCGCCTCCACGAAGCAAAACCTGGATGCCGCCCAGAAGAAACTGGCCGATGTCACCGCTGTCATTTCCAAGGCGGAGGCCGAAGCGCATAAGGCTGACACGGCGCATCAGGCTGCCGTGGCCAAAGTTCAAAAGGCCCGGCAGTCCGCTGCGGTCACCATCGGGGCCAAGCTGGGCATGCCCGCCGCCGTCGCCCAGCGCGATGCCGCCACCCGCACTCTGGAGGCCGCCCAGAAGGCCCTTTCCAAGGAGATCCGCACCCAGGCCGATTATCTGGCGGCGGCGAAAGAGGCCGATCTCGCCAGCACCAAACTCGGGGAAACACGCGATGACACCAAGCTCTCCGAGGAAAAGAAGAAAGAATTGACCGCGGAGTTGTCCAAGACCATCCGCAAACCCACCGAACTCGAGAAGGACCGCATCGAAGCCGACGGCAACCTCAAGCAACTGCGCATCGCGCTCGCCGAGGCCGGCAAGCAGGTGGCTTCCATCCAGACGGAAGTGATGAAGACCGTGGATGAGCAACCCGAGGTGAAGACCGCCTTGCAAGCCGAACGTGAGGACGCCGACAAGGCCAAGAAGGCCCACGAAGAGGTGGACAAGCATAAGAAGGACCTGGCCGCCGCGCAAAAGGCCGTGGCAGTGGACACCCAAAAAGCCCAGGCGCAGGCCAAAAAGAAGACCAAGCCCGGAAAATAGCCTTCCATCGGATGCCGCAATTTTTTCAGGTCCGGTGGACTTTTGAATTTCCAAACGGTGGCTTCTCAGTTATGGGACTCCCATGCCAGAGCGCAATGCTACGGGTGAGTTGATATTCCGAGGCATTCCCGTCTCTTCCGGGGTTTGCGTCGGCAAGATCCTCGTTCTGGGCCAGCAGCGCGTCCAAATCACCCGGCACGAGATCGCCGAAGCGGACGTGCCCCGGGAGCTGGATCGCCTCGAACAGGGTCTCCTCGCGACCCGCAGCCAGCTCCACGAAATCCAGCAGCAGGTGACCCAGGCCATGGGGGCGAAGGATGCGAGCATCTTCGAAGCCCATCTGCTGGTGCTCGACGACCCCACCCTGCTGGAAGGCGTCACCCGGATGATTGCCGATGACAAGGTCACGGCCGAATGGGCTTTTCACGTCGTCGCCGAACGCTTCGCCCAGACGCTGGAGGCGTTGCCCGACGATTACCTGCGCGAGCGGGTGGCGGACTTGCGGGATGTCGCCGGGCGCGTGGTGAACAACCTGATCGGTCACAATGACGCCGTTGATCTGACGCGCCTCAAGGAGCCGTGCATCGTCATCGCACACGACCTCGCCCCTTCCATCACCGCCCGGCTCGACAAGAAGATGGTGCTCGGGTTCGGCACCGACGTGGGGGGCAAGACCTCGCACACCGCCATCATGGCACGCTCGCTGCGCATTCCGGCGGTGGTGGGCCTGCAACACGCCAGCCACGAACTCCACGCCGGGCAGACCGTGCTGCTCGATGGCTTCAACGGGCTGGTCATTCTCAATCCGACCGACCAGACGCTGTTCGAGTACGGTCAAATCGAGGAGCGCCAAAAAAGCTTTGACGAGCGGCTGCGCGAAATCCACGACCAGCCGGCGGTCACCCTCGATGGCGCGCAAATCACCCTCTCGGCCAACATCGAGGAAGCGGCCGATGCGGCTGAAGTGAAACTCGCCGGCGGCGAAGGCGTCGGCCTGTTCCGCACGGAGTTTCTGTTCCTGAACCGGTCCACGCTGCCCAGCGAGGAGGAGCAATATCAGGCCTACCAACAGGTCGCCGCCGCGCTGAAGCCCGACCCCGTCATCATCCGCACCCTCGACCTTGGCGGTGACAAGTTGCCCACCATCGTGGACATCGCGCAGGACACGGCGGAGATGAACCCTTTCCTCGGCTGGCGGGCCATCCGTTTCTGTCTCCAGGAGTCCGCCATCTTCCGCGCGCAGCTCCGGGCCATCCTCCGCGCCAGCGCCGAGGGCAACGTGAAGATCATGTATCCCATGATCTCCGGGCTTGAAGAACTCACGCAGTCCAACGAACTGGTCGAGCAATGCAAGGCCGAGTTGCGCGCTGCCGGGGTGCCGTTCGACGAGAACCTCGAAATCGGTGCGATGATCGAGATCCCCTCGGCGGTGATGATCGCCGACTCGCTCGCCAAGCGCGTAAAATTCTTCAGCATCGGCACCAACGACCTCATCCAGTACACGCTCGCCGTGGACCGGTTGAACGAGAAAATCGCGTACCTCTACGACCCCACGCATCCCGCCGTCCTGCGCCTCATCAAGCTCACCGTGGAAGCCGCGCACCGGCACGGCATCTGGACCGGTGTCTGCGGCGAGATGGCCAGCGACCCCGCGATGATCCCCCTGCTGCTGGGCCTGGGCGTGGACGAACTCAGCATCACGCCCCCGCTGGTGCCGCCCATCAAGTACATCATCCGCCGGCTGAAACTCTCCGAGTGCAAGGAACTCGCCGACTTCGCATTGAACTGCGAGTCCTCGGCCGAAATCCTCACCCGCTCCCAAGCCCTCGTCTCCCGCGCCGCGCCCGACCTGTTCGGCGGAGCGCACTGAGCCCGGGCCTACACCGCGCCGAAGTAAAACGCAGCCATCCGTAGCGCGGGCAGCCCTGCCCGCGCGAAGTTGCCAGTCCCCCGAGGAACGCGCGCGCAAGGCTGCCCGCGCTACGGCGCATCACCGGCTTCAGTCGCACCCCTCTTTGTGCCTTCTGTGCCTTTTTGTGGCAAATTCAGTCCCCCTCTGTGGTTCAAATACCCTTTCGCACCTACCGGCCCGCTGCTAGGTTGCGCCTGTGTCCAGCCGCTACCCAAAAACCTTTCGTGTCCGGCAGAAGTTCGAGCGCCCGCTTGTCGCTGACGTGGCCGCCACCACACAGGCGGAGCTGACGCGCATCGGGGTCGCGCAGCAGGTGCGGCCCGGACAGACGGTGGCCATCACGGCCGGCAGCCGGGGCATCACGAATATCGCGCTGATCCTCAAGGCCACGGTGGACTTCTTCCGCGCGGCGGGTACTCAGCCCTTCATCGTCGCCGCGATGGGCAGCCACGGGGGCGGCACGGCGGACGGCCAGCGCGGCATTCTTGCCAATTACGGCGTCACCGAAGACTTCTGCGGCTGCCCCGTTCGGACCAGCATGGAGACGGTCTTCCTCGATCGCACGGCCGAGGGCATTCCGGTTCACTTTGGGAAGGACGCGCTGGCGGCGGATCATGTCGTGGTTGTGGGTCGTGTGAAACCGCACACGGAACTCTTCGGCGACCATCAGAGCGGATTGATGAAGATGCTGCTCATCGGCCTGGGCAAGCACGAGGGTGCGAAGATCTACCATCGGGCGTTCGTGGACCATTCGTTCGACACCATTGTCAAAAGCGTGGGCCGGCGGGTGATTGAGAAAGGCCGCATTCTCGCGGGCCTCGGCATCGTCGAGAACGCCTACGACCAGACCGGCCTGATCCGCGCGGTGCTGCCGCATGAACTGGAGGCGCAGGACAAGGAACTGCTGGCCCTCGCCCGGCAGTGGTTGCCGCGCCTGCCATTTGACCACGCGGATGTCCTGCTGGTGGATGAGATCGGCAAGGAGATTTCCGGCTGCGGCATGGACACCAATGTCATCGGCCGCAAACGCTACGAGCACTGGACCGAGGAGCACGAGTTTCCCAAGATCAAGAAGATCGCCATCCGCAGCCTCACCGAGCAGACGCACGGCAATGCGACCGGCCTGGGCAAGTCCGAGTACTGCCTCACGCGCGTCGTCGAGGCGATGGACAAGCGCATCACCTACATCAACGTCGCGACCGCGTGCTACCCGCAGGTGGCCATGATCCCCCCGCACTACGACACCGACCGCGAACTGCTGGACGTGGCCCTGGCCACCATCGGTCTGACCGAGCCGCCGGACGCGAAACTGCTTTGGATTCAGAACACGTTGCACGTCGAAGAGGTTGAGTGCAGCGAGGCGTTTCTGCCGCTGGTCCGAGGACGGAAGGACTTGGAAATCCTCACTGAACCACGCGAGCTGTCGTTCGACGAACACGGGATGCTGCCGAGCACGATGGCGACCCTGCATGCGGTCTAGCAGCGGGCATCCTGCCTGCCGTAGAGGGCCGGCATCTTGCCGCCCGGATCGGCGTGAGGAGTCTTGCGGCTTGGGATTATCCGCGAGTGCTCGGTAGCCGGGTGCCTTGTTCCGCCAGGCGGGACGCCTGCCGCCACCGGGCCGACTTCGGAAGCGACGCTCTCTGCGTCTTTCGAAGAGCATGGGATGCTCCCGAGCACGATGGCGACCCTGCATGCGCTGTAGCGGCGGGCATCCTGCCTGCCGTAGAGGGCCGGCATCTTGCCGCCCGGATCGGCGTGAGGAGTCTTG
>RFSE01000167.1 GCA_009924135.1 Pseudomonadota bacterium | reverse complement strand
ATAGTGCGATACATGCTTCATCGTTAATGAAGGCGCTGCACTTTTCGACCGCCCTGTCACACACGTGACCCCGTCTCACTTTTCAACCGGCGTTTACATCGAGGGTGGCAAAACGACCGTCGTGCATGTAAGGCGCTGTCAGGGCGACGTTCCGTAGCGAAGGCACCTTGAACAAACCCTCATCCTGCGGCAGGCCGGTGAGCGCCCCCACCCCTTTGTCCACGTAGGGATTTTCCAGCCCGTTGTTGAAGATGTTGGTGCCGGGCACGAAGTTGTCCGAATTGTGGCACTTGCTGCAGGTGGCGCTGCCGATCTGACCGAAGAACACCTGGCGCCCGAGGTTTTCCTGTGTCGTGAAGTTGGCAAAGCCCATCGTCACTCCCAGGTCGTATTTCGACTGCGTGGAGACGATGGAACGCACGAACTGCGCGAGCGCCCGGGAAATGCGGTCCGGGGTCACGTCCGGCGTGCCGAAAGTCTGCGTGAACAGGTCCTGGTAAAACGGCTCGGCGGCCAGGCGGTTGGTCAATGCCGTCAAGGTCATCGCCATCTCCACGGGGTTTTGGATCGGCATCAACACCTGATCCTCCAGGGTGGCCGCGCGCTCATCCCAGAAAAAGTGCTGGCGCTGATACCAGCGGGCATTGCTCAGGCCCATGCTGTTGCGCGCAGTCAATCCGCCGTTGAACCCGGGGCTGAAGGGGCGCGGATCGGAGAAGCCGTGGGCCTGCTGATGACAGGAAGCACAAGCGATGGACTGGTTCGTGGACAGCCGTTTGTCGTAAAACAGCACCCGCCCCAGCGCGGCTCCGGCATCGGTCGTGAGGTTGGTTGAAGGGGTGTTGTCCTGCCCGAGAATCGGCTGCTGCTGGAACTTCGCCGGCAGCACTGGCGCGGCGTAATTAAAAGGCGAACCGGGCAGCAACAGCGCATTCGTCACCTGGCTCGTCAAGGTCTGCCGGGCCGGATCAAAGACGGCACGGAAGGTGAGGAACGGCGTGGCGTCGAGCGGAATCCCGATCTGGAAGGCCCCGTTGTGCAGCTTGAGTGAAGCCACTTCGGTCCAGTTTGAAAAATTAACCGTGCTTTGGAGCTGCCAGACAAAGTCACCGGGATCGTTGATCCGCAGGGTAAAAACATTGGTGGCATCTCCGGGCAGGACCACGACCGAAGAAGGGGCTGCGACCTGCCCGGACGCACTCCCGAGCAGGCAGCTCAAGACAAGCGCGAGGGCCGCCCGTTGTAGGTGGAGGCCGTGGTGCATCATTTCACACGGGAAACCTCGCACAATTGCCGCCGGAATACACGCCCCGAATCGTGCCGACAAATCCTTGGGGCGCATCTCAGTTTCTTGGCATCTCATGAGCGCCAAGCTTGAGCCCGGAGTCCATTGACCCTGCTGGTGCCAAGCGAATTAAACCCCTTGGCAAGGAGGCAGCGGAAAGGGAGCACGGCTACAAAGTCGTAGGCCTTGGGTGCCCTCTCCCTTTGCGGAGCAAGGGGAGAGAGGGTTGGGGTGAGGGGTGGCGTTCGTGGGCGAGGGCGGCCGCACCCCTCATCCGGCCTCCGGCCACCTTCTCCCCTCGCTCCGCGAAGGGAGAAGGCTCCCCAAGTCGCATCCCGGAGTGCACGACATGAGATGCGCCCAAATCCTAGGAGCCCTTCCAGCCAGCCCAGCTCACTGCAAGGCAAATGGCAGACGCGTCAACTTGGTGTTCAGTTCGACGAGCCGGTTGCGCACCATGTCGGTGGTGGTGCGTTCATCGAACGTGTAACCCGGCAGCGTCTCGAAGGTGCGCAATACGGCGCAATAGTCGGAGTTGACCATCACGCCGAGAAATTCGCCGGTTTTGCTCAAAACAATGTCGCCGGTCGAAGGGGAGAACTCACCGTTGAGCACGCTGCTGATGATGCGGTTTTTCATCTTTACGTAGTCCGGAGTCTTGGAGTCCAGCTTGAACTCGACCTCGCCATAGTGCCGCCCTCCACGATTGACCAGTACGGCCTCGGTAAATTTGAACGGATTCTTGGCCACGGGATACATCTTAACCCCGATCGCCAGTGCCTGCTGCATGCTGACGGGGATGACTGCAAGCCGCGGGTCGGCCGTGATGAAGGTGAGTGCGCCGCTGCCCAGCACCTGTGGCGGCTTGGCCACGCGGGCTAACACTCGATCCATGCCCAACGGCGTGCTCAGGGAAAAAGGGGTGTCCGTGATGTGGACGATGGCCATGACGTTGCGCCCGTCGTAAACCAGGATGCTCTTGGTCTCGCGCGACCGGTCGCCGGAGCCGAAGATCACGCTCTGCTGCGCGGAAACGGCCACATCCACACGGTTGCTGAGGAACTCGCTGAACATCAGGTTCATGTTGATGGGCGTGTTCTCGCGGATTTCCTTGGCCAGCTCACCGGACTTCACCGCGAGCTGCCCCACGCCTTCAGAAAGGCGGGCGGTCTGGCTCTGCAACTGCTCCTTTTCCTTCTGCACCACTTCGACGGTCTTTTTCAAATCGGTGAGGTTTTCCCGGAGAAGGTTGCGCTCCGTCTCAGCCACCTTGGCAGCCGTGGCAAACTGCGCCGCCTGCGCCGCGACCGCCTGACGCTGCTTCTCCAGATCAGCCAGGGCCTGTTGCTGCTTCTCCAGTTCCGCCTGTTTCGCCGCCAGCGCCGCCTGCATCTGCTTCTCCATCTGGTCGCGGAGCAGATCCTTCTCCGCCTGCGCCACCCTCACCGAGGTGGCAAGGTTGGAAGCCTGCTGGGTCACGGCCGTCTTCTGCTGTTCCAACGTCGCGATGGCCTGCTGGCGCTGCTGTAGTTCCTGCGCCAGCTTGCTCTTCTCGGCGATGATCTGGGCCTTCTCGCCGACGATCTGCGCCTTCTCGGCTTCGATGTTCTTGATCGCGGCGGTGAGCGCGTCCTGCTGCTGCTTCGCATCGGCCACCTGCTTGGTTGCCGAAGCGTAACGCTGGGATAAATCCTGCGCGGTGGTTTGCGACTGCTTCAGGTTCGACTCCAACTGGCTCTTCTGGGACTGCAATTGCGCCAGGGTCTGGGCCCGCGTCTGCGAATCAGCTTCGGCAAACTGAAGGCGCTGTTGAAGCTGGTTGCGGGTGGCCTGCTCCTGTTCGAGCGCCAGCTTCAGCATGTCCGCCAGGTCATTGCTGGGCCGGGTGGTGTTGGCACTGACCTCCGGCACGGGCGGCTTGTGCGCAGCGGGGGGTTCCACCTTGTCCCAGCGCGTGAGCGCGAGGAGGTTCAGCAACAGGAAGTCGCAGATGATGAGGAGCAGCGTTTTGTTCATGGCTGCAAAAGTGGGTCAGGCGGCTACCGGCGTACGGATGCTGTTGGACTCGGACTGGCATTCCATGATGAGGCGCCGCTTGCAGGCGCGCACGTGCCGGATCTTGACCAGCGCCACGCAGACAATGCCGAAGAGGTTCGACGCGTAGGCGGCGAGCAGATTGGCCTCGATGACCTGAAGCACCTGAAGGACGAGCGCGGTGGCCGTGCCGGCAATGCCCACGTAGAGGCCGGAGTCGAAGAGGTTCTCCTCGTTCTCCATCAGGCGGAGCCGGAGCTGGGCCGGGCCGGTGGACATTTCAATTTCGCGGATCTTCATGAGGCACATGAAGTACACGCCCACTTGCAGGGCGGCAAAGAGCACGATGCTGAGGATGGTGGAGAGGTCCATACGTGGTTTCGTTGCGGTTACTTTTTCTGTCTTGTCCGTCGGAACGGGCGAATTGGTCAATACCGGCAATTTGAGTCTTAGGCGGAACTCGGGCGAACCCAGTGGCTTCAGCAGAAACGGCTCGCCCGCCGCCAGCAGCATCATCGCCATGCCCAGCGCCACCGCCGCCCGCTGGCCGTGAATCATCCGCACCCCGGACGCCGCCCGACCGTCTGTTTGGACGGGTGACAACTCACGCCACACCAAGAAAAATCCCAGCCCGGCCAGCAAAAAGCAAATCACCTTCGCCGTCAGCATTCCGCGCGGGGCGGTCAGTGTCCAGCCCGCGAGGAATCCCGGCGTCAGGCGCGCCGGTCCGAGCGGCAACGAACGGTCGAGCAGCAGTTGGACCGCCCCCTCGCCATGCGCCAGAGCCAGCGTCAGGTCAGCCGTACCAGCTTTGCCAAAGCGCAGAAGATAGCCCGTGACCTTGTCCGGCGAACGCGTCAGCAGGGCGGCGGTGTAGAGCTGGGCGAAGTAGTTTTCCGGCGCCACTTTGGCCAGTTGCACAAAGTCATTCAGCGCCTTCGTGCTCGGCATCACCCGCAGCAGCTCGGAAAGTTGAATCCAGTCCAGCCGACGTGACAGCGCGAGCAGGTCCATGCAGATCACCTCCCACTCACCCGCCAGCCGGGAGGTGTTCGCCTTCTCAGCGGCCATCCGAATGTCCTGAGCCAGCAACGGCGAAAAACGTTCCGCCTGGTAGAGCAACGCCGTGAGCAGGATGGTCGCCTCAAACGGCTGGCCCCCGGGCCGGCTCACCGGAATAAACTGCATCGTGCTGGACAGTTCGCGCGTTTGCAGGATGGCCTGCACGCCGGGTGAACGCGCCGGCGCGAGATGTTCGCGCAGCACCGCGCGGTTCTTCTCCGTCAGGAGAAACGGCAGGATGGCCGAGCTTGCCGGCCGGGCCGGCGTGGCATCTTTGAAAACCGATTCAATAAAAGCGTCGCGTCCGCCCCAAGTGGTCCAGCCGCGCGCGGCTTCGAGCTTGGCAAGTTCCGCCGTCAGCTTCGGCACTTGCGGGTCCTTCACGGCCATGGCCGCCGACAGCGCGAGGTTGGCCGCCCCTGGCTTCTGCTCGCTCACCGCCGCGAGTCCCAGTCCGGCCGCAGTCGCCGTCCCCTGCCCCGCGCGTTCCAGCAGCGCCGGATGGAGGGATTTCCAGTTCGCGGGCATGAGCGTACCCAACAACAGCAACAAAACGGAGAGCACGCCAAAGCCGGCCAGCCATCGGACGTCCGGCGGCAGGCCCGCCAGTTCGGCTTCCGGCACGGACGCCTCGGTCCGCACCGAGCGCGTCGCCCGCCAGCGGGTCGGATCAAATGGATTTTCGTCGCCGTTCACGAATTGAGCATTGGACGGGGTGCGCGGCAAAAAACTCCGCTGCGCGCTCACGCCGTCATTTGAGCGTGCTCCGACTGACTGGCCACCGCGAGATGAAATTCACCGCGCCGCAAAGTTGCCAAGCGGGCGGCTCTGCCCTTAACTCCCGGCGTGCTGACAACCGCCGCCCCCAGTGGAATTGAGATTTGCCCGGGATTCGCCCCGCGACCGGGTTTGACGCATGTCGTGTTCGATTTCGATGGCACGCTTTCGCTGATCCGCCATGGCTGGCCCGAGGTCATGCTCTCGATGTTTCTCGAGATGCTGCCCCCGCAGGCGGGCGCTGACGAAGCTGCCCTGCGCACCGAGCTGATGAACGAGATGCTTTCGTTCAACGGGAAGCCGACCATCCATCAGATGGTGGCGTTCGCCGAGCGCATCCGCCGGGCCGGCGAGCAACCGCGCGAGCCACAATGTTACCTCGCCGAATACACGCTGCGGTTGGAGCGTGACATCGCCAAGCGCAGCCAGCGCATCCGCGAAGGCGCCAGCCCGGACACCTTTGTGGTGCCCGGCGGACGGGCGTTGATCGAGCAGTTACGTGCCCGTGGCCTGAAACTTTACATCCTGAGCGCGACGCTCGAACCGTTCGTGCGCCAGGAGGCGGCGCTCCTCGACCTCGCGCGCTACTTCGACGGCCGCATCCATGGCGGGCACGAAGCCACACCGCCTTTCTCCAAGGGCCAGGTCTTCGACCGCATCCTTGCGGAGGAAGGCATCACCGGCGCGCAACTGCTCTCCTTCGGCGACGGCCCGGTGGAACTGCATCACACGAAGGAACTCGGCGGCCTCGCCGTGGCCGTGGCCAGTGACGAAACCGAAATCGGCTCCGGCAAGATACACGAACAGAAGCGCACCCAGCTCATGGCCGCCGGTGCGGACCTGGTGATCCCGGATTACCAGTGCCACGAGGCCCTGGTGAAGCTGCTGTTCGGCGAACGATAACTAGGCCATGAGCGTCTCAGCCACGATACAAGGAGTTTGGCGCGATTTGACTGAGTCGCAACCGAAGATCGCTCAAGCGTGGGGAGCAACTCACTGTCCGGGGCCGATGCAGCAAATCGCGACCGATTTCGTGCTGATACTATCAGAACAGATCGGCCTCCCAGTGAGGCAGTTTAAGCCGGCCGATCGTTTCATCAACGACCTTAAAGTCGATGACTTGGACACCGTTGAAGTCGTGTTGGCAATCGAAGAGCATTTCAAACTTCCAATTCCCGCCGAGGACGCCGAGCGACTTGTCACCATCCAGGACTTCATTTGCTATCTCCACCAGCGCATTCACTCAGCCAAATCGGAATGAATCCCACCGTCCCCCTCGACCTCGCAAAAGTACGCGTCTTTCCGCTCGCCCAGCGCAAGAGCATGAGTACCGTGGAAGAGGTGCTTGTGGAGCCGACCAACACGCCGCCGCCGATCAGCGACTTCAACGCCGCGCTGATCGACCGCTGCGCCAACGACATCAAGGCCGCCCTGGAACGCAACGCGGCCGTGATGTTCATCTACGGCGCGCACCTCGTAAAAAACGGCGGCCAGCTCCTCCTCGGCCAGATGCTGGATCGCGGCTTCCTCACGCACCTGGCCACCAACGGCGCGGGCACGATCCACGACTGGGAGTTCTCCTGGCTCGGCCGCTCCACCGAAAGCGTCCGTGACAACGTCGCCACCGGCAGCTTCGGTACCTGGGACGAAACGGGGCGTTACATTCACCTGTCGCTGCTGCTCGGAGGCATCCGTGGGTTCGGTTACGGCAAGTCGCTCGGCAAGTTCATCTACGAGGATGGCGGCTTCATCCCGACCGCGGCTGAACTCACGAAGAAGATTCAGGACGAACCCGCTCACCCGCTTACCTCCGCCCGCGCTGATCTGCTGCAAGCGATCCTGCGCTTTGGTCTCAAACCCGGCCCGCACATCGTCACGCACCCGCACCGCAACTCCAGCGTGCTCGCGCAGGCCGCGCGGCATGACGTCGCCTTCACCGTCCATCCGGGCATCGGCTACGACATCATCTCGAACCACCCGTGGTTCAACGGCGCGGTCATCGGCCGGGCGGCCGGGTTGGACTTCGCGCTGTTCGGCGGTTCGGTGGACAAGCTCGACGGCGGCGTGGTCCTGAGCGTTGGCTCGGCGATCATGGGACCGCAGGTGTTCGAGAAGAGCATCAGTTGCGTCAACAACCTGCGCCTGCAAAATGGCCGGCCCATCGTGAGCGGCCACAACATCTACGTGGTGGACCTGCAGGACGGCGGCAACTGGGATTGGACCAAGGGCGAGCCACCGCGCGACAACCCGGCCTACTACCTGCGCTTCTGCAAGAGCTTCTCCCGCATGGGCGGGGCCATGCACTACGCGCAGTGCGACAACGTGGCCTTCCTGCACCACCTCTTCCACAAGCTGGAAAACCTCCACGGCCGCACCGCCGCCAAGGCGGACATCCCCGACATCGGCGAGCCCAACCCTGAACCGCGCTACAAATGGTGATGAAAGAATTGTTACCGCAGGGGAGCACAGAGAGCGCCAGACCGGAAAAGGCGAACGTCCAACGTTCAACATTCAACGTTCAACTTCCAAAACTGTGGCGGACGGACGCGGATTGGCCTTTGAGCGTTGAACGTTGGACGTTGGGCGTTGAACGTTTTCCCGCTCTGGTCTTTTTGCCCTTTCGCGGGCAACCCCTTCCATGACTCCAACCCGTTTCACAGAGATCACCGACCGTTACCCGTCGCTCCGGCTCGCGCTCGTGGGCGACTTTTGCCTCGACCGCTATCTGGAGATTGATCCGGCGCTCGCCGAGACTTCCATCGAGACCAGCCTGCCCGTGCACAATGTCGTGCGGGTGCGCTCGCAGCCGGGCGGTGCGGGGACCATTCTTAACAACCTGTCGGCGCTGGGAGTTGGCGCGATTCATCCGGTCGGTTTTTGCGGCGAAGATGGTGAGGGCTATGAACTGCAACGCGCCCTGGCCCGCGTACCCGGCGTGCGGGGCAACCTGCTGGTGACGCCGGAACGTCGCACTTTTACCTACTGCAAGCCACTAATGGTCGCGCCCGGTAAAAACCCCGTCGAACTGAACCGCCTGGACAGCAAGAACTGGACGGCCACCCCGAAAGCCGTTGAGGAAGCCCTGGCCTCCCGCGTCGAACGCAACGATGAGGACCTGCACGCCATTATCGTGCTGGATCAGGTGGATGTGCCGGAAACGGGCGTCGTCACCACCGGAATGCTCGCCGCGATCCGGGGCATCGCTGCGACCAACCCAGGCATCCGCATCCTCGGGGACAGCCGCCGTGGCTTGCGCAACTGGCCTGCCATCACCTTCAAGATGAACCTCGCCGAACTCGGAGCGTTGACCGGTCTGCCGCCCAGCGCCATCAGTCTGGCGGACATTGGAAACGCCGCGCGGGAACTGGCCCGGCAGAACGGTCGCGAAGTTTTCATCACCCTCTCCGAACGCGGCATCTTGGGCGCGGCTCCGAACGGCGAGGTGGAACACGTCCCCTGCCATCCCTTGCGCGGCGAGATCGACATCGTCGGCGCGGGCGATTCCGTCACCGCGAACCTCACCGCCGCGCTGGCCGCTGGCGCAACCCTCCGTGAGGCCATCGAGCTGGCCAATGCCGCCGCCTCCATCGTCGTCCACCAGCTCGGCACCACGGGCACCGCCAGTGTTGGCCAGATTCGCGCTCTGCTTTTCTCCTGAACAGGTTGCTTGGGCTGGGATATCAGGGGGCAGGAAATTAGGTGGACGCGCGGGTTTCCCGTGGCGGCAGGCATCCTGCCTGCCGTAGAGGGCTGGCATCTTGCCGCCCGGATGGGCGTGAGGAGTCCCACGGCTTGGGATTATCCGCGTGTGAACGGTTGGCCGCGCGTTTTGTCCCGCCGGGCTGGAAGCCACGGCTCTACGGCAGGCAGGATGCCTGCCGCCACGACTGCTATTCCATTCGGAACGGCGAAGCGCCAATTTGTGACATAATCGGAGTTGCCTGCCTGCCGCCGTACGGCATATTCCCGCCGCCATGAAATTGAGTTCCCTGTTAATCCTGCTCACCACAGTTGTCCACACGTCCACCTATGCGGCTGAAACGTGGTGGCCCCAGTTCCGCGGCCCCAACTGCTCGGGCGTCTCGGACACCGCCAAACCGCCCGTCGAATTCGGCCCCGGCAAGAACCAGCTCTGGAAAGTCACCGTGCCATCCGGGGCTTCTTCACCGTGCGTATGGGGCGACCGGATTTTCCTCACGGCCTTCGCTGATGGCAAGCTGGAGACCCTTTGCCTCTCGCGCGCCGACGGCAAGGTCCTCTGGCATCGCCCGGCACCCGCCGACAAACTGGAGGAATTCCACGCCACCGAAGGCAGCCCGGCGGCCGCCACGCCGGCGACCGACGGCAAGACCGTCGTCAGCTACTTCGGCTCGTGCGGCCTCGTGGCCTACGATTTCAGCGGCAAGGAACTGTGGCAACACAAGCTCCCCGTCATCCAGTCACCCGGCAGCTTCGGCTCCGGTGGCTCGCCCGTGTTGGCCGGTGGCATCGTGCTGGTGAACCGGGATCAAGCCGGGCCTTGCTCGCTGCTGGCGGTGGATTTGAAGACAGGCAAGAAGGCCTGGGAAACCCCGCGCACCGATATCGGCCCTGGCTTCGGCACGCCAATGCTATGGAACAATGCCGGCACCGACGAAGTCGTCATGTCCGGCTCGCTCAAGCTCAAGGCTTACGACCTCCACACCGGCAAGGAACGTTGGTCGCTGGGCGGCCTGCCATCCTTCACCTGCACGACGCCCGTGGTGGGCGACGGCCTGCTGTTTTTCGCCGGCTGGGCTCCGGGCAAGGAGGCCAACACCATGCCGACGTGGGCGATGATGTCGCAATTTGACAAGAACAAGGACGGAGCGGTCACGCCGGACGAATTGAAAGGCACCGAGATGGAAGCCTTCTTCCGTTCGCTGGACGTCAATCGCGACGGCAAAATCACCAAGGAAGACTTGGACAGCCTCGCCGCGACGATGTCCAAGGGAGAAAACATCCTGTTGGCCGTGAAGCCCGGCTCCAAAGGCGAGTTGAGCGAGGACGCCGTCGCATGGAAACAGACGCGCGGTCTGCCCTACGTGCCCTCGCCGTTGTACTATCGCGGTCGCGTCTATCTCGTGAAAGACGGCGGCATGGCGTCGAGCTACGAGGCCAAAACCGGGAAGGTTTTCTACCAACAGGAGCGCCTCAACGCGGCCAGCAGCTTTTACGCATCCCCGGTCGCGGCGGATGGCCGCATTTATTTCGCTTCGTTGAACGGCAAGGTGATTGTCGTCGAGGCGGGTGGCGAGGCCCCGAAGACGTTGCACTCGGTTGATTTCGGCGAACGCATCTCTGCCAGCCCGGCGCTCGTGGAAGGCGTGATCTACCTCCGCACCGCAACGGCGCTTTACGCGTTTGGAAAGTAAGCCGTAATGGCGCCCGATGAGCGCCAGCGCGACGGTCCCGTACCGCAACTGCCGCAACTAGGCGCCCCGGATGGCCGGCGGTTCACCGGCATTAAGCACGCGGATTTCGCGCTGCGGGAACGGCATCTCGATACCCTGCTTGCGGAACTCTTCGGCGAGCGCCTTGTTCACCTCCGCCGCCGCCGGGCCGAAATCACCGACCTTGGTCCATGGCTTCACGGCGATGGTGATGGCCGAGTCACCAAATGAAGCGACGCCCGCAACCGGGGCCGGCTCCTTGAGGACCAGCGGCGAACGTGCAAGCACGGCGTTGACGGCGTTGAGTACCTTGTTCAGGTCCGACGAATAAGCCACGCCCACGCTCAAATCGAGCTGCCGGATGGAGCCGTAATTGTGGAGAATCTCGCCGATGACCTTGCGGTTCGGGATGACCACGCGCGAGCGGTCGCCGTGCATGAGATGAACGGAGAACAGTTCAATGGCGTGAACCTGGCCTTGAACACCGTGAATCTCGATGTATTCCCCAACGCGAAAGGGCTTGGTGAAAATGATGAGCAGGCCGGCCATGAGATTACCCAGCACGCCCTGCAACGCGAGGCCAACGCCCACACCGACGACACCGAGCCCTGTCACCAACGGTGTGATGTTCATGCCGGCGGTGCCCGCCGCCAGCATGAGCGAGAAGCCCAGAATGACCAGCTTGACGACCCGGGTGATCAGAATCCGGACCGGCGGCTCAAGGTCGCGTTTGTTCAACCAGGCCAGCATTGCCCGCCCAGCCACCCGGGAGAGCAGGATGCCAATGACAAAAATCACGAACGCCGAAGCAAGCTTTGGCCCGTTTTCAAAAAGAAACTTTATGGCCTGGTCCCAGATTTTGTTGATGACTTCAGGATTCATGATGTGTAACGGCTGAGGCATATGACTTGCCCGCCCAAAACTAACAGCCTCCCGCGAAGCGGCAAACCGAAATTCGCCGGGCTCTCCCGCGCCCATGCCTTGGGCCTGCTGGCAGTCATTTGCACCAGCGGCTGCCTTTCAGTCAGGCCGTCTGGTCAGTTGCAACGCTTCGAGTTCGAGCAACCCCAGATGGGCGTGCCGTTCCGCATCGTGCTGTATGCGGAGAACGCCACGCGGGCTGACGCCGCCGCCCGTGCCGCCTTCGCCCGTGTCGCGGAGCTGAACGGGGTTTATAGCGACTACGAGGACGACAGCGAATTGAGCCGGCTGTCCCGCACTTCCGGCAGCGGGCAGACGGTGCCCGTGAGCGAAGAGCTTTGGCGGCTGTTAAACGTCGCGCAAAATATGTCCCGCCGCTCGGACGGGGCGTTTGACATCACGGTGGGCCCCGTGGTGCAGGTGTGGCGTCGCGCCCGCCGCAAGCGCGAGCTGCCCACGCCCGAAGTGGTCGCCGAAGCCAAGTCACACATCGGCTGGGAAAAACTCGTCCTTGATCCGAAGCACCGGACCGCCACCTTGCTGGTACCCGGCATGAGGCTCGACCTGGGTTCCATCGCCAAAGGGCGCGCCCTGGACGAGGCGCTGCGCGTGTTGCGGGAACATGGCCTCCGCCGCGCGCTCGTCACCGGCAGCGGCGACATGGCCATCGGTGATCCGCCGCCGGACCGCCCCGGCTGGCGCATCGAACTGGCCCCGCTCGACGCGCCGGGCGCACCGCCCACCCGATTCCTCTCGTTGCGCAACTGCGGCTTCGCCACTTCCGGCGACCTTTTTCAACACGTCGAGCTGGGCGGCAAGCGTTACTCGCACATCGTGGACCCGCACACGGGCATGGGCATGACCGACCACAGCCTGGTCGTCGTCATCGCGCCGGACTGCGTCACCGCGAATAGCCTTTCCACCACCACATGTGTCGTCGGTCCGCAGCGGGGCCTGGCCCTGGTGAACACCACGCGGGGAGCCTCCGCCCGGGTCGTGCGCAAACCCGGCGACCAAATTGAACTCACGGAGTCCCCGGCTTTTGGCAGCTACTACGAGCGGTAATTTCCGCCTCACTTTCCCACATTCCCAAGCGCCGGTCCGTCGTCTAACCTTCCGTCGTGACCAGACGATTCATTTTACTGGCGGTCGCGCTGCTGGGCGTCGCCGCCTCCGCCGCGCCTGCGCCGGACTTCCAACGGGAAGTCCGCCCCATTCTCTCCCGCCAGTGCTTTGCCTGTCATGGTCCGGATGAGAAAGGGCGCAAGGCTGGCTTGCGATTGGACCGCGGCGAGGAAGCCGTGAAGCCCGCCAAGTCCGGCAAGCGCGCCGTGGTCCCGGGGAAGCCGGGCCAAAGCGAACTGGTCCGCCGCATCACCAGCACGGATGCCAACGAAGTCATGCCGCCGCCGGAGACCAAAAAGCAGCTCACCGCCACCGAGCAGGACATCCTCCGCCGTTGGGTCGCTGCCGGAGGGACCTACCAACCGCACTGGGCCTTTGTCAAACCTACGCAAGTCCCGTTGCCCAAGGTGAAACAAACCACCTGGCCGCAAAACCCCATCGACCACTTCATCCTCGCCCGGCTGGAACAAGCCGGCCTCCGAGCTTTTGTACGC
>RFSE01000166.1 GCA_009924135.1 Pseudomonadota bacterium | reverse complement strand
TCCGCCTCGATCGGGGAGAGGGACTGAGGGTGAGGTGTCGAATTTACTGTGCTGGCCGGTCTCCGAACCGGCGTGACCAGCACCGCCACCAGCGCGCCGGATCGGAGACCGGCGCTCCGCTCAAATGAACCGTTATCGCGCGATCCGGAAAAAGCGCCAGCGGGCTGGCGCACTCCAGGACGCTACCGCGGCCTCGGCGGCCACCGACTTCGCGCCAGCGTCCTGGAGTGCGGTGGTCCTCCACCGCTTTGAGCGGGCCGCACGGACTCCCGAGTGCACCTGGGGGGAGCGAAACGGGGCGTCCATCCTGTGATCGGAGATCGGCGCTCCGCGTCAAATGAACCGTGCTCGCGCGGTCCGGAAAAAGCGCCAGAGGGCTGGCGCACTCCAGGACGCTACCGCGACCTCGGCGGTCACCGACTTCGCGACAGCGTCCTGGAGTGCGGTGGTCCTCCACCGCTTTGGGCGGGCCGCACGGACTCCCAAGAGCACCTTGGGGAACGAAACAGTCGCCCGCCCTGCGGCCAACGTGCGCCGTTCATGCGCAACCAAACTGGCGAAACGCGAACGGCGTGAGCGCCAGCAGAACCTTGAGATTTCGGCGCATCTCAGTTTCTTGCAGCCCACCATCCAGGTGGCGGAGATTGTGGTGCTGGGTAGAGATTCGTCCCGGAGGGACGCTGGAAAGTAGCCCGGCGTTTCAACGCCGGGAACGAACGGTGAGAATGGCCAAGTGCCGGAGGGACGACTGAACGGGCGCGCACCGGGCTGATCTTTCAGCCGTCCCTTCGGGACTGGCCGCAGGCTCCGGCCCAACCCGGCGTTGAAACGCCGGGCATCCCATCTAACCATCCGCTGAAGCAGAAAGCGGGCAGCCCGTTTCAGGTATTCGGCGGCCTCAGTCGCCCGCTTCTGCTTAGCTTTAATCGTTAGGCGGCGTTCGCACGCGCATGGAGCAATCCACCAAAACCAAACTGCTTACGGTTGAGGACACGTTTCTCATCGAGGGGCGCGGTGTCATCGTCACACCAGCTATTCCCGTCCCGGATTACAGCGGCCCTCATTCGGTCAGCGCCACGCTTCGCAAGCCGGACGGCACGGAGACAGGCGTGCAGGCGCAGCTACAGATTCCGATGCTCAGTCCGCCGCCGCAGGTTTATTCATACTTGTGCTTGCTGATCGGCCTCGCCAAGCAGGACGTTCCGATAGGCACAGAGATTTGGATATGACGACCACGCCGCCTAACCATGCGCTAACCCGGCCATCGCGCTGTGGTTGCAATCCATGCGTCCCGTGGGCCGGGTCGCTGAGCTTGGGTCGTTAGGCTGCTCGATTACGCGTATGACATCCAACCGCAGCACTTGGTTCGCATGGCTTACTTTGGCGGGGTTCCCGGCGATGTTTGGTGCGCCATGTATCACATTTGCATGGATGGCCATCTTTATCACAAAGAGATGCCTCGTTGGTGGTTGTATGCCGATTTTATTTGGGTGGCCGCTTTTGTTGCCGCGGCGGTTTTGTTTTTGCGTTCAGATGTGAAGCGTCGCTTGATTCCATTCAGCCTTTTATTGTTTTTGGTTTTCTCGCGGATGATTGTGGCAAGTTTTGGCGGAGGTCTTTTGCTCATTGAGTTTCCCATTCTCATTTATTTAGCAGTTATTGCCGTCTTGTCGATTCGCCGCGTTCGACGGCAGCATAAGATAGAGATTCACCATGAAGCAGCCTAACAAGTTGCCGGAGCCAACCGCCGTTGGCGCTGTCAGTTCCGCTATCGCGGTTCACGTCGCAGGTCGGCGGTGGCTCAGCTTTCTACGTTAGGTGTCACGCGATGGCCTCTCCCAAACATCTTCACGTTGGCGGTTTGGTTGCGTTGGGTTTTGACGCGACCGGGAAGTATTTGCTGACTGTTTCGCACGCAGGACGCGGCGTTTTTTCCACCGAGACATGGGAGCGTGTTGCCCGTGACTCGGCTCTTGCTTACCCCACCGATGGCAAGGCCGTTGGTATTGGTCCGATTGACGGACAGGTGATTGGAGTTGAGGAGCGCGATGAGCGACGAGACCGGATTGAGATACAGTCACCCGACGGCAGGTTTCATCTTGTCGGAGAGTCGGATGGAGTTACAGTCACGATATGACTCCTAACCATGCGCTGCGGCGAACCCGGCATGGCGTCGCGGTTTGCAATTCACGCGTCCCGTGTGCCGGGTCGCTGAGCTTGGGTCGTTAGCTGAGAGCCATGCCTAACCCGAAACTAGATATCAGAGAAACCGTCGCACGTTTTCCCGAGCAGGTGGAGAGCAGGCCTGGCCGTCCGGCCTTCAATCTCTTCTCTCCGCAAGAGGTCGCTCTGCGCGAAAACCAACTTCGCCTGGTCCAAGCAGAGTTGGATCTCGGCCCGAGGATTCCCGCTCACTACCTGCTCTACGGCTCGGGAGCCCCGGAGACCAGGGAGCAATCCCGAATCGGCGGGTTACCTTATCGCCCCCGCGACTTGGAGTGGCCGAAGGATAGCGATGGCCGCCCTAAAGAATTTGTGTGTCAGATTGATTTCTCGGATTCTCGCTTTTTGCTGCCAGAACTTCCGGGGCAAATTATGTTGCTGTTTGTTGCTGAGGAAGGCATTGGGGGCACTCCGTTTACCCTGGAGTGGTATCCACATGGATTAAGAGACCTCGTGAACTCCCGCGAGTTGCCCCAATCTAACTTTACCTATCCCATAGTGCGGGGCACGCCAGTGTTCTGCTGTTTGTACGAGACTTACGATTTCCCGGAGGCATCGAGTCGAATCAGGGGAACCCGGTTTGAGAAATGGAACAGTTTCGGCACCCCATGCGCTGGCAAAATCGGTGGTTTCAACAATTCGATCCCACCCGGAAACCAGCATATACTTACCCTTGAGTCCATTCGCTTCCTTGTTGCCGAGCCGTACCCATTCGTACGCCGAAGAGGTTGGAATCCAAGCTCGGTTTTGGACAGGCTGTTCTGGAGGTTGGCCGGGACGGTCTGCAGGGCTACAGGCGTGCGCAACCGGTGTTATGATATTTTGATGATCGGAGATTTGGGGCGCATCCATGTTTTCGAAGATGCAAGCGGCCAATTCCAGGTAACCGATGAAAGCTATTAAGCATACAGCTAACAAATCGATGCAGGCAACGCGGGATGGCGCTCTCAGTTCCGCTGTCGCGGTTCACGCCACGAGTCGGCGGCGGCTCAGCTTTTTTCGTTAGGCGGCTTTCACACGAGTATGCTTTCTCGACTCCGTCAGATCTTTTCGAAGCCCCAGCCGGAGCTTTCCGCTGAGTCTCGCGACTTTATCACCAAGCTCGCGCCCTCACATGTCTGGCTACTCGTGATCGGCCTTCGTGGCACACCCTCAGTCCCGCTCGGCCGGGAGGATGCTTACTTGATGCTCGATTCACACAGGATTGATGTAGCAGAGATGACTGACGACGATTCGGTGTTTCCCTTTAATTATTGGCTAGACGGCATACAGATATTACCGTTTTTCACTTCAAAGGACGGGGCTCTTGCATTTCGAACTGATAGCGGGTTGCGTGCTGACCTCTCTTTCTATCAGCCATACGGCCTACTTTCAGGGTTTGTCGCCACACCAGAGAACGAGGTTTTCGAGCTTGTTCTTAATCCACACACACCTTCAGAGCGAAGGTTCACTAGAGACGAGAGACTGTTGCTTCGAGCACTCAGCACACCAGCTGCCTCCTGAGTAACACATTGGCAAGTTACGCCGTGGGAACGAGTTGAAAGCCCAGGGCGTAGCTTGTTTTTGGAGGTTTTGGAGGCGGAGGGCCGGGCTGCTGGGCGTGACCTTGAACGCTTCGGCTGCTTCGTAGCTGATGGCGCTATTCACCCTGGAACCGCAGTCGAAGTAGAGGGGCACCAGTTAAACCACTGACCCGCACTAACCTGCACTAATCAGCCAGCAGGCAAGGGCTTCACCCAATGGGTAAAGACCGACGGTGCCATCCCATTAGTGCCAGTCAGTGCCGGTTAGTGGTTTCCCACCGCCCAGGGTCTCTTCAACTGTGATTTCCAGGTTTAGCGGGCTTACCACCCCGGCTAATTCGCCGGCTTGCCGGGGAACTCGAAGGTGCGTCGAATCTTGCGCAGGTCTTGCCAGATCGGGTCGCCTGCACCGGGAGCTTTCGGTGAGGTGCAGACGAAGAGGTAGTTGCGCGCCGTGCTGGCGACGGACCACGATTGGATCTCGAAGTGGAGCAGTTGCGCCTTGCCGGTGGCGAAGGGTTCGATCCAGTCCAGCTCGCCCGCGTATTGGGTGACGAGCGTGGTGGCCGGGATTTGTTCCGGGGCGTCGGCGGCCTGCTTCGCGCGCTCCAGTTTGAAGGTGAACTTGCCGGGCTCGACGGTCCGGCCCTTGCCCTTCGACACCGCCTCGGACAGGCCCCGGTAGTAGGCGAGGATTTCCTGCTGGATGACTTCCTGCGTCAGCGCCTGCTCCTTCGCCACCGAGAACACAAACGCATAGCTGAAGAACGAGGCGGACTGGGCCTGGAACATGCTGGGGGCGAATCGGATTTCCTCAATGCCCTTGAGCTTCATCGCCGGGGCAAACCCGGGCGGCAAGGTGATGCGCTCGCCCTTCCAATCGGTGTGGAATACGAGTTTTTCGCCCGGCTCGGCGACGGCTTTGCCGTTCGGTTCCGCAGCGAAGAGCGGGCGGGCGAGACAGAGGGTGAGGAGCAGCAGGAGGGACGTTTTCATAAAGCTTGGGTAAACGGAGCGGTGAGCTGATTTGAAAGAATGGTGCTGTGGAATTTGGTTTGGAAAAAAGGGAGCGTTACAAACTTCGTGGCCGTTCTCCCTCCATGAACCACGCGATTGGCTTTGTACCGCAGGCGTCCTCGCCTGCGAGTTCGGGCGGCGTCTCGCCGCCCGCAGGTACTCGGGGCGGGACGCCCCGGTAACTCGCAGGCGGGGACGCCTGCGGTACATGGCAGCGCGGCTGCAGACGTGGGCGTCCGCGCTCCTTGACCGCCGGTTCATGGGGAGGGAGAACGCGGGCGTGGTTCACAACCGGGCTTGGCCAGGATAATCCCGATGCTGTGCTGAATCCTCTGGGTCCCGCGAAGGCCGCGAAGGTGGAGAAGAAATTCACCCTTCTGCCTTCGCTCTCTTCGCGGTCTTCGCGCGACATTTTCAAAATGCGTTTCACACAGGCCTCAAGGTTCACTTGCCGACCGCGAACAGGTGGCGGCTGCCCCGGAGGTACAGGGTGCCATGGGAAAGTGCCGGCGTGGCCATGAACGGTTCGCCCATCGCATGGGTCGCGAGGAGTTTCAATTGGCGGCCGGCCTCCACCACGAAGACCAACCCATCTTCCCCCGCCAGATAGATCTTTCCATCGGCGGCCACCGGGGATGCGCTGAACCCGAAGGACCGGTGCGGCACGCGTTCGAGAAAGAGTTCGGTGCCCGTGGCCAGTTCGTAGCCACCGAGCAAGCCGTCGTTATTCAGGACGTAAACGAGGCTCCGGTAGAGGAGCGGCGTGGGCATGTAACTGCCGCGCCGGGTCTTGCTCCAGGCCACGGACGCGTTGGTGGTCTCGCCGTTTCGCAGGGTGATGTCACCCGTGGCATCCGGGCGAATGGCGAAGATGGGGCGCTCGGGAGCCCGTCCGCTCGCCACGATGATCAGCCCTTCCGCGTAAACCGGGGTCGGGGCGGTGATCTTGGAACTGCCGCCGAGCCGCCAGAGTTCCGCGCCGGTCGCGGGATCGTAGCCGCGAATGAAATTGGAACCATTGGCGACCAGCCCGGCGCGGGTCTTCCCCGGGTACACCGTCGGCGTGCCCCACGACGGCAGTTCATCGCGCGGAGTCGTCCATACGGTCGCGCCAGTTTTCACGTCCACGGCGATCAGGAACGAACCCTTTTGCTGGTCGCACTGAACGATGACCTTGCCGTCGTGAATGATGGGTGAGCTGGCCGCGCCCCATTCGTAGCTCGGCAGGTCATAGGCCCCGACATCCATGCGCCCCAGCTCCTTCTTCCAGAGGAACTGGCCCTGGGTGGTGTAGCAGAACAAGCCTTCCGAGCCGAACAACGCCACGACGTGTTCGCCATCGGTGGCCGGGGTCGAGTTGGCGTAGGACGATTTGATGTGGCGTTTGTCCTGGGGATTGCCCTGGGTCGCGGTTTTGTCCCAGAGGAGTTTGCCGTCCTTTTTGTCGAGGCACAGGACGCGCCACTCCTGCACGGACCGGTCGCGGGAGGCTTCGCCGGAACCGTAGAGGCCGGGCTTGAACGAGGCATCCCGCTCGCTGCTCACGGCGGTGGTGACAAACAGCCGGTCGCCCCAGATCACCGGGCTGGAATGTGCCAGACCGGGAAGCTCGACTTTGAAGCGGATGCCTCGTCCCGTTTCAGCTTCCCACTGCTCCGGCAAATCGAGCCCGTCCATGACGCCAGCCGCTCCCGGCCCGCGAAACGACGGCCAGTTGCCGCGCTCCGCGCCGGAGACGGGTGCGGAGGACAGGCCTGCTGCAAGGAGCATTCCCCCGGCGAGGAGGGCTTTCATGAAGTGCAGGTTCGGCATGTCAAACAAACTCAGCCTCTGCGGCTGTCCCGGCTCTGCGGTGCTCTGGCTGGGAAACAAACACCGCAGAGGCGGGAAGGGCGCAGAGGATTCATGGCGAGGTTCAAGGGAGATAATTCCAACAGATTCAAGGACGCCCACAGATGGGAAACCTAATCTGCTGGCGTCCCGGCTCTGCGGTGCTCTGGATGAGGAAGCACCGCAGAGGCGGGAAGGACGCAGAGGATTCATGACGAGGTTCAAGGGAGATAATTCCAACAGATTCAAGGAGGACCACAGATGGAAAACCTAATCTGCTGGCGTCCTTGAATCTGCGGGAAGTTCATCGATAGGTTCCGCTGCCCGAAGGCAAATCGACTACCCTCAGCGGGTCACGATGGCGAAGATCTGTTTGTCCCACGTCAAGCTGCCGGCCTTGGTCAGGTCGCCGGCCGCGGTGATCTTGTACGCCGTGAGGGTGGCTCCATCGAAGGCCGTGACCAGCAGGTGTTCACCGGTGGGCGAGAAGGCCAGCCCCCAGGGAACCTTGTCCGCCGGCGTCAGGCCCAGCAGTTCCAGGTCCCCGTTCTCCTTCACCCGATAGCGGCTGATCCAGTCGAAGGCCCGGCTGTGTCCCCGGATGCCGGCGAAGAGATACCGGCCGTCGGGCGTGACCAGAATGTCCGAGGAACTGACGCCATCCCGAGGCTCGTCCTTGCTTACCGCGTCACAAACCTGCCGTAGCTTGAGCTGGCCGGAGGGTTCCACGTTGTAAGCCGAGACGCCGAGATGCTGCTCGTTGCTGAAGTACAAAACGGGCTTCGACGGATGGAAGGCCATGTGGCGCGGGCCGGTGCCCTCGGGTGGGCCAACGTTCTTGGGTTCAAGCGCGGTGAGCTGGCCGGTGGCCGCCTCAAAACGGTACTGGTAGAGCGCGTTGTTCTCCTTCACGTAGGACACGTAGGCGAACCGGTTGTCCGGCGAGGTGCGGATGCAATGGGCCGTGGGCCGGCCTTCGTTCAGGGCGGTCACGCGCTTGCCGGGGACACCGGTCTCATCCAGCGCATAGATATCCACGAAGCCCTTGCCGTAATCCGCGCTCAACAGAAAACGGCGCGTCTGGTCCAGACTGAGATAGGCGCTGGGGTGGCTGAACATGAACTCCGCATGCCGCAGATACGCTCCGTCGTTTTGGAGCGTGATCACCGCGCCCTTGGCCTTGCCCTCTTCGCCGGAAGGCGGGGCCAGATAGAGCAACGGCCTGGTGGGATGCTGGGCGATGGTGGACACCGGAAAGCCCAGCTTGATCTCCTGCGCCAGCTTGAGCTCCAGCCCATTGGCCGTGGGAGTGGCGGACGCGACCAGCAATTTACCAGTGGTGTGGCTGGGGGCGTAAACGTGGAAGGGCTGTTCGGCTCCGGCGAAAGCGGCGGCAGACAGCAGACCAAGGCACAGGAGACGGCGGAGAAGCTTCATGGCGCGGGAGTGCAAGACTTACTCAGCGTGATAGCCGCGCCAAACCCACACGAGCGTGTCAGCCAGGGTTTGCTGGAAGACTTTGCCGTCGCAGTGGCCCGTGGCCAGACTGTAAACGAAACGGTGGTGATAACCCTTGGCCTTGAGCGCCGCCGCCGTGCGGTTACCGGCCATGACCCAGTTGTGATGCGTCTCTTCCGCGTCGTTCGGGCGGATGTCCTTCTCCGAAACGTGGGTGAAGATGCGCAGCGGCTTCAACTCGCTGGTCTCGATGAGTTTCTTGCCGGAGTGATACTCCCATGCCCCGAGCGGATATTGGGCCTCCTCGGGTGCGTCGTCGTCCTGCTGGTCCACAAACGTGCCGGAGTAGGCGATCACGCGCCGGAACAAATCCGGGCGGAACCAGGCCATCGTCAACGCCGCCGCGCCGCCCGAACTGCACCCGATGACGCCCCGGCCCCAGGGATTCGCCGTGAAGGCGAGGTGCGGGTACGCGGCCTTGATCTCGGCGTTGTTCAGCACGGCGGGCAGGACCTCGTCGTTGATGAAGCGGGCCAGCCGGTCGGACATGGTGTCGTATTCCAGGCCGCGCTCGCTCTTCTTGCCGTCGTTGCCGCCGTTTTGCACGGCAATGGCGATGAAGGCTGGCAGACTGCGGTTTGGGTCCTTGGAGATGGTGAGGTTGTCGAGCGCATTGCGGATTGAGCCGAGTGGTCCCGGGCCGTCGTGGATGATGAGCAACGGAGCCTTGGTGCCGTCCTTGTAAGCCGCCGGCACATAAACAGAAATCTTGCGTTCCTTGTTCACGGGTTTCTTGACGGGATCAAGCGTCTTGTCGGTGCCTGGGAAGATTTTACTGTCCGCCAGCGCCATGGAGAAGGTGAAGGACTTGCCCTTGGGATTGCCCCGGTCCGACAGGTCGGGGTCGGGCTTGTAGTCGGGGCCGATGGTGAAATTACCGTCGCCCGCAGTGCCGGGATTTTCGGAATACTTCTCCGCCGCACTCGCCGTGAAGGCTAGGAGGCTGACGAGACCAAGGGTAACGAGCTGGCCAAGGCCGGGGATTCGTGAACGCATGTGTAACATAGTTGAGGACTTGGGAGTGAGGCTGGAGGGCGGCCGGAAGGGTGGCAAGCGGAAAGCTGGAGGCGGTGCCAGAAGGGGCGCATCTCAGTTTCTTGGCACCACAGGAGTGCAGGCTTGAGCTCGGAGTCCCTTGGCCCTGTTGGTGCCAAGCTGATTCAACCGCTGGGTAAGAAGGCAGCGGAAAGGGAGCAAGGCGACGAAGTTGTTGGCCTTGGGCTCCCTCTCCCTTTGCGGAGCAAGGGGAGAGGGTTGGGGTGAGGGGTTGCGTGCGAGGGCGTGGGTGGCCCAACCCCTCATCCGGCCTCCGGCCACCTTCTCCCCTTGCTCCGCAAAGGGAGAAGGCTCCCCAAGTGGCCTCCCGGTGTGCACGAAACTGAGATGCGCCCTGCCAGAAGGGTGTCGTTCAGTATCTGGCTACCAGAGCGAGGCGAGTGGAAAAAGCGTCCGGCCTTCGGCCCAACCTTTAACAAACCCGAATTCGTCGTTCGTCTGAAAGTTGGCAGGGGAATTTTGGGCAGGGGAATTTAGAACGGAATTTTTTTCTCCCATTATCTTGCCCCAAATTCCCCTGCCAGAAGTCTTCTGTGGCTCGCTCCGCTGCGCGGCAGATGGGGACGGTGTGGAAACCGTCCGTACCACCGTGAGTATGCGGACGATCGCGCGGGCAGGCTGCCCGCGCTACGAAATCCGCCGCTGCTTTCTGCGGCGCTACCACTGCTTGCAACTTTCCCGGCTCACCGGCAATTTGCTCCGCACCATGCGCCATTTAGTTTTGTTGCTCCTCGTTCTCGCCGGGTCGCTGTCCGCCCAGCAGCCGCCTTACAACGTCTTCCCGCCGGCTGATCCGCCCTACTACCGCGTGCGGTACGAAGCTTCCACGAAGCCCGGCGAGCTTACTTTCGCCGCGAACTACACCGTGTGGGTGCCGCCCGGGGTCAAAACGCTGCGCGGGGTCATCGTCCACCAGCACGGCTGTGGCGAAGGCTCCTGCAAATCCGGGCTCACCGGGGCGTACGACCTGCACTGGCAGGCGCTCGCAAAGAAGCACGACTGCGCGCTGATGGCCCCGGCTTACGAGCAGCCCGACAAGGCCAATTGCCAGCTCTGGTGCGATCCCCGCAATGGCTCCGATGTGAAGTTCCAGCAATCCCTGGCCGAACTCGGGGCCAAGAGCGGGCATCCCGAATTGGCGACGGTTCCGTGGGCGCTCTGGGGTCACAGCGGCGGCGGTCACTGGGCCGGCGGCATGGTGCTGCTGCACCCGGACCGCATCGCAGCGGCTTGGTTGCGCTCGGGCGTGCCGCCGCTCAAGGCGGCCGAGGGCAAGCCCACGCCGTACACCATTTCGGACACCGCCTGTCAGGTGCCTGTCATGTGCAATCTCGGGACCAAGGAAGGCGTGACCGACAAGACCAACCGTTTCTCCGGGGTTTGGCCGGGCGTGGAAACGTTCTTCACGGCCATGCGCGCCAAAGGTTCGTTGATCTGCGTCTCGGTTGATCCATTGACCAGTCACGAGTGCGGCAATCAACGTTATCTCGCCATCCCGTGGCTCGACACCTGTCTGAGCGCACGTTTGCCGGCCAAAGGTGGCGCGGCCCTGAAGCCCATGGCCACAGCGGACGCTTGGCTGGCTCCGTTGCACGCCGGTGATCCGAACGTCATCGCTCCCGTGCCGGCGGCGAAGTTTGACGGAGCGAAGGAGAAGTCCGTTTGGTTTCCCAATGAAGCCATGGCCAAGGCCTGGACGCAGTATGTGAAGAACACTGCCGTGTCTGACACAACCCCGCCGCCCGCCCCCACGAACATTCGCGTGAAGGGCAACGAAATCACCTGGGACGCCGACGCCGATGTCGAAAGCGGACTCGCCAGCTTCATCATCGAGCGCGACGGCCAGTTCCTCGCCAACGTCCCCGAACAGGGCAAGAACCCCTTCGGTCGGCCCATCTTCCAGAACCTCCAATACAGCGACACCCCCACCCAGCCGCTGAACCAGATGCGCTACACCGACACGAAGGCCGAAGCCGGCAAGACGCACCAGTACCGCGTGATCGCGGTCAACACGGTCGGGCTGAAATCGAAGTAGCGCGCTGAAACGCTGAAACGGGGCGCAGCTTGGCACTGCCCCCGGAGCGCGGCTGTGTCCCGCTCGGCGCGGGATCAGCCGCAGCAATGTCGAAATACCGAACGGGGACGGAATGCCTCAACGCCTTCTGCCAGGCGCGGCCGCTGCGGCTGGTCTCCGCGACACAGCCGCGCGCCGGAAGATTTCGTTCCTCGGGGGCAGTGTCAGGATGCACCCGCTGCAGCGCCCACCGTGACATTGGGATTGCATCTGCGCGCCGGACTGACTGAGATTTCGCCCATGCAATTCCTTCGCCATCTGTTTGTTTGGAGCCTGTGCTGCGCCGGCGGGATCGCCCACGGCCAGGACTTCGAGCCGCGCATCTTCACCAGTGCCACCGGAGCCACCCTGCCCTACCGCTGGCTCACCCCGGCGAATCCCGAGGCCGGCAAGAAGTATCCATTGGTCCTCTTCCTGCACGGTGCCGGCGAACGCGGCAACAACAACGCCGCCCAGTTGACCCACGGCACCAAGCTCTATCTGGAAGCAGCGAACCGCACGAAATTCCCGTGCTTCGTCGCGGCTCCGCAGTGCCCCGCCAACAAGCAATGGGTGGACATGCCGTGGAGCGGCGACAAGGGCACACAGCCCGCGAAACCCAGTGAACCGATGCAGCTTGTGCTCGACCTGCTCGACTCGTTGCCCAAGTCCGCAGCCGTGGACACGGACCGCATTTACGTCACCGGCCTGAGCATGGGCGGCTATGGCACGTGGGACCTAGTCACGCGCTTCCCGGACCGCTTCGCCGCCGGTGCGCCGGTTTGTGGCGGCGGTGATGACACGGTCGCCGCCCGCGCGGCCAAGGTGCCGATCTGGGCCTTCCATTCGGATGACGACAGCGTCGTGAAAGTCATCCGCACGCGCAACATGCTCGCGGCGATTCGCGCGGCCGGCGGACAGCCCAAGTACTTCGAGTATTTCGGCCTGGGCCACGGTTCGTGGGGCCGGGCTTACAGTGAACCGGAGTTCCTCCCGTGGATGTTTGCGCAACGGCGCGGGCAGGCGGACACCTACAAGCTGCAAACCAAGCCGCCGGAGCTGCCCGCCGTGGCAAAGCTGCCGGACACCGACGAAGGCCTGCCCGGCGCGGGGCCCCTGCGGCGCTACGACTGGTTCCGCAACCTGTGGCGGCAGAAGCGCCTCACGTGGGCCGGCCGTGTGCAGCAGGACAAGGGGGCCGTGGTCTTCCTCGGTGACTCCATCACCCAGGGCTGGGGTGACAATTTGGGCAACAGCTTTCCCGGCTTGAAAGTGGCGAACCGGGGCATCAGCGGCGACACCACGCGCGGCATGCTCTATCGCCTGAAGGAGGACGTGCTGGACCTGTCACCCAAGGCCATTGTGCTGCTCGCCGGAACCAATGACATCGAAGAAAAAGCCACGCCCGAGGTCATCGCCGGGAACGTGAAGCTGCTGCTCGCCGCCTTCAAGGCGCACAACCCCAACATGCCGGTCATCGTGTGCCAGGTCATGCCCAGCCACGTCAGCAAGAGCCGCTCGAAGGAAACCATTACAAAGCTCAACGGGCTCATCGCCGCCCTCGCGAAGGACAATTCACAGGTCACGCTCGTGGACACCTGGACGCCGTTCGCCGATGCCGCCGGTGACGCCAAGAAAGAGGAGTTTCCCGACCTGCTCCACCCCAACGCCGTCGGTTACAAGCGCTGGGCGGAAACGCTCAAGCCGGTGCTGGCCCAGCTCAAGGTGACTGCGCCTTGAGTGCGGTTCCGGCCAGCGCCAGCAGTTATACCAATTACTGGAATACTCTGGTCGAATCTCCGATTTGACCCTCCGGACGTTTTCTCCCTCCCCATGAACCGAAAAGGGTCAGAATGATGGGGTCAGAATGATGGGAAGGACCTAAGTTGAAATTTTTCTGACCCCATTTTTCTGATCAATGCAGTTGTTAAACAGCCTGTAATCGAGCGGCGGCGAAAGTCCCT
>RFSE01000165.1 GCA_009924135.1 Pseudomonadota bacterium | reverse complement strand
CGCTGCTGGCAACTTTCCAACTGCTTTTTCTAAGTTGATGCACACTGTCCCCTGACCTTTCTTCTTTGCCTGGGCCAGGGCTGGCAAAAGCATCCCCGCAGGCCACCACGGCGCTTTCCCGGACCAGGGCATGCCCGCTCAAAACGGACTCAATCTCGCCCAGCTCGATCCGATGCCCCCGAATCTTCACCTGGTGGTCCATCCGGCCGAGGTATTCCAGGTCACCGTTCGGAAGGAAGCGGGCCAAATCCCCCGAGCGATACAGCCGTTTTCCCGGCCCCGGACCAAAGGGGTCGGGAATAAATCTTTGAGCGGTGAGTTCGGGCCGGTTCAAATAACCGAGACCAACCCCGTCACCGCCGACGTAAATCTCTCCCGGCTCGCCGATCGGCACGGGTCGCTGCGCATCGTTTAGCAGATATATTTGGAGGTCAGGGATCGGCTGGCCAATCAAGCTGCCACCCAGCAGGTCTGCCCTGCTGACCGGCCGGTAGGTGACATGCACAGTCGTTTCCGTGATGCCATACATGTTCACCAGCCGGGGATGTTGATCACCGTGCACGTCGAACCACGGCTTCAGGCTCGGAAATTCCAAGGCCTCACCCGCAAAAATCACCCACCTCAGCGCCAAGCTCGCCCGTGGATCATTCCGGTCGGCCGCTTCATCGATCTGGATCAACTGACGGAAAGCAGAAGGGGTTTGGTTCAACACCGTGACGCCCTCGTCGTGGAGCAGACGGTGAAAAGCTCCCGGCGTGCGGGACACGATATAAGGCACCACGACCAGCCGCCCGCCATGGAACAGCGCTCCCCAGAGTTCCCAAACCGAAAAGTCAAAAGCGCAGGAATGGAACAAGGTCCACACGTCGGTGGGGGCAAACTTGAACCATGCTTGAGTGGCCTGAAACAGCCGCACCACATTGTGATGCGAAATCAACGACCCCTTGGGTGTCCCCGTCGAACCCGAGGTGTAGATGACATAGGCCAGATGCCCGGGGTTGGTTTGGTTCGCGGGGTTGGATTGGGGCTGACGCGAAATGGCGGAAGCATCGCGGTCCAAGTGGATCAGCTTGGCGCGGGTTGAGCCCAGTTTTTCGGCGAGGGATTCCTGGGTGACAACCAGGGGGGCATTGGCATCTGCCAGCGCAAAGGTCACCCGCTCCGCTGGGTATTGGGGATCCAAGGGCACGTAGGCGCCTCCGGCCTTGAGGATGCCCAGCACGCCTACCACCAATCCTAATGACCGCTCCATGAACAACCCGACCAGGACATCCGGGCCGACGCCGAGGGAGCGCAGATGATGCGCCAGTTGGTTGGCCCGGGCATTGAGTTCCCGGTAGGTCAGGGATTGCCGCTCGAAGACCACGGCCACGGCTTCGGGAGTGCGCTCGACCTGCTCCTCGAACCACTGATGGACGCATTTGTCCTGCGGATGCTCCCTTTTCGTCCGGTCACCATCCACCGGACCCGGGCCGCGCTCTTCCTCAGGCCACAAACCCTGAAGTGATTCGTCGGACTGCTCCGGCTCGTCTCGATGGACTGCTAAATTGGCCAAGGCATTGCCTGTGGCGGCACATTCTTGCATGTAAACAGCGTCGAAAAATATGGCGGGTGGCGCTCAAGAAGTGAGACACCTTCCAGCGCATAGGGAACGGTTTTTGGGCTGGGTGGTCAAGTCCGGCAAGCGGCCTCTCGCAACTGGCGGCCTTGCCCTCCGGCACGGTCAACGGCTCCGGCTGGGCCCCGTCACGCCGGTTGCGGATGCGCGTGGTATGGCTGCGTGCCGAGCACATCCCCGAACTGTTCCAGGGCCGCGTCTTCGATGATGGATTCGTTGAGGCTCATGCCGAGTGGTCCTGCGGTAGCCGGACAAAATGTCCGGGAAAATGTCCGGGTAGCGAGGCCGCGAATCCTGCCAAAATGGCAGGATGTTTGGCGGGATACTGTCGGGATTAGCCGAAACGAGGCTGTCGCGCCAGTTGGTCGTGAGCAATCTCGCGAGGGCTGTCCTGTAATGGTTTCGGACCCCATAAGAGGACAGTCTTTGCGGGCAGAATGTCCGGGAAACCGCTGCATGACCCTGATGATCCCCGGACAAAATGTCTGGCAAAATGTCCGGCCCGGCGGTCCGCGTAAAGGTAAAGTTGATTCCCTCCTCATGCGATTTCGTATTCTGTCGAAGTGCTGGCCCCGGACTTCCTCACCAGCCCCAGCTTGAGAAACTGGTTCAGGTGCCGACGCGCCGTCCGCTCGTCCACCTTCATCGCTGCGGCATACTCACCCGACCTGGCGCCGCCTTGGGCGACCAGCCATTCCCAGCCCACCCGTTCCGACTTGCTGAGCTTGCTCAACGTCGCCGCCCCGAGCGCCTCCAACGCCGCCTTGGCGTCCCGGTAGATCGTCAGGTTCAAATACAACCCGTCGAACGCATACTTCGGCACCGGCAGCCCATGCGTCGCGGCAGCTTCTCCGAAAGTCCTCATCCCGAATCCGCGCCCTTCCACCAGCTTCGAACCGCCAAAGGCGAACTGCAGCTTCGGATTCCGGTTATACATCGGCGCGGTGAAGTCCTGCATCTGCTCCATGGTGATCGGCAGCAACGGAGCGCCCGGGTTGCGCACCGTGACGGTGTCCCCCGTCACCACCAGATGACAGGTGGCGCCGGTCAGATCGTAATCACGATGCACCAGCGCGTTGATCACCGCCTCACGCACCAGCTCGAACGGCAGCGCAGTTCGTTCCGCCCGCGTCATCCGGCTGCGATCAATCACGTTCGGCAGCTTCGGCCGCAACCAGGCCTCCACCTGATCGGGGATCAGGATGGTTGGCCCGTCGAAGTCCTGAATCTCGTGCGTGCCGTCGGGATAGTCGATGGTCGCGTTCAGCCCGGCGTGGTGCAGCACCTCGCGAGGGGCTTTCCCGAATAGCAGGAATCCATATCCGGTCGGCACCAGTTTTGATCCCCGCCGGGCTAGCAAGCCCTGACGCTCCAATCGCTGTAGAAATCCGGCTGAAATCGTCTTGTCCTGGATCTTTGTTCGTTCGCGATAGCGGGCCAGAGCGTCGGACGCCAGATCCGCCACGCTTACGCCCGCCAGCGCCTCGTCCCACTGCGAAAGTGGCGCCGGTTTGCCCGTTTTTTCCCGTCCTTGGCCTCCGCCGCTCGCTTCAAGGCCTGCGCGATGAACTCCTTGTTCACCTCGCGAATCCGCGCCTGCAAATCGAGATCGAAGAGGTGAACCTTCACGCCGTTCTGCTCCAGATACCGGATGCCCTGCCGGTCCACCTCGGGTCCGGGTCTTCGATGCCTACCCACACCTCGGCAATCCGCGCGTTCACAATGCGCTCGGCACACGCCAGCTTCGGATGCTTCCGCGCTCCCGGCGCGCACGGCTCCAACGTTGCAAAGAGAAACGCGCCATCGAGCCGCTCGTCGCGATGCTTGCGTTCCAGCAGCGTGTATTCCGCGTGGTCGCCGTGGCGGAGTTCCCCGCGAAATGCCGTGTCCACCGTTCCGTCCGGCTTCACCAGCACCGCGCCCACCAGCGGACTCGCCTTCTTGTCCGTGCGTGGCTCGTTGATGGACTGCTTCATCACCGCGATGGCTTTCTCCATCAGCTTGCGTGGGTCGAATTTCATCTTCGATGCCATGGTGGTATGAATTGGTGTCAGCGGGCAGCGGTGGTGGTGGCGGGCAGTTGATGTGTGTAATTGCTCACCGGGTTCCTGTGCGTAATATTGTTATGGCTGCCGGGGAGTTCAAGCATTTTGGAGAGGGTTCAGGCTTTGCTTTGCACTTTTGCGGCAAATTAAAATCCGGCAATTGGGTTGATGGACCTACTCCGGTTTCGGTGGCCCTCCGGTCACGCTGGTCGCGGGTTTGCGTGGTTCGGCGGCGCGCTGGGGACAGACGCGCCCTACCAGCGCTCCGGGCGTCTCGTCAACGCGGTGCGCAGGTGTAGCGGTGGGCGACAGTGGCGGCGGGGTCGGCTTTGACGTATTCCACCACGGTTTGGGCGGGGGAGACGGTCACGCGCAGGTGGCCGGAGCTGGGGAGCACGAGGCCGCTCTGGTAGCCATACTCCTCCGCGCTGCGCGTGGTGCCGCGGGCGTGGCCGGGCTGGGGCACGAGCTGGTAGATGAGGCCGTCGCGCTCGCCGCGCACGTACATGTGGTCGTGACCGTGGAAGACAATGCTGCCGCCGTGCTGCACGAGCAGGTCGTGGATCGGGGCCGGCCAGCCGACGCGTTTTTGCGCGAAGGTGTTGCGGCCATCGAGTTCCGCGCCGCCCCATTCGTAGAAGTGCGAGGCCTCCGTGCCGCCCCGGCCTTCCGGGGTCTGTCCGCCGACGAGGTGATGGAGGAAGACGAACTTGAACTTCGCCCGGCTCGTTGCCAGCGTGCGCTGCAACCATCCGTACTGCTCCGCCCCGAGCGTGCGGCCCCAGTTGTCCCGGTCATCGCGCCGCTGGCGCTGCGAATACCAGAAGGGATCGAGCACGATGAAGAGCGCGTCGCCCCATTCCCACGCGTAGTAGTCCTGGAGCAGGCCGGCGGTTTTTTCCGGCGTCTGGTTGCCGGTGTAGAAGGTGTTCGGGAGCGGGTTGGGGAAGTATTTCTTCCGCATCGCGTTGGACCATGCGGCCATGGAATCCGGACCGGAGCCTCCCTTGGCGGGCATTTCACCGTCGTGGTTGCCCAGCACGAGGAACACCGGCGCGCTGTGGCCGACGAGGCCGAAGTAGTAGCGCTGGGCGAGGTACTGCGGAGCGGCGAGGTGGTAGTCGGTGTATTTGTCCGTCATGAACGTGTCGCCGAGATCGATGTGAAAATCGGTCTGCGCGGCGAGCGCGTTGGCGAGGGACTGCCGGTAAACGTCCGGGTCGGTGCCGAAGTCGAGGTGGGGATCGGCCTGCACAGTGAAGGTGAACGGGCTGCCCGGCGGACGCGCGGTGGTGAAGGTGTACGTCGGACTGCTCGCGAAGTCCGTCACACCCGTCGCGCGGGACCGGAACTGATAGTGATAGCGCGTGTTCGGTTGCAGGCCGCTCAGGAGCAGCTCGACGGGCTGGCTCGCGGTGAATGTTTGCTTCGGGGTTTCCTGCGTCAGGCGGTCGGGCTGCGGGCCATAGGCGACAAACCCTTCCAGGTCCGCATACGCGAGCACGCTCAAGGTGATGGCGTCCCGCGTGGGCCGGCCGAGGATGAGGTCCACCGGATGCGCCGGCACCTCGGTGCGGAAGGCGGGCGTGGGCATTTTGACCTCGCCCTTTCCGGGGCCGCCCTTGCCGCCCTTGGGCTTCGGCGGCTCTTGCGCAAGTAATGAAACCGTCAGGACTCCCAACGCCACCATGAAACACAAAACCTGGCGGAGGCGATGCCTTCCCATTCCGCATTCCGCATTCCGCACTCCGCATTGAATCACGCGTTCGTCGTTCACTGCTTCTCCTTCCCCTTCCCGCCCTTCTTGTCCGGCGGGCGCTGGCCGATGGGCACGGCGGGGTTGATGTCCGGCATCTGTGCGCCCACGGCGGTGAGGTAGGCGGTGAGGCGCTGGTCCAGCTCGGCGACCTTTGCGGGCAATTGCTTGGCGAGGTCATCGCGTTCGGCCGAGTCCTGCGCGAGGTTGAAGAGCCGGCGTTCGCCCGTCTCGTAAACGCGGATCAGCTTGAAATCGCCGAGCAGGATGGCCGAGGCCGGGCCGAGCGCGTCCTTGTCGTAGTGCGGGAAGTGAACCACGAACTCCTCGCGCGGACGTGCCACCGTGCCGACGCCGTTGTTCTTCAAGACGGCGGAGAAACTCCCGCCCTCGATCCGGGGCGGCAACGGCTCCTTCACGCCGGCCAGCTCGGCGAACGTCGGCAACAAATCCATCGCAGTCACGCGCACGTGCGAGCACGCGCCCGGTTTCACGCCCGGTCCGCTGACCAGGAACGGCACGCGCAGACCGCCTTCCAGCACGGTGCCCTTGCCACCGGTCAACGGAGCGTTGCGGCCCGGCGTGCCGTGATCCGTGGTGTAGAGGATGTACGTGCTGCCCGTGAGGCCGAGGCGTGCAACGGCATCGAGAATCTGGCCCAAGGTCTGGTACGTGATGCCCATCGCCTCGGCGTTGCCTTCCGGCGGTCGCTGCTTGCCGCCGCCGCTGCGGCCCTTTTCCTCCTGATTCGGGTAATGCGACATCTGGAGGTAGAACGGCCGCCCGGCCTTCGCCTGCCGCTCCAGGAAAGCAATGCCCTGCGCGGTGATGGCCAGGGCCTGTTTGGGATTCGGGCTGGCGACGTTGTCCGGCCCGCCGTTGTTGTTCGCGCCGTCGTGTTCGTCGAAGCCGTGCTTCGCCGGACTCGCGCGGCCCACGTGCCACTTGCCGAAATGCGCGGTGGCGTAGCCCGCGCGCTGGAGCAGTTCGGCGAGGGTCGTCTCGGACTCGGGCAATTCTAACACCGCGTGCGGAGCCAGCACGCGTGCGAGCACGGCCTCGTCACGCCGGCCGTCGCCCACGAACGTCATGTGCAACGCCGCCGGGCTGCGGCCCGTGAACAGCGCCGCGCGCGAGGGCGTGCAGCGGGGCGACGCCGCGTAGCCGTCCGAGAACCTCATGCCGGCAGCGGCGAGGCGTTCCAGATTCGGCGTCTTCACGGAGCCGCGCGAGGCCGGATTACGGTCGTCCATCTGCACCGACGAACTCGTCCACCCCGCGCCCTCGCCGAGGATGACGACGAAGTTGGGCGCGGCGGCGTGGCTGAAGGGCGCGAGGCCGCAGGCGAGCAACAGGGCAAACCGCAAACGTTTCATGGCCGCTGCTCCGCTTTCGGCGCGCCACCGATCGCGCCGGTGCGGTCGTAAGTCACTTTCAGTTCCGCGCTGTCCAGGATGAGGTCCTTCATCGCGACGAGCAGCGTGTCGCGGTTCACCTCGGTGGGCGGGGCGGAGATTTGGACGGGCGCGGAGAGCGCATAGACTGTGAGGATGTAGGTCTTCGCCCCGGGGCCTTTCGAGTGCGGCGGCGCGTAGCCGGGCCGGTGGTTCACGCTGCTGTTGCCCAGCGTGCCCACGCCTTGCACGTCCTTCGGCAGGCTCTGGAGGTTCGCGGGGAGGTTGTAGAGCGTCCAATACCACTTCACGTCACCGGGTCCGGGAATGTGGTGCATGATCACCGCGAAACTCTTCGTGCCCGCCGGTGCGCCGGTCCACTCCAACGGTGGCGAAATCCCGCTGCCATCGCCGGTGAACTCGACCGGCAACGCGCCGCCGGCAGCGACGACCGGGCTGCGTAGCACGAAATTGCCGCTGCGCTTGGGCACGTAGTTCGCGGCCGGATTCTGTACGTAGGGAGCGCCGCCGGGACCGCCGGGACCGCGCGCGTCGGGCCGGTCCGGAGGTGGCGGGGGACGATCCCCGGGGCCGCCACCGGGGCCTTTCTTCCGGCCGTCCTTGCCACCCTTGGGCTCGCCGGGCGGACGGTCGCCGCCTGCCGGGCGTTCGGAGTACGTCTGCGACTTCACCTGGCCGCTGCCGTCCACGTAGTCGAACTTTACCGTGCCGTTGTCATTCACCGCGTAGTTCACGTACCGCGTCTCGCCGCCGAACTCATACTTGAGGCTGTAGGACTTCTCCTTGGAGGTGAAGCCCGTGATCCGCGCACCGCGCAACGGCGTGGACGACTCGCGGCGGGGTTGGGCGCGCGGCTGCGGGTCCACCTGGCCGTCGCGCTCGGTGACCTCGCCGTGAAAGCCGCCGTTCACGTAGGGATACTTCGTCGAGCTGTGGTAATGGTAGCCAAGGCCGGGCAGTTCGTGGCCGTTGAAGGCGTCGAGCTTTGCGGGCGCGGAACCGTCTGGTTCGATGAGGCCGAAAATCGGGTAACCATCCAGCGCGTAGGCGATGGGCTGGCCTTTGCCCGCCACCGCCTGCAAGTGCAACGGCGCGGCGTGATAGTGGTAATCATCCGCGCGTCCGCAATGGCCGCCCCACTCGTCCAGCTCGCCGATCTCGTTCGAAATTTCGCCGCGATTGTTCTGCGGGTTGAAGATGGGGATGCCGTTCACCGCGAGGGCGATGGCCCCGCGCAGGAAGCGATTTTTGATCGAAGCGGGTGTCTGCGCCGGCACCGGATGCAGCGGGATGCGCCAGGCGTTGTTGCCGGTGTAAGCCTGCGGCAGCGGCACCTGCTGCTGCCACGCGGTGATGCCCACCATCATGTTATGCGCGGGCATTCCGTCGGACTCGACGTAGAGAAATTGTCCGTCCGTCCGCACCTTCACTTTTGGCCCGAACGCCTGGAACAGAGCGGCCATGGCAGGCAACGCGCCGGAGTTCGCCGTCGCAGCGGGCAATGGACGTTGCGCCTGCGCCATCATCAGCACGTCACCGCGCAATTGCGAGCCACGCAACACGAGGGTCGTGGGCGGTCGCACGCTGAAGTCGTAATGCGTCCCGGCTCCGTCCTCCGCGCCGCCGCCGAGATGGTGGCCGTGAACCGTCAGGCCCGTGAGGAGGAGCATTGCCAGAGGGTACGTAAACGTTTTCATGGTGCGTTTCAGGCAACACCTTCCCGCGAAGTTCCGGCGGAACAAAGCGGTTTTTTGTTAAGCCAGTGTAAAGGGGCGTTTCAGTTCGCCGCCGCTACAGGGGGCCGCACTGCGCTTCGCCGCCCGCCTATTTGTTCTTCGCGACCGGCGCTTCGGTGAGCAGGTAGGTCATCAAGTCGCGCAGCTCCGCCGGGGTCAGCGCCTTGTCGAGGCCCTCGGGCATGAGGGAGATTTTCATGGGCTCGGTCTTGGCGATGTCGGACTTCTTGAGCTTCGCCACCTGGCTGCCGGGTTGGGCGAGGTTGAAGGTTTCCTCGGACTCGCCGGCGCGGGTGCCGGTGAGCACCTCGCCGTTCTTGAGCGTGACGGTGTAGCCGACTGCGTCGGGGTTGATGACGGCGCTGGGTTCGACGATGTCGCGCAAGACGCTGGCGTAATCGCGATGAACCAGGTTGTTCAGGTCCGGCCCGACGTTGAATCCTTCGCCGCGCAGCGTGTGGCAGGTCAGGCAGGCGGCCTTGCCCCGGAAGAGTTCGTGGCCCTTCTCCCAGTTGCCGCCGGCCAGTTCCGGGAGGACGCGATCCTCGCGATCATGAACGCCCGGCCGCGCGAACGGGACCAGCCAACGGCGCGTGCCCAATGCGCGCGGACGCGGATCGCGCGTGGTGGCGTATGATACATCGAGCGCGCGGGCGGGCGTGGCCAGCGTGAGCGTGAGGGACTGCCAGCGATCCTCCTGCGGCCTAGCGACCGTCACCCGCGACTCGTGGTCGCTGACGCGTTGCACCGTTGCGCCCGGCAGGGTGACCGCGAGTGCGGCGTCGCTCTTGAACGTGACCGTAACGGTTTCCGGCTCGGGCGTGTAGTCCAGCGTGGAGGTGGGTTGCGTGGCCGGCTGCAGCATGTTCCACAGGTCGAGCTGCGCGCGGAGCGTCAACGTGCCGGCCGTGCCGACGCACTGCCACAACTCGTCATGCGTGGCGCTGGCGCGGGTGAACTCACGGGCCGCCGCGAAATCGGGATGCGGCAGCCAGCCGCGCCAAGTCACATTACCGGCCCCGCGCCACTCGGCGGCAACGCCGTCGAGTTCGTGGGCCAGCTCCAGATCCGGGCCGCCGGCCATGCTGATGGCATAGACCAGCGCCAGGTTCCGCGCACCGGTTTCGAGCACCAGGCTGCGGCCATCGTTGCCGGGTCGGACGGACTTCACCGGCAGGGCCGTGCGCGGCTGCCGTTGCTGCATCTGCACGACCTTGTAACCGGGCCGGATGGTTTCGAAACGGTCTCCGGCAGCGACGTAACGGCCAAACACGATTTTGGGTTGTGCGGCGAGCTGGGCCACGGTCGTGGTCGGGAGCGGGCGGTCAAACGCGATCACGGTTTCCGTCTCGCTTGCGGCCCAGGTGAGCACGGGTTGTGGCGTGGTCTTGCCGGTGTGGGTGAACTTGAAAATCCGCCCGGCACCCTTTGGGCCGTTGCCCCAGTCGGGCTTGCCGGTGTGGCAGCAGACGACGAGATCGCCCTGCGGCGAGACCGCGCAATCGACCGCTAGCAGGCCGAGGCGGGCGAAGAGTTCGTTGCGGGCGACATAACCGGCGGCGGTCTTCGCGAGCTTGGTGCGATAGAGGTTGCCACGTGACTCGCCGGTGACCAGCGCGTCGTCCGCCCAGAACTCGGGACCGAACCGTCCCCGGCCCGGCAGCGGACCATTGAAGCGGAAACCGCAGGTGCTCTCGTGCTGTGGCGCGTAATCCCAGACGCTCGGCTCGTCCACCACGTTGGGCAGCGACTTGGGATGACGCGGCGGAAAGCCGTAGTGCCGGCCCGGTTGCAAGTGCAGCAGCTCGTCGAAGGGATTACCGTTCGGGCACCAGGTCGCGCCCTCCTGGTCCGTGGCGAAGAGATCGCCGTGCCGGTTGAACTGGAGGGACATGATGTAGCGCAGGCCGGACGCGAGCTGTTCCATTTTGCCGTCCGCCGTGAAACGCAGCAGGCAGCCCCGGCGCTGGGCGGTCGTGTAATGCGCCACGCCCGTCTTGTCCTGCCAGTAGGGGTTGTTGTAGCCCGCGTTGCCCATCGTGACGTACCATGCACCGTCCGGGCCGTAGGCGAGGGCCATGGAGCTGTCCACCCGGCGGTGGTTCAGATACGGGGCCGCCACGAGCGCGGGATCATCGAAACCCTTGAACACCGTTTCGCGCTGGTTGGGGATGCCGTCGCCCTTCGTGTCGCGGAACCGCACCACTTCATCCGTGAGCACGATGTGGGGCATGCCGTCTTTCACCACCATGCCGAGCGGGTAGTTGGCGCTCGTTTCGGTCGAGAACGTGATTACCTGGTCCTCCAGGCCATCGCCATCCGTGTCGCGCAGGAGGTGAAACCGCCCGTCGTAGCCTGCGGCAAAGAGCCGGCCATCCGGCGCGTACTCGACGTTGTTGATGCTCGTCAACTGCACCGGCAGTTCGCGCATCGTGAAGCCCGGCACCAGCAAGTGGACCGGAGAAGCTTCACCAGTCACCACTGGCGCGGTAGCCTCAGCGGCGCGCAGAGGGGAAAGCACAGCCAGCCCGGCGATGTACAACAGGCCGAGGCAGGCGAAGCGGGAACACAGGAAACGGCGCATGGCGAGAGGGTAACGGATTTCCACGTGCGACGAAATGGGTTTGTGCGCGGGGCGCGGGGTTCACGCCGCAGAAAGGTGGAACGGAACAGGACGTTCAACCCACCCGCCACCCGCTCACGTGCCCGTCCGCGAAAGCACCTGCACCGGCGAACCCACTTCGATCTCGCCCGCCTCAATCACGCGCCAGTAGATGCCGCGCAGATTCAGGTGCCGCGTGGGTTTGGCATTCACGAAGCGCAAGGCGTCGCTGCCAAACCGCGCGTTGAACTTGCTGCAGCCATCGTGGGGCATCGGCGTGACCTCGACCACCGCCGCACCCACGCGCAGCCGCGAGCCGATGGGCAGGTTCGTCACGGACAAATCGAGGTCCGTAAAAAGGTTGTCGCCGAAGAGCGCGAGCGACTGGCCGTTCGCGATCAATTCAGCCACGCCCGTCTGCATGACTGTAAGCTGCTCCGTGGGATTGGGCGCGGGTTTGCGACTCCAATTGTCCCCCGGCAACCCCTCCTCGGGCGAAAGCCGGGCGCGGGTCAAAATCTCGCGTGTGTCCTTCGTCGGCCGCCGCACGATGTGGGTCAGGCGGCCGACGTCCTTCGGAGCGGGCGGCAGTGCGTGAAAGCCCGCTTCCAACTGCGCCGAGGACAGATGCCGCGCGGCGTCGCCGAGCGCCGGTTCGATGCGGGTCGTGCCTTCGCTCATGGGTGACGCGGTGCTTCAGGGCTTGGCCGGCGCGGCCCCGGTGCCCTTGATGCTGAAATCATCGTAATGCACGTCCACGGGATTGGTCGTGAGGCTGACGAGCGTCTTGTGATCGTGCCCGACGCCCTCGGACTTGAACGAGCCGGCCACCTTGCCGTCGAGGCTCACCTCGATGGCGTCGCCCTTGGTGTGAATCACGAGCGTGTGCCAGTCCTGGAGCGACAGCGACACCGTCAGCTTCGTGTTCTTGGTGGCGAGCAGGGCCTTGTCCTCGGCCGTGAGCGTGCTGGGCGTGGCCTTCTTCTTCTCGTAGATGTCGTTGCGGAAGTTGCCCGTCTTCGCGTCGCCGATGCTCACGGCGGTGGGGCTGACGTTCACGTTGCAGATGTGGCCGGCGTGCGAGCCTTTGTAATCCTTGTCATCGAACCACACGTTGAAACTCTTCGCCTTCTCGCTGACGAAGCGGAACTTCACCGACACCTCGAGGTCGCGCTCGCCGGCGAAGCGGATGTTGTCCACCGCCGAATGGTCCGAGCCCTCCGGCGTGAGGCCGACGAGGATGCCGTCCTTCACCACGCTGCCGCTCTTGTAATGCCCCCAGCGCGGCCCGAAGGCGTTGCTGGAAAAGTCATCCGCGAAAATCAGGCGGCTGTAGTAGCCCGCCGGCTCGGCAGCGGAAGCGACGGCGGTGAGGAACGAAGTGAGCGCAAGGGCGATGAACGATTTCATGGCGGGACGCTAGGGGAACGATTCGGAAATGGGGAGCGTAAATAAGTGTGTCACAACGATACGCGCCGATTCCCAAGTGTGCCATTTTTTCCCGCCGGGTGCCCGCCTCAGGCCTTCAAAACAGGGAAAAACGCGGAATTCCTTCGATTTCCGCCGATTTTATCAATGGCACGCAAGTTGCGATTATGGTGAATCGCTGACCTGCGGGCGAGTGCCCGCGGAGCCCCTCCGCTGGCTGGCGACGGAGCCCAGCGACCGAGGGAAGAGTCATCCGTCTGAAAAGAACAATTGTAGTATGACCTCACTAACTCCATGGAATCCGTTCCGTGAAATGCAGGAGCTTCAGAACCGGCTGTCCTCTTTGTCGGACTGGAGTTCAGGGCGCAATGGCCACCAGGCCGACATCCAGTGGGCCCCGCCCGTGGATGTGCTCGAGACCAATGACGAGTTCGTCATCCGGGCCGATCTTCCCGGAATGAACAAGAACGATGTCAGTGTGACGCTCGAGGAAGGCAAGCTCGTCATCACGGGCAAGCGGTTCGCCGAGGCGCTGCCCGAGGGGGCGGAATATGTCTTCAACGAGCGTCCCTGCGGCACGTTCACCCGCTCGTTTGTCATGCCGGGCTGGGCTGATCCCACCGGCATCAACGCCGAGTTCAAGCATGGCCTCCTTGAAGTGCGGGTGAAGAAGGCGGAGAAAGCCAAGGCCCGGCTCATCGCCATCCAGGGCGAATAACTCGTTCGCCTCGTCGGTGCGAAGGTGACAGGTCCGGGGCCGGGGGGCGCGGGCCTGCCAGCCCCGGCCTGTACCTTCGCCAGTCGGCCGGCGAAACACCCCGCTTAATCTCAACATCCAAGTTCTCCTCTGCGGTCGCTTTCTGCAACCAGTTCAACTCCAGCGTCTC
>RFSE01000164.1 GCA_009924135.1 Pseudomonadota bacterium | reverse complement strand
CCCGCCCCGAGTACCTGCGGGCGGCGAGACGCCGCCCGCACTCGCAGGCGAGGACGCCTGCGGTACAGAGCCAACCGCCGGTTCATGGGGAGGGAGAACGGCTGCGCAAGCTACAACTCGCTGCCTCTTACCAAACTATTCCCGCAATGGGTATAACGCAGGTCATTCCGACAACGGTCATCTTCAAGCCGCTTGCCAAAGCGCCCGACTCCTGAATTTTTCTCCCATGGTCCCCAAGGTCTCCCTGTTATTGCTGGTCGCCGCCTTCTGTTTTACGCCGTTCACCATCCGGGCTGCTGAGAGCGACGCACGCGCGGGCATGAACGAGCAGCATCGCGCGCTCTTCAACGAGCACTGCGTGAGCTGTCATGGGCCGGAGAAGCAAAAGGGCAAGTTCCGGGTGGATGATCTGCCGTTCACCATCACGACCCTCGAAACGGCCGAACGCTGGCAGAAGGTGCTCAACCAGATGAACTCGGGCGCGATGCCGCCGGAGGATGCGAAGCAGCCGGAGCGCGGGGCGAAGACGGAGTTTCTCGATGCGCTTTCGCACACGCTGGTGGCGGCGCGGCGTTCGCTGGGCGATGCCGGTGGCAAGATCACGATGCGGCGGCTGAACCGGCGCGAATACAAGAACACGATCCGCGATTTGCTCGGGGTGGACATCAGTGTGCGTGAGTTGCCGGCGGATGGCGGCGCGGGGACATTTGATACGGTGGGCTCGTCGCTCTTCATGTCGTCGGACCAGTTCGAGCAATACCTCGCGCTCGGGCGGCAGGCGCTCGATGAGCATTTCGCGCGGTACGCCACACCCTCGGGCGCAAAGCCTCGGCGCATGCATGTCGAGGCGGAGGAAAGGAACGCGCGGATTGCGAAGTCGCTCGCCGACCGTACGGACGCGCATCAGCGTTACGAAAAGTGGACGGCAGCGGTGGGAGCGGCGGCGCAGAAGCCGGAGAATGCCGAGCTCGCGGCGACGATCCGCGCGGAGAAGAAGGGTGATGATCGTCACTTCTATTCGCAGTGGCAGAGGATCAAAGGCGCGCCTTCCCCAAAGGACTTTGGTTTTGTGGATGAGATCCATGCCGATGAACAAGGGCGTTGCGACTGGGTTCGCAGCGTGCCCTATCAGCGTGCTTATTTGGAGCATCCGGCGACGAAGACGGGCGCCTTTCTCACCATCGAGGATGTGTTTGTGAATCCCTATCAGCCCTTCCGCCTGCCGGGCGACTGGCCGGCGGGCGACTACGTCGTGCGGGTACGCATCGCCGCGACGAGCAACACGCCCGCCGCGCGGCACTTCGTCGAGTTTGGCTCGCAGCACGACAGCGGAGTGCGCGCCGTGGCGAGCAGTCATCAGGTCACGGGCACGATGGAGAAGCCGCAGGTGCTGGAGATTCCGCTGAAGTTCTCGCCGGCGAAAGGTCACGGCTTCTTCTTCCAGGAGAAGGGCACTTATGAGTCGGAGGAGGTCGCGCACCGCTTGTTCGCCGAGGGACAGAAGGCGAACGGCGTCGGCCCCGAGTTCGCGCTGTGGATTGATTGGATCGAAGTGGAGAGCGCATCACCGCAAACACCCGTCACCGCGAGCGCAGCGCCACCGCAGAAGCTCCGCAAAGACCCCGAGCAGTGGGCGAACAAATACATGCCCATCTATGCCGAGGGGTACGCAGAGAAGTATTCGCGCTTCCAGAAATGGTGCGCGGCGATTGATGAAGTCGCGAAGCAGCCCGAGAACGTCGAGGCAGTCGCGAAACTCCGCGCTGATCCACGGCTCAAAACGCAGCCGCATCTGTTCTACAGTTACTTTGCAAAGCTCAAGGATTCGCCGCCGCCTTCGCAGTTCGGCTTCCGGGATGTCGATGACGCGCAGTTCGCCCGCAGCGAGTACAGCTACCATCATCGCTACTACGCCGACTACGTGAAGCTGCCGCAGCGCGAGACGGGCGCGTGGCTCATGCTTTACAGCCTCGGCCGCTACACGGGCATTACCGCGCCCGCGAACTGGCTCGCAGGCCGCTATACTTTGCGCGTGCGCATCGCCGCCTCGGATGAATCACCGAAGGAACGCCGCTTTATCGAGCTCGGCACCGGCAAGGCGGACGCGGCGGATTTCAATGTGCTCAGTTCGCATCAAGTCACCGGGACGCTCGCAAGTCCGCAAGTCATGGAAATCCCCGTGGAGATCAACGCGAGCGGCGACCGCAACTTCGCCATCCGCGACAAACGCCCGAACACGCGCGAGGCCGAGTATGCGATGTTCCGCGAGGCGTGGGACAAAACCGGCACCGGTCCGCGTCCGTGCATCTGGGTGGACTTTGTCGAACTTGAAGGGCCCGCCAGCGCGGTCGTGCCGAGTGCGCCCGCTTTGACTAAGACCATCAAAGAGCGTCGCGAGGTCGAGTTGCATGCGAACGCGATGGTCGGGGGCACTTACAATGGTTACTTCAAAGGCGGCTACGAGGCGGCGAAGAAATTCATGGAGACGGGCCAGCCGCAGAAGGGCATCCCGGACGAAGCGGAGGCGAAGTTTCGCATCCGGGGCTTTGAGCAGCAGGGGCCGACTTTCGAGCGCTACCTGAACGATCCGCTCACCAAGACGGGCGCGTATTTGACCATCTACAACGTGCACAAAGAGGAGGTCATCACGCTGCCGCCGGATCAGCCGTCGGGCTGGCTGAAGACGAAGCACGAGTCGGAAATAGCCGGGCCGGGCGAATACATGCTGCGCTTCCGCATCGGCGCGGTGAAGGGCACCCCGAAGGAGCGGCACTTTGTCGAACTCGGTGCGCGCAAGGACAAGGATGACTTCGGTTTGATGCAGACGTTTCAAATCAGCGGCACGCCGGACGCGCCGCAAATCATCGAGGTGCCCGTGAGCATCAGCGCCGATGGGCCGCGCACCTTCGTGCTGCGCGAGAAGCGCGACGTGAAACTCGACCACGAGCTGTTCATCGCCGCGCAGAAGGCCACGGGCGTCGGACCGGTGTCGGCGTTGTGGATTGATTGGGTCGAGTGGGAAGGCCCGCTGGTGAAGCAGGCGCCCATCGCGAAGGTGGTGCATATTGAACCGGAAACCCGTCGCGCCGAAGTCGAGCGCGGGCATTTGCGCTTCAAATTTCTCAACGAGCAGTACGGCAAGTGGAAGGCCGCCGGTGGCGAGGAGGCGAAGCTGAAGGACTTCGGCTTCACCGACAAATCACACGCGGAGTTTGCGAAGGTTGTGTGGGACAGTAACAACCGCTGGTTTCAGCAATACCTTGACCGGCCGTTGTCGAAGACCGGCCTCTATCTCGACAACACGGTGCAGGAAACAACCGAATACGCCATTGACCTGCCGGCTGATGCCGCGACGGGCGATTACGTAATGCGCGTGAAGATCGGCCGCGTGCCGGACATGCCTGCGGAGCGCGCGTTCCTCACGTTCGTCGAGGCGAGCCCCATCGACAAGGACGACCGCACTTTCCTTGCGAACAAGCAGATCACCACAACGCTCGACCAGCCTGAGGTCATCGAGCTGCCGTTCAAAGTCACTCCAGGCGGCCCACGCAAGTTCATCCTCATGGAGAAACGCCCGCTGAAGAAGGAAGCGATCAGTCTCCCGGGCCGCACCCGGTTGATCAAAGATGCCAAGCAGCGCGATCCCGTGCTGTGGATGGACTGGATCGAATACGAAGGCCCGCTTAACAAGACGGACACGAAATCCAGCGTCGAGCCTGTGCGCTTCGCCAATACCTCAAATGCGAGCGAGCATGACCACGCGCGGGCGATCCTCGCGAAGTTTGCGACGCGTGCCTTTCGCGACAAACCGCCGGCCGATGCCTTCCTCACGAAACTCGCCGCCCTCTATGACGCGCGTAGGAAAGCCGGCGATGCGTTCGACGTTGCGCTCAAGACCCCGCTCAGCGTCGTGCTCGCCTCACCGCGCTTCCTTTACCTCAGCGAACCCGCCGAGGAAAAAAAGCCGCGCCCGCTGTCCGCGCCCGAACTGGCCACGCGGCTCTCTTATTTCCTCTGGAGCGCGCCGCCGGACAACACGCTGCTCGCGCTCGCCCGCAGCGGTGATTTGATGAAGCCCGAAGTGCTCGCGCGCGAAGTGGACCGCCTGATCGCGAGCGAGAAGGCGAACGAGTTCGTCAGCGGCTTCGTGCATCAGTGGCTCGGCATGGAGCGGCTCGACTTCTTCCAGTTCGACACCAAGCAATTCCGCGACTTCGACGAAAGCGCGAAGGCCGCTGCGCGCCGCGAGGTGTACGAGACCTTCGCGCACATTTTGCGGGAGAACGGCAGCGTGCGCGACCTGCTCAAGTGCGACTACGTCATCGTCAACGGCCTGCTCGCGACCTACTACGGCATCGACGGCGTGAGCGGCGATGAGTTCCGCAAAGTCGCGTTGCCAAAGGATTCCCCGCGCGGCGGCCTGCTCGGCATGGCCGCCGTGCTCGCGATGGGCAGCAACGGCGAACGCACCAGCCCCGTCGAACGCGGCGCGTGGGTGCTGCGCAAACTTCTGAACGAGCCACCGCCGCCCGCCCCGCCCAACGTGCCTCAAATCACCCGGCTCAACGGCCAGCCCCTCACCACGCGCGAACGCCTGCTCGCGCATCAGGAACAGCCGCAATGCGCCAGTTGCCACCGCGCCATTGATCCCATCGGGTTCGGGTTGGAGAATTTCAACGCCGCTGGCAAATGGCGCACCGAGGACAGCTTTCAGGCCGTGGATGGGAACGGAAGACCCGCCAAGAACGGACTCAAGAAGTGGACCATTGATGCCGCCGCCGCCTTCCACAAGGGCCCCGCGTTCAAGGATTACTTCGAACTGCGCTCCCTTGTCGCAACCAAGGCCCCATCCTTCGCCCGCGGCCTCACCGAAGCGCTCATTCAATATGCCCTCGGCAGACCCGTTGGCTTCACCGATGAACCGCTCGCCGCCGACATCGTACAGCGCGCGCAGAAGCAGGACTTTGCGATGCGCGAGTTCCTTCAAGCCCTGGTCGCCAGCAAAGAATTCCACACCAAATAGCCGCCCGACAGCGTCACATAACCGTGCACATGAAGCCCCAGCCAACCCGCCGCCACTTTCTCCGCAGCACCAGTGCGCTGATCGCCCTGCCTGCGCTCGAGTCGTTTGGCTTCCGTGCCTTCGCCGCGACCAAGCCCGCCGTGGCTCCCAAGCGCATGGTGTTTCTTAACTTCGGCTGGGGCGTGACGAATGAGACGTGGTTTCCCGATGTGAAGCAAACCGGCACAGCGTGGGATTTGCCGGAGGGCCTGAAGCCGCTCGCGCGACATCAGAAGGACCTCACCGTCGTGCAGGGCTGCTCGAACAAGTTTGCCAACGAAGCGCACTGGGGCAGCACGTTTTGGCTCACCGGTGCGAATCGTTATGCGGAACCGGGGCAGAGCTTTCACAACAGCATCAGTGCGGACCAAGTCGCCGCGGCGCACCTCGGCAAAGACACGCGCTTTGCGTCCATCCAGCTCAACTCGCCCGACGTGACCAACTCCGGTCACGGCCCCGGCCTCTCCCTCGCGTGGGACATGCGCGGCAAGCCGGTCGCGGGACTGGAAAATCCGGTGCAGGCGTTTCACCGGTTGTTTTCCAACGAGACGACTCCCTTGAGCGAACGCCAGGCCATGCTCACGCAAAAGCGCAGCGTGCTCGATGCCGTGCTCACCGATGCTGGCGACCTTAAGCGTGGTCTCACGAAGACCGACACGGACAAGCTCGACGAGTATTTCCAAAGCATCCGCGACATCGAGGTGCGGCTCGGCAAGGACGAGCAGTGGCTCAGCGTGCCGAAGGTGAAGCCGCCCGTTGCCGAGCCGAAGCCCGGACTCGCCGGCAAGGAGGAGATCAAGGTGATGTACGACCTCATCGTCGCCGCGCTCCAGACGGACACGACGCGCGTACTCACGTACCGCCAGCCGGTTGGCACGCTGTTGCAGAGCCTGGCCATCAAAGTCGCGCCTCACGACATGAGCCATTACTCGCCCGGTGACCGCATGGCCGCCTCGCAGTTGCGTGACACCACGCAGAGCGAATTGCTCGCCGGCCTCATCGACAAACTCAAAGCCGTGAAGGAAGCCGATGGCCGCAGCCTTTTCGACCACACCTGCCTCGCCTACGGCAGCAACATTCGCACGATTCATTATCTCGACAACTGCCCCACGCTCCTCACCGGCGGTGCGGCGAATCTCAAGCTGGGTCATCATCTCGTCCTGTCGAAGGACACGCCGCTTTGCAACGTGTGGCTCACCCTGCTCCACGGCATCGGCATTGATCCCAAACAGCTCGAACGCCACGGCGACAGCACGGGTGTGGTGAAAGAGATTGTAGCCTGAAGGGCCATCTCAGTCTGTTGCAGTCTGGGCGGCGGCGAATCGCAACGGGATTTCGGCTCGCAGTTTGACAATGGTGCTTACAGAACCCTATAGCGGCCCTCTGTAAGCGCCGAGTTTGACGCTTAGCATGACATTATACCAATTACCGGAATACTCTGGGCGAATCCCCATTTGAACCAACGAACGTTTTCTCCCTCACCCCGGCCCTCTCCCGCTGGGAGAGGGAGCCACCAACACTGCCCCCGGAGCGCGGCTGTGTCCCGCTCGGCGCGGGATCAGCCGCAGCATCAGCAGAATGCCGGACGGGGCCGGAACGCCACAACGCCACCTGCCTGGCGCAGCCGCTGCGGCTGGTCTTCGCGACACAGCCGCGCTCCGCAAGATTTCGTTCTCGGGGGCAGCGTCAAGATGCGCCCGCCGCTACCGCGCGCCCGATTTCCGGTTGGCGTTTTCCCGTCGGACCAGCCAGCTTTCCGGCTCCTATGAACGATTCCTTTATCCGCCGTAGTGTGGTGGCCGCGCTGCTTCTCCTTACCGGCACCGGTCTGCTGGCAGCCGATGGTTTCCGCATCGAGAAGGACATTGCCTACCTGGCCCCGGACCGGAAGGAGAAGGCGGATTTGTATCTGCCGGCCAACTCACCCGCCGGCACGCGGCATCCGGCGGTCGTCATCATCCACGGCGGCGGCTGGACTGGCGGAGACAAGGGTGCGGCGCGCGAAATCAACATCGGCACGAACCTCGCGCTCAACGGCTACGTGGGCCTGAGCATCAACTACGTGCTCGCCAGCACCAACAAGTCCGTGAGTCAGGCAACTTGGCCACAGAACCTCCATGACTGCCTCACCGCCGTGCGCTGGCTGCGAAAGAATGCCGAGCGGCTGCACGTAAATCCCGATCGCATCGGCGTCATCGGCGGCTCGGCGGGCGGACATCTTGCGGCCATGCTGGCGGTGATCGGCGAGAAAGACGGGCTGGATCCCAAGGGTCCTTACGGCGAGTTCTCCTGTCGCGTGCAATGCGCCGTGGACCTCTACGGACCGGCGGACCTGGCCGGGCACCACGACATCACCATGCTCGGCAAGACCCGCGCCGACGCTCCGGAACTTTATCGCGCCGCCTCGCCCGTGACCTACGTGGACAAGAACGATCCGCCGATTCTCATCATGCACGGCACGGCGGACAAGACGGTGGACATCGCCCAGTCGAAACAGTTCGCCGCCAAGCTCAAGGAAGCGGGTGCGCGGCATGAACTCGTCATTGTCGAAGGCGCGCCGCATACGTTTCACCTGCAACCGAAGCAAGGTGACTTGCGGCCGAAGGTGCTCGGCTTCTTCGACCAATATTTGAAGGCGGCGAAGTAGGCGCGTGGCCGGGGCGTGTGGCGGCAGGCATCCTGCCTGCCGTAGAGGGCGTGCGTCCCGCCGCCCGGAACGGGGCAACGAACCTTCGAAGCGGTTACTGCGCAAGCGGCCCAGTTCCGCCGGGCAGGATGCCCGGCTCTACGGCAGGCGGAACGCCTGCCGCCACGGGCCGCTCTGCGCGCTTGAGTTGGCCCCACCACCTGTGAGTTAATCCGTTGCAACAGAAAGACACTCTATGCACCTGATGGGAATTGGCGATGAAGCGGGCGGCGCCCTTGATTTTCAAATCAAGGCCGCGAAGGAACTCGGTTGGAAATACATCGAGATGCGCGGCGTCGAAGTGCCGGGCTTTGCAAAGGCCAACTTCCACGAGATTCCTGACGCGGCGTTTGACCTCGCCGCCGCGAAAATCCAGGAGGCCGGCCTGGGCGTGTATTGCTTCGGTTCCACCATCATGAACTGGGCCAAGACCGTCGAGACGCCCTTCGAGGTGACGCTTGGCGAGGTGCGCCGCGCCATCCCCCGGATGCAGCGGCTCGGCACGAAGTACGTGCGCATCATGAGCTTCAAGCCCACCGAGACCGCCGCCGTCACGCCGCCGGTTGTCTTCGAGCGCGTGCGCGAGGTCACGAAGATGTTCACTGATGCCGGCCTCACGCCCGTGCACGAGAACTGCATGAACTACGGCGGCATGAGCAGCGCCCACGCCCTGGAGATGCTGGATAAATGCCCCGGCCTCAAGTGGGTCTTTGACACGGCCAACCCCATCTTCAATCCCGACCGCCAGCTCCCGCAGCCCTGGCCGCGCCAAAACGCGTGGGAATTCTGGACCACTGTCCGCGATCACGTCGCGCACATCCACGTGAAGGACGCCACGTGGAACCCGGCCAAGAACGACGCCGACTACAACTGGCCCGGCGAAGGCCAGGGCCAGGTCCGCCGCATCCTCGCCGACGCTTTCGCGCGCGGGTACGATGCCGGCATCAGCATCGAGCCCCACATGGTCGTGGTCTTCCACGACGCGGGTTCAAAAGTCACCAACGACGCCGAGGTCTGCGCGAACTTCGTTGAGTATGGCCGCCGTTTGGAAAAGCTCATCGCCGAGGTAAAACGGTGATGCCAGCTAATTGATGGGGAAATTGCATGAAAGCTGTTGGAACTCGCCCACCTTTGGTGCGGATGCAATACATCCATCAGGCCATTATCGCTGGGGAGTTTCCAAGAGTTGCGAAACTAGCTAAAGAGTTGCAAGTATCCCCAGTTAACGTTCGGCGGGACATTGGTTTCATGAGGCCAAACGAAGGTTTGGCCTAGCACGGCTGGGTTTGGCCTAGCGTGGTGCATCTGGGTCTCATTTACGCTTGTTCCGGCAGCTTTGGCAAGCAACAGTTTGGCCTAGCATGAATGCTCCTTCGGATGCTGGTTATCCCGGCCGGCCGGTCGCCCGGTTCCTGCCCAATCCCAAGCTGCGCTTTCTGGATCAGTGCCGCGAGGTGCTCCGGTTCAAGCAGATGTCGCGCCGTACGGAGGAGGCTTATGTGGACTGGATCAGACGTTTCATCTTGTGGGCCCGGGATCAGCCGGCGGTCGGCACCCTAAGATCGACACCTCACCCCGGCCCTCTCCCCGATCGAGGCGGAGAGGGAGGAGAAGGACGGGAGTCTCAAGCGACACCCCATCTCGGGTCCGTCTCCCCGGGCGAGGCTGGACAGGAAGGAGGCCGGCGATGGCGGCATCCCCGGGACATGGGCACGGTGGAAGTGCGCGGGTTTCTCACCTACCTGGCGGTCGAGCGGAACGTGGCGGCGGCCACGCAAAACCAGGCGCTTAATGCCCTGGTTTTCCTCTACCGCGAGGTGATTGGCGGCGAGCTGGGCTGGCTGGACGGGTTTGAGCCCGCCAAGCGGGGGCAGCGGCTGCCGGAGGTGTTGAGCCGGGCGGAGGTGCAGGCGCTGCTGGACAGGCTGGCGGGGACGAACGCACTCATCGCCCGGCTGCTCTATGGCACGGGGATGCGGCTGCTGGAAAGCCTGCGGCTGCGCGTGAAGGACGTGGAGTTCGCCCGCAGGCTGATCGTCATCCGCGGGGGCAAGGGGGACAAGGACCGGGTGACGATGCTGCCGGAGTCGCTGCGCGGGGATTTACAGGCGCACCTGCTACGGGCGCGGGAGCTGCACGAGCGGGACCTGGCGGCAGGGCTGGGCGCGGTGTGGCTGCCCAAGGCGCTGGCGGTGAAGTATCCCGGGGCCGCGCGCGAATGGCCGTGGCAGTGGGTGTTTCCCTCGGCGGAGTTGAGCATGGACCCGGAGACTGGCATTCGGCGGCGACATCATGTGAGCGATGCGGCGGTGCAGCGGGCCATCAAACTGGCGGCGCTGGCGGCGGGATTGGAGCGGCGGGCCTCACCCCATGTGCTGCGCCATTCCTTTGCGACGCATCTCCTCGAAGCCGGTACGGATATCCGTACGCTGCAGGAGTTGCTGGGTCATGCCGATGTGAGCACCACCCAGATTTATACCCATGTGATGCAAAAACCAGGCCTCGGGGTGAAAAGCCCGCTGGACCGATAGTTTACGATAAAGTTGTCCACAGAACCCTGAATCTTGCCACGAAGAGGCACAAAAGGCACAAGAAATGAAGGCTCTCGCCACTGCTGAATTTCAGGCGGTTCAGCCGTTGCTTTGGTCAGAAAAATAGGGTCAGAAAATTTTCAATTCAGTTCCTTTCCATCTTTCTGACCCCATCTTTCTGACCCTCTTCGGTTCTTGGGGAGGGAGAAGGGCTGCGCAGGCTGCAACTCGCCGCAGCTTGCCAAACTATTCCCGCCGTTGATCTTATCAGTGTGCATCGGTGGTGATCCGTGGTGGTTTGCTTTCAACTGGCAAATGGGGATTGAATGGAGCCTCCCCTCACGTCGGCTGCTACCGGCAGGTGGGCGGGGCGGGGAGAAACCACTTACCGGCACTGACTGGCACTAATGGGATGGCTCCATCGGGCTTCACCCACTGGGTGAAGCTTTTGCCCGCTGCCTGATCAGTGCAGGTTAGTGCGGGTCAGTGGTTTAACCGGCGACCCTCTACTTCAACTGCGGAAGCTAAGTTTATCCGTGGCGCTTGGCTTTCAACTGGGAAATGGGGGTTGATTGGAGCCTCCTTGCGTCCGCTGCTACCAGTCGGTGCGGTGCAGAGTTTGATTGGCAAGGGCGGGCGGGGCGTTACCATCGGCCACGCATGGCGTTCGTTTATCCCAAGCAGTATGATGTGATCGTGGTCGGGGCCGGGCACGCCGGGGTGGAGGCTGCCCTCGCGGCGGCGCGGATGGGCGCGCAGACGTTGCTGCTCACCATCAACTTGGACACCATCGGTCAGATGTCCTGCAACCCGGCGATCGGCGGGCTGGCGAAGGGTCATCTGGCCCGTGAGATCGATGCGCTGGGCGGGGAGATGGGCCGGGCTACGGACATGACGGGGTTGCAGTTCCGGATGCTCAATGCCTCCAAAGGGGCCAGTGTCCGCGCGCCCCGGGCGCAGTGCGACAAGAAGGCTTACCAGTTCAGGCTCAAGTGGTTATGCGAACGGCAAGCCAATCTGGACTGCAAACAGGGCCAGACGACGAAGCTGTTGCATCGGGACGGCCAGGTGACAGGCGTGGAGACGACGTTGGAAGTGCAATATCTTGGCAAAACGGTGGTGATCACCACCGGGACGTTCCTGCGCGGGCTGATGCACGTGGGGGCCAATCAGCAGTCCGGCGGTCGCGCGGGCGAAGCGGCGGCGATGGGTTTATCCGGCTCGTTGAAGGAAATCGGCCTGGAACTGGGCCGGCTGAAGACCGGCACCCCGCCGCGCTTGGTCCGGGGTTCCATTGACTTTACCAAGACCGAAGTGCAGCCCGGCGATGAGCCGGTGCCGTGGTTTACGTATTGGAAGGACGACCTTTGGGAGATGGGAGATGGAAGATCGGAGATGGCGAAGCCATTGTTCCACGTGGAACAATCGACAGGTTCAAGGTTTCAGGTTCAAGGTTTCAGGTCTGCCGACGGAGCGCCTCTGAAACCTGAAACCTTAAACCTTGAACCTTACCCGCCCGGCTCCATCCTCGCCCAGGCGGGCGGGCAACTGCCCTGCCATATTACTTGGACGACGGATCGCACGGCGGAGATCATCCGGGCGAACATCCACAAATCGCCGATGTACTCGGGCGTGATCGAGGGGGTCGGGCCGCGGTATTGCCCGAGCATCGAGGACAAGATCGTGAAGTTCCCGGAGAAGGAGCGGCAGCAGATCTTTCTGGAGCCGGAAGGCATCGCCACGGATGAGATTTACGTGAACGGGTTTTCGACCTGCCTGCCCTTCGAGGTGCAGTATGAGATGGTGCGCAGCATCATCGGGTGCGAGCGGGCGGAGATCATGCGGCCGGCGTATGCGGTGGAGTATGACTTTGCCTTCCCCACGCAGTTGCACCCGAGCCTGGAGACGAAGGTGTGCCGGAACCTTTTTCTGGCAGGACAGATCAACGGGACGTCGGGTTACGAGGAGGCGGGGGCACAGGGGCTGATGGCCGGGATCAATGCGGTTCGCCGGGTGCAGGGTCGGGAGCCGGTGGTGCTGCGCCGGGACCAGGCGTACATCGGGGTGCTGATCGATGATCTCGTGACCAAGGGCACGGTGGAGCCGTACCGGATGTTTACCAGCCGGGCGGAGTACCGTTTGCTCCTGCGCCAGGATAACGCGGACCTGCGGCTCTCGGAAATCGGGCACGACGTGGGGCTGTTGCCGGAGCGGTTGTGGCGGAAGGTTGCGGCCAAGCGGACGGCCATCGCCACCGAGCTGGACCGGCTGGGCAAGACGCATGTGGGGTCGGATTCCCTCGCCCGGTTGCTGCGCCGGCCGGAGATGAAGTACGCGGACCTGCCGCAACGGGATGAGAGCCTCTCCGCCGAAGTAGTGGAGCAGGTGGAGATCGCGCTCAAGTACGATGGGTACATCCAGCGGCAGGAGGATGAGATCGCACGGTTCCGGACCATGGAGGACAAGCGCATCCCCGACTGGCTGGACTACGCCAAGCTGCGCAACCTGCGTCCCGAGGCGCGCATCAAACTCACGCAGATCCGCCCGGCCACCCTCGGCCAGGCCGCCCGCATCTCCGGGGTGAGCCCCGCCGACATCAGCGTGCTGATGGTCACGATGAAGCGCGGCCCGCAGGAGGAGCCGATGCAATGCGCAGCGGCAGAGCATCAGGACGACACGCCTGGGCACTCGGGGTGCTGTGGGGACTTGTAGATGCGGGCTGGTGCAATGGGTGTGAAGGGGAAGAACGTTTGGAAGTCCCATTGTTCCACGTGGAACAATGGGCGTGAGAATTCGAGGAACAAAAGTTCGCGCTTTGACCCTCTGAACCACAGCGGAAGTGCCGGTTTGAGGGCAGGAAAATTAAGGGCAGGAAGATTTTTTATCCCAATTTTTCTGGCCCTAATTTTCCTGCCAAACCTCGATTCATGGGGAGGCGGCGTGTGGGTGGGAAAGCGATGGACCGGAGTAAGGTCGTAAAACTGATCCATGGGTTTCTGCCTTTGGTATCACCAATCGCCCTTGATCCAAGAACCCGCAATTGAAACCGCGAACTACACGAACTACGCGAACCGGAAAAGATTTCAGAAAAGCGCGCGCTTCACCGCGTGGGTGAACCTAAAAACGGCAGTAGCAGGCACGCTCCGCCGACGGTGTGGCAGTTAGTCACGCCGGAGGCATAGCATTTGTCGAGTTCTTCGGCCTTGGGGCACGGG
>RFSE01000163.1 GCA_009924135.1 Pseudomonadota bacterium | reverse complement strand
CGCTGCTCAACGTCCTCTTGGCGAGGCTCACAAGACCTGCCGAGATAATGGCGTTTTCCCCCTCGCTCCGCTCGTCCCCAGGTGAAAACGGGAACAGAAGCCCACCTCCTTGGTTTTCACGTTCTTCGCGGGGCTCCCCTTTGAACAACCAAAGATAGCCTCCTTCACGCTCGAAAGCTGAACCTCTCCCGCTCACGACGCGCCACCCTTTCGCGCCAGCGAAGTGTCAACCAGCGCGAGAATTGCCGCGCGAATCGGCGGACTCAGTTCAGGCCAGTTTGCGACCACCCGCGTCAGTTCGCGACAGGCCGCGACTAGGCTTTGTGTGTCTCCTTGTGTACCACCCCCCGGCTTCCCCAATGAATCGGCCTCTGTTTGCAGGTTCGAAACCTGCAGCGTCCACCACCCCCCCTTTTCGAGACCCACCGTGACAGACGGTGCCAAAGTGTGACTTTCTCACGATTTTACACAGGATTCGCGAACCTTCTACGCGCCGTTCTGTTCGAGCATCATGGGGGGCAGCGCAACTTCCGCTTCATCACCGATGCCAATGCAGCGTCGCAGAGACTGTGCCGGTCAAACCGGATTCTCGGCAACTCCCCTGGCCCAAGCTTTACCGCAGAGCACCCGGTCGAGGGTGGCGAGCCTGAGCCCGTGGGCTCTCGCCAGCGCGACCAGGTACGCATCGGTCATGTCCGCATAGCTCGTGACCGGATGAACCTTCTGCCCCGGCAGGTCATCGGCAATGAACTGTGCTTCCTTACGGCCCGTGATGTCTTCCAGTGCTGCCAGCGCATCGGCAAAGCTGGCTCGGTAGCCGGGATTCATGCTTACCCGCAAGAACCCAAGCTGTGAAATGGGGCAAGTGGCGAAACTGGCCTGTGATTCCAACCAGGCCCGCGCCGCCGCATGCTGGGCGTGAGCCTTCCACGCGCACGCGAGGAGGAAGTTAACGTCCAGAAGGTGGCTCACGGGAAGTCGGCGAGCATGACCTTGACGCTCTCCGTCGTCATCGGCGGCGCATCATCCGGGGCCACAAGCAGCTTGCGCCCGCCGCGCCCCGTCACGAGCCGGGCCTTGGTGGCCTTCGTCGGCGCAATGACCAGCCTTTCCCCTTCCAGCGAAATGGCGACCTGGTCGCCGGGCTGGAGGTGCAGCGCGTTCCGGTAGCGGCTGGGGATGACCAACTGACCTTTCGTCGAGAGCGTCGCGGTTTCCATGGCTTACAACTTACCCGTCTTACCGGGTCGGGCAAGGGCGAAATCAGCCGGCGCGCGAATCGCGCTCTCCCTGCCGCAGGAAACCCAGTTGCCAAGCGCCCGGCGTTTTGCCAACACTTCCCTCCTCGATTGGCTGCTTCCCCAGGGCACTCATGCCGCTGGATGCCGCCGTCCCCAACACACATGAGCACTGGTTTGAACATCAAGAAAGACGGCGCCCTGGACTTCCTGTCCCTCGGCGCCCTGGTCCATCGCCTTGACCCCGGCATCATCCCGTTCCGCAAGGCGTCGCACTGCGACATCCACGTCAGCGGCGGCGAATTCAACGTGTCGGCGAATCTCTCCGACTGTTTCCGCCTGAACACCGGCGTGGCCAGCGCGATGGTGGACTACCCCATCGGCGACCTCATCGCCGAACGCGTCCGCGCGATGGGCGTGAAGCCCTACTACAAGCGCTTCAAGCACGACGGCGTGCGCGGGCCGAACATGGCGACGGTTTACTCCGACCGCGGCCAGGGCGTGCGCGCCCCGGTGGTCTTCTACAACCGCTGCAACGAAGCGGCCGGCCAGCTCAAGCCCGGGGACTTCAACTGGCAGGAAATCTTCGGCAATGGCGTGCGCTGGTTCCACAGCGGCGGCATCTTCGCCGCACTCTCCGAGACGACCGGCGAACTCATCATCGAGGCGATGAAGACGGCGAAGGCCAGCGGCGCGATCACCTCGTTCGACCTGAACTACCGGCAGAAGCTCTGGGACATCTGGGGCGGCCAGGCCAAGGCGGTCGGCGTGCTCGCGCGCATCGTTGAGCACGTGGACGTGCTCGTGGGCAACGAAGAGGACCTCCAGAAGGGTCTTGGCATCGAAGGCCAGGACGTGGAAAGCGCCTCGAAGCTCGACCCGTCCGCGTTCTACGCGGTCATCGAGAAGGCCACGAAGAAGTTCCCGAACGTCAAAGCCGTGGCCACGACGCTGCGGGAAGTTCACTCCACCAACCGCCACACCTGGGGCGCGGTCGCCTGGGTCAACGGCAAGACCTACCAGTCCCCGATGTGCGAACTCGATGTCGTGGACCGCGTGGGCGGCGGCGACGGATACGCGGCGGGCTTCTTCTACGGCCTGCTCTCCGGCGCGAGCGAACAGGAAGCCGTGAACCTCGGCTGGTCGCACGGCGCCCTGCTCACCACCTTCCCCGGTGACACCACCATGGCCACGGTGGAGCAGGTCAAGGCGTTTGCCAAGGGCGGCTCCGCACGCATCCAGCGTTGAGGCGTTCCGACAAAGCTGAATTCAACAAGGCCCGGCAGCGATGCCGGGCCTTTTCGTTTAGCAGTGCGGCGGCAGAGCGTAGCGGCGACGGCGCTTCCGGTGTCCAAGCCGTGTCATACCAATTACTGGAATACTCTTGTCGAATCCCCGATTTGAACCAACGAACGGTTTCTCCCAATTATCCTGCCAAAATTTTGATTAACGGGGCTGGGCGCGCTCAGGTTCCCTCTCCCCCATCGGGGGAGAGGGAGAAGATTCGACCGCCTTTGTCCAAACGCTGTCCCTTACAACCAAGCTGGGCTTGGTGGCTCCCTCTCCCAGCGGGAGAGGGCCGGTGTGAGGGAGAACGGCTGCGCAATCCACAGCACGCTGCATCTTACCAAACTATTTACGTAGTTGGTGTCACGGTCGGAGGAACGGCGTCGGAAACTCCACCGGCTTGGCCTTGCCCTGTCGGCGCGTCGGGTAGGCCTCTCCGAGGTCGCGCAACAAGGGCATGGACTGGCCTTGCGTCTTCGCCAGCAACTCGAACAGGCGGGCATTGAGCTGCTTCACCGTCGCTGCGTGCATGGGTTCGTGGATGAGGTTGCGCGATTCGTCCGGGTCATTCGCTAGGTCGTAGAGTTCGTCCACGTCCCAGACGCCGTGATAGCGGATGTACTTCCAGCGGTCCGTTCGTACGGCGTGCATCGTGGGTGTGTAAGGATAGTTGCGTTCCCAATAATATTCGTAGAACAAGGCATCGCGCCATAGGAGGCCAGCCGATTGGCCGGAATTCTGATTTTCCAATTTCCCCGCGGAACCCGCCGGACCGGGCGCTGGAACGGCGGAAAACAGGCTGGGTGCCTGCGCTATCGGGAGGAAGCTGCGCCCGTGCAGGTTCGTCGGCGTGGTCGCACCCCCGACCTGTAGCAGCGTTGGGGCGACGTCGATGTTCGCCACCATTTGCGTCACCACGGTGCCCGCCAGGAACAGTTCCGGGCAATGAAGCAGCAACGGCACGCGCATGGACGCCTCGTAGGCTGTGCGTTTGTCGATCAGCCCGTGCTCGCCAAAGTGAAAGCCGTTGTCACCCATGTAAACGATCAGCGTCGAATCCAGCAGCTTGTGCTCGGCGAGCCACCCCATGAGCCGGCCGGCACTCTCATCCACGGCCAGCAACGTCTCGCAGTACCGCCGGTGGTGCTCCTGCAGATCGAAATTCGGCAGGTTGTAGCCGAAGTCCACGCCATGCCGGCTGTTGCGCTGGTTCTGCACCCACATGGGTTTGTTGAGGTAATTCTCCGGCGTGTCCGCGAACGACTTCGGCGGCACAAAGGTTTTCCCGGCGTAACGGCCCTTGTGCCGGTCCGCCGCGACAAAGTCCGAATGCACGGCCTTGTGCGACAGGTAGGCGAAGAACGGTTTCCCGGACTGGCGCGACTTGAGCCAATCCAGCGTGAAGTCGGTCAGCTCGTCCGTGATGTAGCCGCGTTGCGGGACGCGCCGGCCGTTCACGTTGTAGCCTTCGCTGCTGGACTGCGGCACCACGCGCGTCGTGCCGTGGCCGTCGGCCCAGTAGTTGCCCTGGCCCTTGAACGCGACCCAGTGATCGAACCCGCGCTGCGGCGCGTCCGTCTCGCCCATGTGCCACTTGCCGAAGAAGGCCGTCTCGTAGCCCGCGCGCTGCAAGAGCTGCGGGAAGAACACCAGGTCGGACCGCACCGGGTTGTAGTTGTCCGTCACGCCATGCGCGTGGGCATACAGGCCGGTGAGAATGCTCGCGCGACTCGGCGAGCAGAGCGAGGTGGTGACGAACGCATTCTTGCAATGAACCCCGCCGCGTGCGAGCCGGTCGAGATTCGGCGTCTCGACGTACGGATGGCCCGTGAACGAAAACGTGTCGTAACGATGATCGTCCGTGAGGATGAACAGGATGTTGCGCGGCGCGGCAGATAACTGGGCACACCCCAGACAGAGCAACGCAAAGCAGACTAAAAAGCGCGGCGGGACCATGCCCTTAAGTTCGCCATAATTCTTCGCTCCACACAAGCTGACGAAACCGGCCGCCGGCTTGACTAGGATTACCCACACCCGCGATGCTCCGGCCATGATCTCCCCGCGCAGCCGCCGCGTGCTTGCCCAGTGCCTGACCATCGCATGGTGTTCCGTTGTCTGGCTGCTGGAAGCAGCGGAGCCGCGCCTGGATTCCGTGATCATCAGCAAGGACGGCAAAGGCTTTGCATTCGCCGCGTCCGGAAAGTCCTTCGTCCCGTGGGGCTTCAATTACGATCACGACGAAGCAGGACGGCTGCTGGAAGACTACTGGCTTACCGAATGGCCGAAGGTCGAGACGGACTTCCGCACGATGAAGGACCTCGGCGCGAACGTCGTACGGATTCACCTCCAGTTCGGCAAGTTCATGGAAAAAGCGGACAAGCCCAATCCGACTGCGCTCCAGCAACTTGCCAAATTACTCAACCTGGCCGAACACACCGGTCTCCACCTCGATCTCACCGGACTCGGTTGCTACCACAAGGCGGACGTGCCCACCTGGTATGACGCGCTCGACGAAACAGCCCGCTGGTCAGCGCAGGCGAAATTCTGGTCGGCTGTCGCGAAACAGTGTGCGGCCAGCCCCGCCATTTTTTGCTACGACCTGATGAACGAGCCGGTCATTGCCGGAGCCAGGCGACCGGCCGGCGACTGGCTTGGCCCCGCGTTCGGCGGCAAGCACTTCGTCCAGGTCATCACGCTTGATCCCGCCGGACGTGTGCCGCACACAGTGGCGAGCGCATGGATTCGCACGCTCGCCAAGGCCATCCGCCAGCAAGACGCGAAGCACCTTGTCACCGTCGGCCTGGTGGACTGGAGCCTGGACCGTCCCGGCCTGCGGAGCGGTTTCGTGCCGGACAAGATCGCCGCCGACCTCGACTTCCTGTGCGTCCATCTCTACCCGAAGAACGGCGAGGTACCCAAGGCGATCGAAACCCTGCGCGGTTTCGCCGTCGGCAAGCCCGTGGTCATCGAGGAAACCTTCCCGCTCCAAGCGGGGTTGCGGGAGTTCGGCCAGTTCATCACCGAGTCCCGCGCGGTTGCCTCGGGCTGGATTGGTTTCTACTGGGGTAAATCTCCGGCAGAGCTGCGCAAGGGAGGGACAGTCGCAGATGCCATCACGCTCGGTTGGCTGGAGTTTTTTCAACGGGAGACCCCCACGATGAGATAGTTCGTGGCTGGGGAAGGTTGAATCGGCTTCACTCTCTGAAGAGTGTCCACGCCAACAGGAATAAAGTGAGAATCGGGAAGAACCAAATCCCCAGAATCAGTTTCCAATCGCTTGGGACATGCCACTTGTCGTCGGCCTGTTTCACGGCTGGACACTACAACATCCCCGCCCGCTTCCGCAGCGCCCACTCCAGCGCCAGCAGGAGCATGACCGCGCCAAACCACCACCAGCTTTGCCACAGCACCGTCTCGCTCTCGACCACGCGGCCCTGGCTCAGCGGCTTCAACCGCTCGACCAGCGCGCCCAGTTCCTCCTCGCGGTAATAGCGGCCACCGGAAATCGAGGCCAGCTCCCGGAGCAACGGTTCGTTGCAGTTCAACTCGGCCAGTTCGCCCGTCGCGCTGCGTCGGACGGCGAATCCGGTGCGGGCTTTCATCTCCGTCTCCGGCAGGCCGTCCACGCGCACGCGTACCTCATAGTCGCCGTCGGTCAACGGTGCGGTGCGGCCCCGGTAGATGCCGGTTTCGTTGGCATCGGGGGCAAGCGCGACGGTGGCGACCTTGCGGCCGTCACGCATGAGCCAGGCTTCAGCTCGCGCACGTGACATGGCCTGGCCTTGTGCGTCCAGGATGCGTGTGCGGATTTCGGCCGTCGCTCCCGGGTCGTAATTCAACGCCCCGCTGTCCAAGGAGACGAACCGGTCCTGCACGGCGAAGGGCGACTCCATTACGAACTTCGCGGTCTGGTTCCAAAACTTCTGGTGATGGAGATCCCCCACCTTGAAACGCCAGCGCCACGATTCATCGAACGCCAGGTAGAGCGTCTTGCCCGCACCGTAGCGGCGGTACACGGCAGCCGCGCTGCGCGACTCGCCCACCACGGCCTGCAGCCACGTCTCCGCGCCCGGCAGGGCGCGCGCAGGCGCGAGCCAGTGCGGAGCGGGCATGAAGGACCACACGCGCTCGTTCTCCAACGGGTCAGCCACCAGCGTCAGCGGGGTGAGGGAACTGCCGCTGGCGGCGAGCCGGAAGATCATCGGCACGCCATCCAGCGGGCGTCCCTCGAAGCTCACGGGAAACAACGGGGCCAGCGGCGACTGCTGTAACGACGCCAGCCGTTCCTGCCGGCCATCGATAAAGATCACCCCGCCGCCGCGCTGCCCGACGAAGTCACGCAGCCATTCCATCTCCTGCGGACGCAACTGGTTCGCCGGCAAATCGCCGAAGATCACGAGCTGGTAGGTGAACAACGTCTCGCGATCACCGGGAAACTGCCCCGGCCCCTTGCCGCGCGCCCAGTTCTTCTGCTCACCGCCCGCGCCCGCCAGCAACGCATTTACTTCCCAGCGGTCATCGCGCTCGAACAGGTTGCGGAGATAGCGGTATTCCCACCGGGGCCGGCCATCGAGCAGGAGCAGCTTGGGCCGCTGGGTCGTCGCGTTCACCCAGAGCGCGCCGGAGTTGTTCGCCTTGTCCTTCTCGCCGGGCAACGCCGTCACGCTTGCGATAAAATGAAGTGGGAGGCTGGCGAAGCGCAAATCCTTGTCCTGTAGTTTTAATTCGTCCGCGACCAGCTCCTTCACCGGAAAATCAAACTCCACGGTGCGCAGGTGTTTGTTCTCGGTGGTAAGCTCCTTTTCCCACATCAACCGCTCGCCCTGCGCGACCCGGAGGATAAAGGCCGTGCCCGGCGGCATGTCGTCCTTCAGTTCCACCGTGCCACGCACGCGGCCATCGGCCGCGACCGTATCGGGACCCTTGACGGTGAGCACCGCGAGATCCGGCGGCGGTTGTTGCATCCCGATGCCGACCGGAAACACCGGCACTCCCCGTGCACCCAGAAGCCGCGCCAGCTCGGCGGGCGGCCCGCCGGAATTGTGCTGGCCATCCGAGAGGAGAATCACCGCTGTCCGCTCGCCCTCACGCAGTGACAACGCGCGGGTCTTCACCGGCTCGGACAAGTCCGTGTTTAGGTTGGTCGCCAGAAGTGTGAAGGCCGGCGGCGGCTTCGGCGGATCGCCGCGTTTGCGCTCACCCGGCAGCCACACGGGCTCCACATGATGGTCCGCCAGCGCGAGGACTTCCAGGTTGTGCAGTTCAGCGAGCTTCTTCGCAACCCCCTCCGAGTTGCCGAACAACGCCGCCTCCAACCGCTGCCAACGCGTCTGCGTATCGAACTTTTGGATGGCCGCAAGGACGTCTGCCTCACGCTTCTCCGCGACGGCGAGCACGTGGTTGGTGAAGGCCGTGCGCGCCTCCGCCTCAAATCGCGCAGCGACGGCGGCGAGCTTCGCCAGCTCACGCTCCGTGACGTTCGGGTCATGGCCCACGGCGGTGTCCGCCAGCTTGCGCGATGGCAGGGTGAGTTCCGTGTTGAGCCGGCCAACCTGACCGGAGATTTGCGGCCAGGTCGCGGGGCCAACTTTGCCCAGGAACTCCGCGGCACTGGCGGTATTGGTCGCGAAGACCCGCACGAACTCGTGGAACTGCGGCGCGGGGAGGTTCGCCTTGGTGCGGCTGGCGGTCTCCTGGGCATTGGCCAGCGCGGCGGCGGCGGCGCGGAGGTTGGCGTCGAATTTGTTGGTCCCCAGCCAGCCCAGTTGCTGGGCGATGAAGAGCTTGCGCGGCAGTTCCATTTCCCGGTCGGCAATGCCCATGCTGGCCGAGGCATCCACAAACAGCAGGATGCGCGCAATCTCGCCGATGGTCTTCCGGTGATGCAGCACCGGCCCGGTGAGCATCATCACGAGGAGCAGGGCCGCCAATGCCCGCAACGACGGCAACAGCCACCGCACCGCTCCCGCCCGCGCGCGCGTCTCGCGCCAGTAGAGCAGCCACGCCGCAACGGCCAGCGTGAGGCCGGCCACCAGGCCGCCCCACACCCGCCAATCGCCCATGAAACGCAGGTCAGTCATGGTTTAGCCACAAAGAGGCACAAAGCAGCACAAAAGGATTTGGTGAGGATGATGCGGACAAACTCATATCTTGTCGGCCGTTCTGGAAGCAGTCTGCCGTACGTTCGGACGCTGTTCTTCCTTTTTGCGCCGCTTGTGCCTCTTTGTGGCAAAAATCATGGCTTCCCTCCCTTTTGCCGCGTGAACCATTGCACCAACACCAGTTCGCTGAAGCACAGGAAAAGGACGGCCCACAGCAGTGGCTTCCAGGCTTCGCGGCCGAAGCGGCGGTCCTTGTCCATCTGCTGGTAGTCCGCCACCGAGCCGAGGAGCGTGCCGTTGAGCGATTCGGCGAGGGCCTTGCGTTCCGGTTCGGTGAGCTGCCGGAGATCGGACTCACCGCGCGGGGCGCTCACGACAAAGGGCGTCGCCCCGCCATCGGGACCAGCCAGCGTATAGGTGCCGGGACGCGTGGTCTTCACGAACTCGACGTAACCCAGCGCGCCGCGCCCGGTGATTTCGATTTCATGCCGCTCGCCATCCGGCACGGTGAAGTGGGCCTTGCGCCCGACATGCGCGCGGGACACGAACGCGGCCAGCGGCCGGCCCACTTCCACGTTGCGCGGCGGCTGCGCCTGCGACGCGAGGTAAACCACCAGCCGCTGCATCAGCGGCACGAAGACCGGCCTGACCGGCAGGTTTCCCCAGTCGGCATCGCACGGCACGGCGCATTGGATGATGCGGCCTTCGCCGTTCTTCTTCTCGACCAGAAACGGATCGGCGGTGCTGAGCTGGGCAAGGATGGAAAGCCCGGCGTCATTCTGCTCCTGACGCGTGCCGAGCTGGAACCAGAGCTTCATCTCGGCGTCGGCGAGGTTGCCGTTGCGTGCGTCGTTGAAGAGTTCCAACGCCGGGTGCGTGAACGGCTGGACGACAATCTTGGCGCGGGGCTTGCCGTCCTCGAGTCCTCCGGCAAGAGTGTTGAAGGGCAGCGGCAACAGGCCGGCAGCACGAAGGGTGCGTTGATACCAGTCCGTGTTGATGCGATTGCCGGGGAAGACCAGCAGCCCGCCCCCGTTGGCGACGAACTCGGCCAGGGCGCGGACCTGCGTATCCGTGAGTTGGCGGACGTTGGCCAGCACGACAACACGAGCGCGGGCAATCACCTCGGGCGTAAGCTCACCCGGCAGGACGACACGCGTCAGTATCAAGTCACTGCCGCCGGCCGATTTCATGGCGGGCGAGAGCGCGAGGTCGAGGTAATCGGTTTCGCCCTTGAGTGGCTCGTTGCTAGGATCGCCGTTGACGAGCAGCGCGGGCAATTTATCCCAAACCCCGACCACGGCGGCGAGCGAGTTGTCCGCCTTGAGGGCATCGGCATCGGCTGTGACTTCCAGCGTGTGAAAGCCGGCGGTGTCGAACGTATGCGTAAACAGCACTTGCCGCTGCTCGCCCGCAGCGAGCGCGATTTGCTGCGCACCGCGCTCGCGACCGTCCGCCTGGAAATAGACGCGCAGGTCGGGCCAGGCGCGCTCGCCGAAGTTGCGGACGGTGGCACGGACTTGCAGCGGCTGGTTCACCCCGAGCGCGAGCTTCGGCAGATCGAGCGATTCCACGGCGACGTTGTCGCGCGCTTCGACGCCAACATGAAAAAACGTGAGGCGCGGTGGCACCGGCAGCCGCTTCATGGCCTGCAAGGCCCGGCCACGCGCGGCGGCCTCGCCCTCGCTGAAGCTGACTTTCTGAAAGTCGCTGATGACGATGCACTCTTTCAAACCGTGCTGCATCTGCGCAGCGACGTTCGCGGCCAGCTCAAGGGCCTCGGGGAAATTCGCCGCACCGAAGTTGGCTTCGAGCTTTGTGAGCGCCTTGGTGACACGGACGGTATCGAGCGTCGGGGCTTCGAGGAGCTGGCGCGGCGTGCCGCCCATGAGCACCACCGCGACATCGGACCCGGAACCCGCCTGCTCGATGAGCTTGCCCGCCGCTTCCTTGGCTTGCGCGAAGTTTGAAGTCGCCCCCGCCCCGGCGGACATGGAGTACGAGTCATCGAGTAGGATGACGAGCGAGGTCTTGGCACCGCCAAGCAACGCCCGCATCCCAGTGAGGACGGGCCGCGCCATGCAAAGCGCGAGCAGCACCGGGATGAGGCAGCGGACGAGGAGGAGCAGCCAGCGCTCGAACTTGAGCCGCCGGGTGTGCGCCTGAAATGCGGCGTCCAGCAGGTGCATCGCACCCCACTGCACGACTCTTGGACGCGACCGGTTGAAGAAATGGAGCAGAACCGGAATCGCCGCCGCCGCCATGCCGCCAAGAAGGATGACGTTTAGAAAGGTCATGGCCGGGGAAGAGTCCAAGGTCCAAAGTCCAAAGTCCAAAGTCTGGTGGGTTCGTAGCTGGATTGGCCACAGGCACGCCGTTGGCCGCGACGCACTGGTCCCACTTTGAACCTTAAACTTTGAACTTTGAACTTGGCGCGCCCCGTTTTCATCCCTTGGCCAGCCTCCGGGTCAGGTATTGCGCCAGTGCGTCGGCGTAAGGTTGGTCGGTCACCATCGGCACAAAATCGATGTGGTGGCGGTGGCAGCCCTGGGTGAGTTCGTCCTGAAACTTCTTGAGGTTGTCGAGGTAGGCAGCACGGAACTGCGCCGGATCAATCATCCGGTGAGCATCGCTCTTTTCGAGCGATTCAAAGCGGGTCCAGTGCGTGAAGGGAAACTCCAGTTCATCACGGTCCAGGATTTGGAAGATGAGAATCTCGTGGCGCGCATGGCGAAAATGAGCGAGGGCCTTCACCAGTTCCTTCGCGTCCGCGAAGCAGTCGGACAGCACGATGAGCAGCCCGCGCCGCTGGATGCGCGGGACGAGATCGTGAAAGACGTTGCCCAACGCGGTCTCGCCGCCGGGCTGCGCGGCCTGGAGTTCATCCAGCAGTACGCGCAGGTGGGGGATGCTGGAGCGCGGCGGAATGTAGCGGCGGATTTTCGAATCAAAGGTAACTAAGCCCACGCTGTCGCGCTGCTGGAGCATCAGATACGCGAGGGCGGCGGCGAGGCGGATGGCGTAGTCGGCCTTCGAGGTGCCCCCCTGCCCGGCGTAGCGCATGGAGCCGCTGAGATCGAGGAGCAGCGTGGCACGGAGGTTGGTTTCCTCCTCGTATTCACGGACGTAATAGCGGTCGGTCTTGGCGAAAACCTTCCAGTCGAGCCGGCGGATTTCATCGCCCTGTACATACTGCCGGTGCTGGGCGAACTCGACGCTGAAACCCTTGTGCGGTGACTTGTGCAGACCGGTGAAGAAGCCCTCGACCACCAGCCGCGCGACAACCTGCAGGTTCGCCACCTTTTGCAGCTCGGACGGGGTGAGGAAGTCGGAGACTTGGGCCATGCGGTTTCCCGCATCGTCGCAAAACGCCGCGTGGGCAGCAATTACAGTTCTAAACGGGGGGCCGGGGGCCCGTAACGCAGACTTGCAGTCTGTCGTTTCGCCGACATGCAGCCCGCAGACGCTGGATAACCCGACGCCTTCTTGCGTACCGGCCCCTGCCGACTGCAAGTCGGCGAAACGGCAGGCTACAAGCCTGCGCTACGACCGCTTCACGGCAGCGGCTTGACGAAGATGTTCTTGTAGTGGACTTCGCTCCCGGGGTCGTGGCCCTGCAAGGCGAAGGTGCCGCTGCCGATCAGCCGCTGCGGGTGCGACTTGCGCGGGGGATTCTCCTCTTCGGTGTAGTCCACAATGACCTTGCCGTTGACGCTGGTGACGACGTGCTTGCCTTCGACCTTGATGTTCATCGTGAACCACTCGCCGTCCTTGGCCGGCGCTTCGAAGTTGTCCTTCACATCGTAAAGACCGGCGGTGCGCTTGGGATCGCCGTGCGAGTTGTTCACCTGTACCTCGTAGCCCTTGGCCGGCCAGCCGGGGCCTTGCAGTTCCGTGTGGAAATACACGCCGGAGTTCGCCTTGGGCTTGGTCATGATGTCGAGTTTCAGCTCGAAGTTCTTGAACTTCGCGCCCTGCACCTCGCCCACGTAGAACAGATGGGCGCGCGGCCCTTTCACGACGAGTTCGCCGTCCACCACCTTGAAGGTATCCGGCACCTCATTGGCCTTCCAACCCGCCAGCGACTTGCCGTCGAAGAGGGAAATCCAGCCGTCGCCCTTGTCGGCGGCGGAGACGGAGCAGGCGAGTGCGAACGCAAGCGTGAACAATAACTTCTTCATGGTGCAGTGTGTCGGGATGTGTTGAGCGACGCCGCACCGTAGCCAAGGGCCGCCCCCGGCGTCAACCTGCCACCGACGCGCTCAAAGCGCACCAGGCGGATGCCCCTTTTTCTCCTTCGCCCGCTTCGCGGACTTCGCGCGACTCCTGCCACCCCCATTTTCCTTGCCTCCCGCGCGGCTTTCTCCCGACACTGCGCATCAGCTAGCAACCAACCAACAAAGGCCAACCTATGTCCGTTCGTCGTCTTCCCGTTTACATCCTCGCCGACTGTTCTGGTTCCATGAACGGCGCGCCCATCGAGTCCGTGAAGTCCGGCATCCGCTCGCTGCACAGCGAACTCATGGGGGATCCCTCCGCCGTCGAGTGCGCCTACCTGAGCGTGATCACGTTTGACGCCAACGCCCAGCAGGTCGTCCCGCTCACCGAACTGACCTCCTTTGTCCCGCCCGACATCAAGGCCGGCGGCACCACTTCCTTCGGCGCGGCCCTCAAGCTGCTCATGGATTCCATCGACCGCGAGGTCCAGAAGACCACGCCGGAAAAGAAGGGCGACTGGAAGCCCCTCATATTCATCTTTACCGACGGCGAACCCACGGACGACTGGGAAGCCCACGCCGCGACCGTCAAGGCCCGCCGCCCCGGCAACCTCATCGCGGTCGCCTGCGGTGAAAAGGCCGACCCGGCCGTGCTCAAGCAATGCACCGAGACCGTCCTGATCATGAAGGAGATGACGCCGGACGCATTCAAGCAGTTCTTCAAATGGGTCTCCGCCTCGATCAAGC
>RFSE01000162.1 GCA_009924135.1 Pseudomonadota bacterium | reverse complement strand
CCGCTGGCCTTGTAGTGGAGACTTCGGGGCCTGCACCGGCGAAAACCCCAGCAAATCCCACAAACTCACTGCCGAATCCGCCAAGTAGGGTTAGTTGCCGGATATCGCCTTGGCGGTCTTGGTTTTTGGGTCAATCACCAAACGGTAACCAGGCGGGACTGGAATTGGCTTTGTCCCGCCGTAATACAAGCGCTTCAGCTCCTCCACCGTGGGCAGCCGCTTGTTTTTGATTTCAAATCCAGCAATGAGGTTGTTCAAGTCTCCAAACTCGACACTCGCCTCAACCTGGGCTGGGGTGAGCGCGGGTTTTGCAGGTGGAGCAGCGACCGGCGTGGCAGCAGGCCCGGATGGAGGTGTTTCAGGCACGGCAGAAGTGGGGGCTGCCGGCGTCGGTGGCGGTTCGGTTTTACGTTTGCGACAGCCTGCGAGCACCAAGCCCGTGCAGGCCATGATTACTAATACCAGCTTCATGCTTAACATCTGAAAATGCGCTGCAGCCCAACTAGGCCGCCTACAGCTTGTCGGAGGCCCGCGCCGAAAGCCAGTTGGCATCAATGGACGAAGTTTGCGAGCCAACCGGGCCAAGCGTGGGATAGTTCAAAATGCTGGAGCAACGTTGCTCGGCCCATTGATGAATTTCGCCATGGCCATCGGCAAAGCTGAAGGAACTCGCTTTGTTGTGATAGTTCGCCGGGGTATCCACCAGATAGCCGGTGGGTGATCCGGGCGTGGTGATGGCGACGGCAAAGCCGTCATCGTTGATGCTCATGGGGTTTTCATCGACAAAGTTGAAGAGCATGGTCGGGCCGCCTACTTTCCCACCAAAATCAGCCTCCCGGCCATAGCGTTGGTACAATGTCGAGGTCCCGGTAGCTCCGGTGGTGTTGTAATCCTGCCATTCACCGGCCGTTGATATGGCCCCGGCCGCGTTGACGCCACCGATGCCCTGGTTCATGGAAATGCTGCGGATACGCGGCGCCATGTAGCCAGTATCATAGCTTTTGTCAGCCGGGCATTTGAATACCGTCGTATTGTCGGCGACGTATTTGATGATGGTGGAGCTGGTGACCAAAGCGACCGTATCGGTGTTGCCCACGGTGTTTGCAGCGGTGCTCATGTTCGGCCCGCCCCATTTCCATCGTTCAATGAGCCGCCCATCGTAATCCGGGTAATACAAGCAGAAGGCTAGGCCCATCTGTTTCATGTTGTTGTTGCAGACCGTTCCTTGGGCCTTTTGTTTGGCCTTGGCCAAGGCCGGCAGCAGCATCCCGGCCAGAATCGCGATGATGGCGATGACAACAAGCAATTCAATCAAGGTAAAGGCGGCGCTTTTCTTCTGGTCGTTGGTCATGGCAAGCATTTGCGCTGTTCGTTTGCGGTCTTGGGATACACATACTCCCAAAAGGAGGCATCGTCAACGCGACAAGTGGCCGATACTTTGCCTTGCTGCCGGGCGGCGGATTCCGAAAGATGCCGCCTGCGTCCCGCGCATCAACGATGGGAGGCAGAACGAGTCGTCACGCATGAAACAAAAAGCTTACGCCGCCGCCGGGGTGGACATTGATTTGGGCAACAAGGTCAAGGGCACGCTGCCCCAGCTCCTGGCCAGCACGCAGCGCCGCGAAGTCCTCGGCAAGGTGGGCGGCTTTGGCGGCCTGTTCGCGCTGGACGTGAAGAAGTACCGGCAGCCCGTCCTGGTCAGCTCCGTGGACGGCGTGGGCACGAAGCTCAAGCTGGCCTTCGCCATGGACAAGCACGACACCATCGGCGAAGACCTGGTGAACCACTGCGTAAACGACATCGCCGTGCTTGGCGCCGAGCCGCTCTTCTTCCTCGACTATCTCGGCACGGGCAAGCTCGAGCCGCACGTCTTCACCGACATCATCAAGGGCTTTGCACGCGGGTGTGCCGCCAATGGCTGCACGCTCATCGGCGGTGAGACGGCCCAGATGCCGGGCTTTTACCAGGCCGGCGAATATGACGTGAGCGGCACGATCGTGGGCGTGGTGGAGAAGTCCCGCATGCTCAACGGCCAAAAGTCCGTGAAACGTGGCGACGTGGTGATCGGCATCGCCTCCAGTGGCCTGCACACCAACGGCTACTCGCTGGCGCGCAAGATCCTGTTCGAGCAGCTCAAGTTCCAGCCCGGCGACTTCGTGCCGGACCTGCATAACACGGTCGGCGGCGCGCTGCTCAAGGTCCACGTCAGCTACGGCCCCCTGGTGCAGGCGCTCCTCAAGCGCTTCAACTCCAAACACTCAACTCTCAACGCTCAACTTCCCATCAAGGCCTTTGCCCACATCACCGGCGGCGGCTTCGTGGACAACATCCCCCGCGTGCTGCCGGCCAAGTGCGACGTGGTCATCCGCAAAGGCTCCTGGACGATGGGGCCGTTGTTCGAGCTGCTGGCCGAGCGCGGCGGCGTGGACGAGGCGGAGCTTTACGAGGTCTTCAACATGGGCGTGGGCATGGTGGCCATCGTGTCCGCCGAGCAGGCCGATGCCGCGCTGAAGTTCATCCGCAGCCAGAAGCACAAGGCCTGGATCATTGGCGAAGTGGTGAAGGGCACCGGCGTGGCGCGGGTGGAATAGCCGGTCCGACAAAGTCCAAAGTCAAAGGGTCCAAGGTCCAAAGTCGGAACCCTTGCGAACGAACGGCTTGGGAATTTTTCTGACCCAAGCTTTCTGTCCATTTCCAGCAGTCGATGCGTAAGGGTAGTTCTCCTGGGAACAGCTTCCTAACCACGCAACTGACTGTCAGCGCCTTGTGCCTTCTGTGCTTTTTTGTGGCAAAAGTGCAACCCTTGCGGTTCAGCCCTTCGGTGGCTCAGCTGCGGCGATGACTTCTTTCTTCTCCCAAAACGCCACGGCGAAGATCACCATGATGACGGCCGCCATGAGGACCGGGAACATCCAGAATTCCTTCCACTGTCCCATCGTGTCCTGGAGCAAGGTGCCGGGGACCTGGGGTTTCTGCGCAGTGAACATTTTTCCGAACGACTCCCAGAAGGTGAAGCTCTCCGCCGGGGGCATGGCCTTGCCGAGGGCATCAGCACTTTTCACGGTGGCTCCGAACCGTCCCCCCGCGACCTGATAGCCGAAGTACATACCCACGCCTTGCGTGAAGAAGACGAGCATCGACTGGGCCTGGCCGCGCACCTCGGCGGGGGCCTTCGTGTCCGTGTAGATGAACCCAGTGACGAAGAAGAAGTCGTAGCACACGCCGTGCAGCACGACACCGGAGAGGATCATCCACAGCACCTGATCCGGCGCGCCCATGGCGAACAGGCCGTAACGAATCACCCACGCGAGCATCCCGACGAAAATCATCCACTTCACCCCCAGCCGGCGGAAGAAGAAGGGCACGAGCAGCATGAAGAAGATCTCCGACATCTGGCCGAGGGTCATCGTGGACCCGGCAGCCTTGAAGCCGATATGCGTCAGGTAATTGGAGGTAAAGGCGTAGTAGTAGGCCAGCGGGATGCAGATGAGGGTGGAACAGACGATGAAGACCAGGAACGGCACGCTGGCCAGCATCTTGAAGGCGTCCACCATGAGGAGCGCGTTGAGATTGATGGGCTTGCCGGCCGCCGGCGGCGGCGTGGCAGGTTGCAGGAAACACACGACCCCCAGCACCAGCGAGGAAATCGCCGCGAGCGTGAAGATGTTCGTGCTGCCGGACCACCCGAGGCCGCCGACAATGAGGCCCGCCACGATCCAACCGATCGTACCCCACACGCGTAACGCGGGGAATTTGTTGCGGTCATCGATGTTCGTGAACGCCACCGTGTTGCTCAGGCCCAGCGTGGGCATGTAGCAGAGCATGTAGGCGGTAAACAGCCACACGAGCTGCTTGCCCTCGCCCTTGGCCACCAGGCCCGGGGCCATGAACAACAGCCCGCCGCCGATGAGGTGGAGAATCCCCATCGCCTTCTCCGAGTTGAAGAACCGGTCTGCCACCAGTCCGAGAAACAGCGGCGCGATGATGGCCGCGATGGGTGCGCTGCCATAGGCATCCCCGATGATGCCGGTCAGGTTGTTGCCGGCAAGGCATGCCCCCAGCGTTGCGAACCACGCCCCCCAGACGAAAAACTGGAGGAACATCATGACGGACAGAAGGATTCTGTTTTTGGAACTCATAGCTAGGCAGCCACGCTAGGGAATCGCCGGCGAGGCGGCAAGTGCTGAAATGGAAAACCGGGCGGATTCACGGGTACCGCCGGGTGATTTCCTCCCGATCACGGCGGAAGTCGCCAGCAGGCCGCCTTACCGCCCGGCTTGAGTTCGGAAAAGCGCATTGGTATGCTGCCCTCCTGTTGCGGAAAAAATTTTGACTTTACCGGCAAAACGCTTAATACTTGTAAGGTCATCAAATAACTTATGATTACAACCGAACCGACGGCCAAGCTGACCCACAACGAGGTCATCAAAGACGCCATCCCCACCCTCGCCGGCAACATCGCCGCCACCGTCGCCTCGGGTACCGACCAGTTCTCGGCCGATGACCAGCAGTTCATCAAGTTCCACGGCATCTACCAGCAGGATGACCGCGACCTGCGCAAGACCCAGAAGAAGTTCATCATGATGGTCCGCGGTCGCATCCCCGGCGGCCTCATGACTCCGGCGCAGTGGATCACCTTTGACGACCTCGCCACGAATTTCGGGAACAATACCCTGCGCATCACCACGCGCCAGAGCATCCAGTTCCACGGCATCGTCATGGCCGGCTTGGGACCGCTCATCAAGCGCATCAACGACTCCCTCCTCTCCACCCTCGCCGCGTGCGGTGACGTGAACCGCAACGTCATGGCCTCGCCCGCGCCCGCCGAGACCGCCGCCCGCGCTGCCATGATCGCCGACGTGCACCGCGTCGTCGCCGCCCTCGCGCCCCAGACCAAGGCCTACCACGCCATCTGGTTGGACGGCGTGCAGCTCAACCTCGAAGACCCCGCGAACAAGGACTTCGTGGACCCGCTCTACGGCAAGACCTACCTGCCGCGCAAGTTCAAGACCGCCTTCGTCATGCCGCCCGTCAACGACATGGACGTGCTCACCAATGACCTTGGCTTCATCGCCATCGTCGAGCACGGCCAGCTCGTCGGCTACAACCTCACCGTCGGCGGCGGCATGGGCCGCAGCCACGGCCAGACCACGACCTACCCGCGCCTCGCGGACGTTTTTGGCTTCGTCACCCCCGCACAGGTCGTGGACGTGGCCAAGGCCGTCCTCACCGTCCACCGCGACTTCGGTGATCGCACCGACCGCAAGCACGCCCGCCTCAAGTACGTCGTGCAGGAACGCGGCGTGGAGTTCGTGCGCAACGAGATCGAGCAACGCGCCGGCTTCAAGCTCGCCCCGCCCAAGCCCTACCAGTTCACCCGCAGCAACGACGACTACGGCTGGCACCAGGCCCTCGACGGCACGAGCTTCCTCACGCTCTTTGTCTCGACTGGCCGCGTGAAGGACGTGGACGGCTATCGCCTCAAGACCGCGTTGCGCCAGGTCGCCGAACAGTTCCCGAACATCGAGTTCCGCCTCACCGGCAACCAGAACGTCATTGTCGCCAACGCCAGTGCCGCCGACCGCGCCGCCATCACCGCGCTGCTCGCCACGCACGGCGTCCGCACCGAGCACCAAACCAGCCTCCTGCACGGCAACTCCATGGCCTGCCCCGCGCTGCCCACCTGCGGCCTCGCCCTCGCCGAGAGCGAGCGCGCGCTGCCCGGCCTCGTGGACCGCATCGAGAAACTCTGCGGCGACCTCGGCCTGGGCGCGGAAGAGATCATCATCCGCTCCACCGGCTGCCCGAACGGTTGCGCCCGGCCCTACATGGCGGAGATCGCGTTCGTCGGCAAGGCCCCTGGCCGCTACCAGCTCTGGCTCGGTGGCGATGCCGCCGGCACGCGCTTGAACAAGCTCTTCAAGGACGTCATCAAGGAAGTGGAACTCGAAACCGAGCTGCGCCCCCTCCTCGCGCGCTTCGCCAAAGAGCGCAACGCCGGCGAACGCTTCGGCGACTGGTGCGACCGGGTGCTGTTGAAGGAACAGCCGGCGGCATCGAATTAGCACCGATGACCTGGGTTGACGAACTGACACCTGAACAACGCGCGCGCTGGACCGACCGTGCGCGCGAACCGTTCCACCTGTTCCAAACTACCGACGAGGAACTGTCAGTGCCCCCGAACTTCTGCCTCGGCCGCACGCCGCAGGAGCGGATGGAGTATCTGGAGCACACCCGCTGGGTGATCTTCGGCGAGGCAGCCATGACCGCGCCGTTTGTCCGTTGCTATGGCTCGCGAAAAATGGGAAAAGAATCGGACCCGATGAACGTTGTTCATTTTTGACCCACTCCTGCCGCACATGGCCGAAGAAAAACACTACCGCAGCCTGGTCAAAGCCATTTCGTGGCGGGCCACGGGCACGTGCGACACCATCATCATCTCCTGGCTCATCACCGGCCAGGCCAAGTTCGCCTTCACCATCGGGTTCGTCGAGCTGTTCACCAAGATCGCCCTCTACTACGTCCACGAACGCATCTGGAACCGCCTCGATTTCGGGCGCGTGAAGCCCAAGGACGATTTCGACATCTGACGCGTTGTGCGTCCGAATTTTTCCCCCGGTCACCGGCGCGTGGCGTACCTGCCGGGTTAGTGCACGTTCTGCCCGGTCGCATGCAGGCGCGCGGTGAGCTGCACGACTTCCCGCCGTTGACGCAGTGTGCCCAGGCAGTAGGCGAGGTCATCCGCCAGGACGACCAGCAGCTTTACCTCATCATCCGCAAAGCACTGCGCCTCCCCTGAATACAGGCACAATACGCCAAAGACTTTCGCATCCGCCCGCAAGGGCAGCGCGACCGCCGAGCGCAAGCCCGCCGCCCGGGTCCGCTCGCGCACGCCGACGAACCGGTTGTCCGCCTCGAAGTCGCGGCAGATGCAGGGTCGTCCAGTCTGGATGGCCGCATCGGCCAGGGGAAAATCTGACTGCGCGACGAGACCGTTCGGGGTGATGCCCGCGCGGCTGCCGGACACCGCGCCGACATGCTCGACCACGCGCAGTTGTCCCGCCCCCTCGAGAAAACCGATCCAAAGCAACCGGGGCTCCATTTGCGTGGCCAGCACCGCGCAGAAATCCCGCAGCAGGCCTTTTTCGTCCGTCGCACGCACCAGCACGGAGTCGGCGGTGGAGGTGACGGTCAAGGTGCGGTTGAGCTGTTTGAGGCGCAGCTCCAGTTGCACCATGGGCGAGATGTCGTGCGTGAGCGCCAGCACTTCGCGTACCGTGCCATCGGCCCGGAGCAACGGCAGGAAGGTGTAGATCAGGCTGATCGATCCGGTCTTGGACTGGTGCTCCACCACCTGCGACTGCCGCCGGCGGGTCGCCAGTGCACGGTTCAAGATGGGGAGGTAGGCGTTCACTTGCTCGAGGGGAAACACGTCCTCGTCCTTGCGCCCGAGCACCTCGTTGGCCGACTTGTGCACGGCGAGCAGGCCCTGCGGGTTCACATAACTGAAGCGCCGTTGGGCATCGTAAATGGCGAACGAATACGGATAGTTGGCCGCCGTGGCGGCGAAGCGTTCCTCGTTTTCCTCCATTTCCACGCGGACATTTGTGTCCAGTGCCAGGTGCCGGTTCAACAGCCAGTAAATCATCCCGGCGGAGACGGCCACCAACGCCAGGCTCCGGCTGATGTAGAGCCAAAGATGAGTCTCCTCGGTGTTCAGCACGTAGGCCAGTCCGGCGGTGGACAGGACCACCCAGGCCGTGGCCCCCGCCACGTAATAGCGCGTTACGCGCGCCGGCACCCCGGCCAGACTGGCATTTGGACTCATGTGGCCTGGAACCGTGCGGGGATTGCAGGGTCCGGACAATGGGGCTTTCACCCCACGGCGGTCTTGTAGGAGCGCGGCAGTGCGGTGGCGGCAGGCATCTTGCCTGCCGTAGAGGGCTGGCATCTTGCCGCCCGGATTGGCGTGGGGAGTAAGATCACATGGTATTTCACGATGCGAGGTTGAACCTGAACTCCGAAATAGGGAAGGCGATCCATCGTAGCGCAGACTTGCAGTCTGCCGTTCTGCCGGCTTGCAGCCGGCAGGTCGGCCTTGGCACCGAGCGGCCCGTAAAAGTGCGTGGTGGCGGCGGGTTGCAAACCCGCGAAACAGCAGGCTGCAAGCCTGCAGCTACCAGCCACGGGTTGCCGCGCTGGTTCGGAGTTCGGGTTGTAAGGACGCGATCCGTTAGCAGGGACGACTCGTTCCGCCGGGCTGGAAGCCACGGCTCTACGGCAGGCAGGATGCCTGCCGCCACATGCGCGTTCAGCGCAGGCCCGCGAGCTGGCGGCGGGCAAGGTAAAGGTCCATGCGCGCAAGAATAAAATAGGCCCACCGCTGCTTGAGGCGGGTCCAGAAGGTTTGCGAGGCCTGCCAGTCCGCGCGGGTGATGCGTTTGCAGTGCGTGAGCGCTTCGGCGAAGACCCGCCGTCCGCCTTCGGCCACGCGTTCGTTGCGCAGCCGCAGGGTCAGCTCGTAGTTGATGTGCAGGCTGCGCGTGTCCAGGTTCGCCGAACCGACGTAGGCGAGGTCGTCGATCAGGACCAGTTTCGCGTGCAGGATCTGCGGTTGATACTCGTAAACCTCCACGCCCGCCGCGAGCAGGAGGCGGTAGAGCCGGCGGCTGGCGAGCTGGGCCAGAGGCACGTCGGACTGGCCGGGCAGGATGATCTGCACCTGGCCGCCGCGCCGGGCCGCACTGGTGAGCGCGCGGCGCAGCTTCCATGTGGGCAGGAAATAGGCCGCCATGATTTGGACGCGGCGGGCGTGCTTCAAATCCTTCTGCAACGCGCGCTTGAGCGTGCTGAAACCGCGCCCCGGCCCGCTCATCAGCAGGTCGCCATCGGGGCTGGGGATGCGCGCGTGCGCGCCGGTGCCCATTACGCGCATGAAGGCACCATGGCGCAGCTCTGCGCGCGTGAACATCTTGTCGAAGGAATTGGCGAGCGGCCCGGCCAGCGGTCCGGCAACATGAAGCCCCACATCGCACCAGCCGCACGTCACGCCATCCCCGACATATTCGGGCGCGTGGTTGAACCCGCCGACGAAGGCGATTTGCTCGTCGCACACCAGGAGCTTGCGATGGTCGCGGAACATGAAGCCCCGATGCGTTCGTTCGTTGAACCAGCGGAACTCGCCGCCGGCCTGGCGCAGCGATTCCCAATAGCTGTCAGCCAGATCCTGCGAACCCCAGGCATCCACGAGCACGTGGGTCCGCACCCCGCGTTGCTGGGCGCGCAGGAGCGCGGCCAGGAACCGGTCGCCCGGTTCCCCCGCGCTGAAGATGTAGGTTTCCAGCCGCACCGAATGGCGCGCCGCCTCGATGGCTTCAAGCATCGCAGCAAAGGCTTCATCTCCGTTGCGGAGCCAACGGAAGGCGGTGTTAGGGACGGGTGCTACCATGCGGTTTGCGGGAAGAGCATTACTACGCGCCGGGCGCAGTGGCGAGCGTGAGTCGCAGAGTCGGTAACTCAAACCTCCTACTCCTACTCCTGCTCATCCTCCTGCTCAGAGCGTTTAAGCCATTGAGCAGGAGGATGAGTAAGAGGATGAGCAGGAGTAATTGCCCAAACCGGAAGGGAAACTCACGCCCGCTTGCTCAGCGAGATGCCACCGACGGCCATGATGCGGCCGGACTTGTCGCGGATGGGGAATTTCAGCGTGAGGTAAAGCACGCGGCCTTCGGGCTTGTCCACGAATTCCTCCTCGCGGACGGGAACACCCTTTTCGATCACGAGACGGTTGACCTCAAGGAAGCGCTTCGCCATGAGCGTCGGGAAAATGGCGCTGCAGGACTTGCCCAGCGAGGAGGCGCGCGGGATGCCGGTGGCTGCTTCCCAGCCGTGGTTGGCCATGAGCAGCAATCCGCCGACGGACCAGACGTAAAACGGCTCGGTGATCGAATCGGCCACGGCGCGGAGGAAATCGCACTCGTTGTCGAGGCCCAGGGCAAGGGCCTGGAGTTGGGGGGCAACCAGCGCAGCCGGCTGTGTGGCCGCGCAGGGGCGGCATTCTTCCGGCTGGGCAACGGGCGCAGGACTTGCCCGGCGACGGGTATTGGCGGATTTGGATGTTGGCGTCAGAGGCCGGTATGGGAGCAGAAACCCGATGAATTTCCAAGCGGAAAGCCAGCCGGCACGCGTAACGCGGGCAGCCTTGCCCGTACGCACGTCCGCCAAGGCGTGGGATGAACGCGCGGGCAGGGCTGCCCGCGTTACAGGGGTTGCAGGTGTCCCAGTACGTCCGATGCGGTAATTGCCTTGCAGCCAAGGAACGTTGCGGCACCATCCGGCCGCTGCGTCAAACCGGGGGAAACTCTGGAATGTGATGAAAAGCACTGAAGAAACATCCGGAAAACGCGGGCCGGGCCCGTTACCAGAAAGCCGCGTCAGTTCCAGCTTCTCCCTCCGAGCCAGGCTCTGGCTGGTGGCCTGCGGGCCAGGTCTCGGGGTGCTGCTGCTGGGCTTTGTGTATCTCCAAGCCGACCCCAAGGGCGGGTGGCGCGACTGGATCACGATCCTCGCCCTGGCCTTGTTGTTGGCGCTGGCATTTGCCCTGGTCGCCTGGCTGGAGCGGACCATTACCAAGCCGGTTGACGAACTGATCGAGCTTTCCGGGCGGGTGGCGCGCGAGGAGAACTTCGCCTTGCGCGTCAGCATGCCGGCACCGGAAGAGCTGGCGCAGTTGGCCACGGCTTTCAATGACCTGCTGGAGCAAATCCAGCTCCGTGATCTCGAGCTCCGACGCCACCGCGATCACCTCGGCGACCTGATCGCCCAGCGGACGGCAGAATTGCTCCAGTTAAACCATGCGCTCTATCAGGCGCGGGACAAGGCGGAGGACGCGAGCCGGGCCAAAAGCTCCTTCCTGGCCAACATGAGCCACGAGTTGCGCACCCCGCTCACGGCCATCATCGGTTACAGCGAGATGCTCATCGAGGAGGCCGAAGCGGGGGGCCAGCCGGATTCGGTGCCCGATCTGCAACGCATTCGCGCGTCCGGCCGCCATCTGCTCGAACTCATCAACGAGGTGCTGGATCTTTCCCGGATCGAGGCAGGCCGGATGACGTTGCAACACACGGACTTCGATCTGGCGGCCTTGATCCGGGAGGTAAGCGTGGCCGTCCTGCCGCTGGCGGAGAAGAATCACAATCAACTGGAGCTGGACCTGCCACCCGCCGGGCTGACGGTGAACTCGGATCAGACCAAGATCCGCCAGACCTTGCTGAACCTGTTGAGCAATGCCTGCAAGTTTACCCAGCAGGGTCAGGTGCGGCTCCGGCTGGTGGTCGAAACCACCGAGGGTGAGGTCTGGGCGGTCGTCACGGTCACGGACACGGGCATCGGCATGAAGCCGGAGCAATTGAACCGGTTGTTCCAGGCATTTACACCGGCAGACACCGCCATTACGCGCAAATACGGTGGCACCGGCCTGGGTTTGACGATCAGCAAGAAGTTCACGGAGGCGCTGGGCGGGCAGTTGACCGTGACCAGCGAGCCCACCCGTGGCACGACGTTCGTTCTGCGTTTCCCCACCCGACCGCTGCCAGTCAAGCCAGTCCCTGCCCCTGTGCCAGTGCTGCCGGCGTCACTGGCCAATGCCCCCAGCGTGCTGGTGATTGATGACGACCCGCACACCCGCGATTTGATCGCCCGCTTTCTTCTGAAGGAAGGCTTCACCCCGCAGACCGCCGCCGACGGGCGTCAGGGTCTGGCGCTGGCCAAGCAGTTGCGGCCGGCCCTCATCACGCTGGATGTCATGATGCCAGACATGGACGGCTGGTCCGTGTTGTCCGCCCTCAAGGCCGACGCCGAACTAGCCACGATTCCCGTGGTCATGGTCACCGTGGCCGAGGGACGGGATCAGGGCTTCTCGCTGGGCGCGGCGGAGTTCCTCACCAAGCCGGTGGACTTCACCCGGCTGGCTGGCTTGTTGCGGCAGCATTGTCCGGTGCCGGGCGAGCGACCGATCCTCGTGGTCGAGGACGACGAGATTTCCAGCCACCTGCTCCGGCGCAATCTGGAGAAGGAAGGCTATGCCGTGATGGTGGCCCCGAACGGTCGCGTGGCCCTGGACCAGATCCGGATGCGCCTGCCGGCGGTCATCCTCCTGGACCTGCTGATGCCCGAAATGGATGGCTTCGAATTTGCCCAGGCGGTGCGGGCCCGGCGGGACATGCGCGATGTGCCCATCATTGTGCTGACGGCCAAGGATCTCACGGAGGAGGAGCGGCAGATGCTCACCGGCAGCGTCACCACCATCCTGCAAAAGCAGACGGTTTCACCGGAAGACCTGCAAAACGAACTCCGGGCCGCATTCGCCCGCCACCTGCCCAACGTGCCGAAGCAGCCGTGAAACTTGCGGGTGCGGCTTGCTGCCGTGACGGGGCGGGCGTATCTCTTCCGCCATGACCATCGGCGTGCCCAAGGAAATCAAAGCCCAGGAAAACCGCGTCGCGCTGCTGCCCTCGGCGGCCTACCAGCTCATCAAGCACGGCCACCAGGTCCTCGTCGAACGCGGAGCAGGCACCGGCTCCGGTTATCCGGACAGTGATTACGAACGCGCGGGGGCCACGCTGGTGAGCGAGCACGCCGCGGCGTTCGCCGCCGACTTGGTGGTCAAAGTGAAGGAGCCATTGCCCGCCGAGTATCCGCTGCTGCGCCCCGGTCAGTTGCTCTTCACCTACCTTCATCTGGCGGCGAACCGCGAACTGACCGAAGCCCTGCTCCAATCCGGCGCAACCTGCATCGCCTATGAAACCATCGAGGTGAACCGCCGCCTGCCCTTGCTCGAACCCATGAGCGAAATCGCCGGGCGCATGAGCGTGCTGGTGGGCGGCTACTTCCTCGCGAAACATTGCGGCGGCAACGGCGTGCTGCTCGGCGGGGTGCCGGGAGTGTTGCCGGGCAAGGTCGTCGTGCTGGGCGGCGGTGCGGCCGGGGTGAACGCCGCGCGCATGGCACAAGGTCTCGGCGCGGACGTGACCATCCTGGAAGTGGACCTGGAGCGGATGCGCTTCCTCGACATCACGCTGCACACGGCGCACACGCTTTACTCGAACGAGGCCCACTTGTTGGATTTGTTGCCCACCGTGGACCTGCTTATCGGTGCGGTGCTCGTGCCCGGCGCGAAAGCCCCCAAGCTCATCCGCCGCGAAATGCTCCGCCAGATGCGGCCCGGCAGCGTGCTGGTGGACATCGCGATCGATCAGGGCGGTTGCGCCGAAACCTCGCGGCCCACCACGCACCACGACCCCGTCTTCACCGAGGAAGGCGTGCTGCACTACTGCGTCGCCAACATGCCCGCCGCCTACGCCCGCACCGCCACGCAGGCGCTCACCAACGTGACCTATCGCTACATCGAGCAGCTCGCCGACCTCGGCCTGGCCGATGCGTGCCAGCGCCACCCCGCGTTGCTGGGCGGCGTCAACATCCAGGCCGGCCACGTCACCTGTCGGGCCGTCGCCGAAGCACATGGCCTGCCCTATGTGCCGCCCGTCCCGTGATGGCCCGTAGCGCGGGCAGCCCTGCCCGCGCGTTAGCCCGTGGCGGCAGGCATCTTGCCGCCCGGATAGGCGTG
>RFSE01000161.1 GCA_009924135.1 Pseudomonadota bacterium | reverse complement strand
ACTGCGCCCGCTGCCGCCGCTCAACCGAATTTTCGCGTGGGCGACGAACGGTTGATCAAGCTTACCGCGAACGCCGCGAAGAAGGTTTCCACCTTGCTCACCAAGCAGGGGCGTCCGTCCGGCGTGCTGCGGGTGGCGGTGATCGGGGGCGGCTGCTCCGGCCTGCAATACAAGATGGACCTTCAGGACCGGCCACAGAACCGCGACTTCCTCGTCGAGAGCGCGGGCGTGAAGGTGGTCGTGGACCCGAAGAGCGCCCTCTACGTGACCGGCAGCGAATTGGACTACGTCGAGGCGCTGACGGACGGCGGGTTCAAGGTGACGAATCCCAACGCCGCGACGAGCTGCTCGTGCGGCGAGAGTTTCAGCGCGTGACCGACTGCTTCGCCCTGCTCGACGAGCCGCGCCGCCCGTGGTTGGACGTGCCTGCGCTCAAGGCCAAGTTCCTCGTCCGCTCCGGCGAGGTACACCCTGACCGTGTCCACAACGCCCCGGAGGCCGAACGCGCCGCCGCGCAGGAGCGTTACACCGCGCTGAACGCGGCGTTCAACACGCTGCGTGAGCCGAAGGACCGTTTGCAGCACCTGCTCGAACTCGAGTCCGGTGCGAAGCCGGGCAACATCCAGTCCACGCCCGCCGAGTTGACGGACCTGTTCTTCGCCGTAGGCCAGCTTTGCCGCGATGTGGATTTCTTCCTGCTGGAGAAGGGCCGGGCGAACTCGCCGTTGCTCAAGGTGAAGATGTTCCAGCGTGCGATGGAGTGGACGAACCAGCTCAATGCCCTGCAAACGCGCCTGAACGCCAAGCGCACCGAGCTGGAGGTGCAATTGGCGGCGATGAACGAAGCGTGGGCCGCCGCGCCGACGGAGCCGGAGGCGCGTCGCGCGGGGTTGCCGTTGGCCCGGTTGGAGCAGCTTTACCGGACGTTCAGTTTTCTCACCCGCTGGACGGGGCAGTTGCAGGAGCGGGTGGTGCAACTGGCGTTCTGAATGGGTCCTTCCTTCTCTTAATCCTAATCTTAACCGGGTTTTTCGAGGCCCGCCGGTTCACGGGGACACGGATTAAGATCAGGATTAAGATTAAGATTTCGTGCACGAGGGAATCTCCGTCCCGGCCTTGCACTTCACCCTGTCGGGCGTTACCGTCCGCGCACCTAAATGAAAGAGCCTAATAATTTCCTGGTGCCGATGGTCGTGGAGCAAACCGGTCGCGGTGAGCGCGGCTACGACATCTACTCACGGTTGTTGATCGACCGCATCGTCTTCCTCGGTACGCCCGTCGACGACATGGTCGCCAACGTCATCATCGCGCAGCTCCTGTTCCTCCAGATGAACGATCCGAAAAAGGACATCCATCTGTACATCAATTCGCCCGGCGGCAGCGTCACGGCGGGCCTCGCGATCTACGACACGATGCAGTTCATGACCTGCGACGTGAACACCTACTGCATCGGCCAGGCCGCCAGCATGGGCGCCGTGCTCCTCTGCGGCGGCACCAAGGGCAAGCGGTTCGCCCTGCCGAACGCGAACATCATGATCCATCAGGTGCTCGGCGGCGCGGAAGGCCAGGCCAGCGACGTGGAAATCCGCGTCAAATACATGCTCAAGCTCAAGCACCGCCTCAACGCCATCATCGCCAAGCACACCGGTCAGAGCATCGATGTCGTCGAGAAGGCCTGCGACCGGGACAACTTCATGTCCTCCGAGGAAGCCAAGGCCTTCGGCCTCGTGGACGAGGTCGTCGCCTCGCGCAAGGAAATCCCCGGCCTGCCGGACAAGAGCAGCGTCGCCCCGTAGCCGCTCCTGCCGCTCAACTCTTAACTTTCAACGCTCAACCGCCCCTTGGCCCGCCCCCACAATCTCACGCTCTGTTCCTTCTGCGGCAAATCGCACGCGGAGGTGAAGAAGCTCATTGCCGGTCCGGGTGTTTACATCTGCGACAACTGCATCCACGTCTGCAAGGGGGTGCTGGACAAGGAGCTGGCGGCCGATACCAAGCGCACCACGCCGAAGCTCAAGATTCCCAAGCCCGCCACGATCAAGGCCGAGCTGGACCGCTACTGCATCGGACAGGATCACGCCAAGAAGACTCTGGCCGTGGCCGTGCACAACCACTACAAGCGCATCATCCACGAGCGCAAGGCGTCCGGCGGCACGGCCGCGCCCCGCGAACCGAAGCACGACGATGTGGAGATCGAGAAGAGCAACATCCTGCTCATCGGTCCCACGGGCTCGGGCAAGACCCTGCTCGCCCGCACGTTGGCCCGCATTCTTGATGTGCCCTTTGCCATCGCCGACGCGACCACCCTCACCGAGGCCGGTTACGTGGGCGAGGACGTGGAAAACATCATTCTCCGGCTGCTTCAGGCATCCGATTACGACGTGGGCCGCGCCCAGGTGGGCATCGTTTACGTGGATGAAATCGACAAGATCGCCCGCAAGACCGAGAACGTTTCGATTACCCGTGACGTCTCCGGGGAAGGCGTGCAACAGGCCCTGCTTAAGCTACTGGAGGGCACCATCTGCAATGTTCCGCCCACCGGCGGACGCAAACATCCGCAGCAGGAATACATCAAGGTGGACACCACCAACATCTTGTTCATCTGCGGCGGTGCATTCGTCGGGCTGGACAAGGTGATCCAGCGCCGGCTGGGCAATCGCGTGATGGGTTTCAGTGCGGCGCAGCAGGCGCTCAGTTCCGTCGAGAAGCGGGAAGTGCTGGCGAAAGTGGAGCCGGAGGACTTGCTCGCGTTCGGTTACATTCCCGAGCTCATCGGCCGGTTGCCGATGACCACCGTGCTCGAAGAACTGACCACCGAACAGCTCGTCACCATCCTGACCGAACCGCGCAACGCGCTGGTGAAGCAGTACAGCAAGCTGCTCGGCATGGAGGATGTGGCGCTGGAGATCACCCCCGAGGCGCTCAAAGAACTTGCTGCTCAAGCCATCAAAAAGGGCACCGGCGCACGCGCCCTGCGGGCCTTGTTGGAGAAGCTCATGCTTGATGTGATGTATGACATTCCCGGCTCGGCCGATGTTGAAGCGGTGAAGATCACCGCTGCGGTCGTGCGCGGTGAGGCGACGCCGATTGTCCAACGCAAGCCCGCCCAGGCGGCGGCGTGAGTCACGGAGTCCCGGCTTCAGCCGGTGGAACTCCCCATGTACCCAGACGCTTCGCGCGTTGCGTTCCGTTGGCTGGATGCTCAACCGCCTGAAGGCGGACTTCCTTCTCCTACCCCACTGCCAGCCGGATGGTGAAGGTCGTCCCTTTGCCGGGTTTGGACTCCACTTTTACTTCCCCCCGGTGCGTCTCGATGACGCGTGCCACGATGGCCAGTCCCAGCCCGGTGCCTTTGGCCTTGGTCGTCGCCAGCAGGGAGCTGAAGGCCTTTTGTTGCTGCTCCTCACTCATGCCGACCCCGGTGTCGGTGAATTCGATCAGCACATGCGTCGGGTCCTTGCGGGTGCGCGGCGAGCGGACCGTGCGCGTGGTGATCTGCAAGCGACCACCCTCGGGCATGGCCTCGACGGCGTTTAGGGTAAGGTTTAGGAACGCCTGTTCGAGCTGCGTCGCGTCGCCGAGGACGGTGGGCAGGTCGGGATCGAGTTCACGGACCACTTCGACCCGTTGCTGACGCAGCTTGTGCCGGGTCAACAGGCTGAGGTCGTCGAGCAACTGGTTTACGTTTATCGGACTGAGCTGCGGCTCGGTGCTGCGGGCGAAGTCGAGCACCTGTTCCACAACGCGGTTCAGATGATCCATCTTCTCGCCCATGATCTTGTGGTCCTGATTGCGGGGATCATCCGGGGGAAACTGCAAATCCAGCGAGTGATACAGCATCTTCATCACCGTGAGCGGATTGCGAATCTCGTGCGCCACCTCGGCGGCCAGCAACCCGAGCGCGGAGAGCCGTTCGTTTTGCCGCAACTGTTCCTCCACGTCCACGATGCGTTCGTAGAGCCGGGCCTTCTCGATGGCGATGCCGGAGAGTTCGGCGAGGGCGGTGAGGATGCGGACTTCTTCGTTGGGGAAAATGTGCGGCGTGCCCCGGTAAACATTCAGCACGCCCAGAGCCTGGCCGCCGAATACCAGCGGCACGCTGAGCAGCGAAACCAGCCCCTCGCGCCGGGCCATGGAGATGTTCTGATAACGGCCCGAGGTCTGGACGTTTTCATCCTGAATGGGGCGGCGGCGGCGCACCACGTTGCCGACGAGGCTTTCGGCGACATTCAGACGGGGCTTGGTCAAGTAGTCCGCTCCCGCGCCGTGGCTGGCGCGGAGATCCAGCCACTCGCGGCTTTCGTCCAAGAGCAGCAGCGAGGACATTTTCGCGTCCATGAGCTGGCACGCCTCGCGCGTGATGACCCGCAACGCGTCGTCCAGATTGAGCGTGGAGTTGATCGTCTGGCTGACGCTGGCCAGCGACTCGAACAGCCGGGCTTTGAGGCGGAGCTGCTCGTAAAGCCAGGTATTCTGAATGACCCGCGCGGCCTGGAGCGTGAGTTCTTCGAGCAGGGCCTGGTCATCCGCCGTAAACGCGTTGAGCCGGTCGGCGTCCACGTTGATCACGCCGCGCACGTTGTTGTTGATCAGCAACGGCACGGCGAGTTCGGAGCGGACTTCCGGCCGCAGGCGCACGTAGCGTGCGTCCTTGGTTACGTCGCCGACCCGGGCGGGCCGGCCGGTGCGGGCGACCCAGCCGGTAATGCCCAGCCCGACGGGCAGCTTGAAGTCGGCCAGATCCGGCGGCAGGCCATGGGCGGCCTGGATTTCGAGGTAGCGTGACGTGGGGTTGACGAGGACGACGGAACCGCTGGTCGCGCGCATGAGCCGCACCGCCTCGCGGAGGATGAGCTTCAAGGCCTCCTGCGCATCGAGCGTGGAATGGATGACGTGGCCGACCTGGTTGAGCAGTTCGAGCCGCGCGCAACGGGCCTTGAGTTGTTCCAGTTCGGTTTCCATCAGCGGAGCCGCCGGATCAGCACGATGCCGATCACGGCGAAGATCACATTCGGCGACCAGCCGGCCAGCCAGCCGGGCACGTGACCGCCGGTGCCCAGCACCAGGGACAGCCGCGACAGCACGAAAAAGGCAAAGCCGATGGCGATGCTCACGCCCACACCCACGGCCACGTTCCGCCGGCCGGGCGCCGCTCCAAAGGGCAGGGCAAGCAACACGACTACGAAGCAGGTGAACGGCGCGGCCAGCCGCCCGTGGAACTGCGTGCTCAGTTCGTCCGCCTTGCTGCCGGTCAGGTGCGGGTGCAGCCGCCGGTAATCGAGAATTTCGGCGAGCGTGAATCGCAGTCGTTTGGCCGTCTTGAGCACGCTCATGGAGTTGATCTTGAGTTCGCTCTTGATGAGCCGGGGCGATTCGTCCAGTTCGGCGAAGGCGACGGCGTTGGTCCGGGTGCGGGCGGGATACTCCAGGTTCGGCGGCTCGTACGACCACAGCTCGGCGTCGGTAAAATGCCAGAAGCCGTTCGTGTAGCTGCCCCGGTTGGCGAAGAGGACGCGCCGGATGTTGTCCCGGCCGGTCCAGGTTACGTTGACGCGCAGCATTTCGTGGGATAGCAGTCCGTAGGCACCGATCTTCCATTCGTGGCCGGCGACGTCGTTATTGAAGGTGATGTCGCGGCGCCACTGCAATTCGGTCTGCTGGTCGAGCTTGGTCTGGTAGCGGTTCTTCACGTCCTCCGCCGCGTCCTGGGCCCGGGGTCCGATGATTTCGCTGGCGACGAAGAGCCCAAAGCTGAAGAGGACTCCCACGACCAGATAAGGAGCGGCCATCCGCCACAGGCTCACGCCGGCGGCGCGGATGGCGATCAATTCGTGGTGTTTGTTGTGTTGCGACAGGGCAAACAGCAGCGCCAGCAGCAGCCCCATGGGCAGCACGTTGGTGAGCAGTTCCGGGGTTTTGCAGAGGTAATATTCCGCGACATCCCAGCCGTTCAGATTCAGCCGTTGAAACTCCGGGAGCTCGTTCATCAAATCTGCCACGACGAAGAAAATGAAGAACCCGCCCAGGCAATAAAGCAGGGGGACCATCAATTCACGCAGCAGATAGCGATCAAGCAGGCGCACCGGCCACAGGGTAGCGGCACCGCACGGGAACTGGCAAGCGGGCCGCAGGCGCATCTTGACACTGTCCCCGGAGCGCGGCTGTGTCGCGGAGACCAGCCGCAGCGGCAGCGCCTGGCTGGAGGCATGGAGGAGTTCCGTCCACGCTCGGCACTCTCCTGTTGCTGCGGCTGATCCCGCGCCGAGCGGGACACAGCCGCGCTCCGTAAGATTTCGTCCCTCGGGGCAGTGTTGAGATGCGCCTGCGGGCCGCCGCCGGGAGGGAATTTCCTCGCCACGGAGGGATTCCCGCTCAATAAAACACCCCGCCACACGTCAATAGTGACCTTGTTGTACTATCGTCATCACATGAAACTGAAGTCCTTGTTCGCCGCCGCGCTTCTGCTGGCGGTTTCCGCGTCTCAACTGGCTGCGGCCAGCTTCGAGCTCAAGCCCGGTGAGAACGTCGCCATCATTGGCGGCGGTCTGGCTGACCGGTTGCAGCACGATGGCTGGTTCGAGACCCTGATCTACGCCCGGTTTGCCAAGCACGACCTGGTGATCCGCAACCTCGGCTTCTCCGGGGATGACGTCGGCGGCTTTATCGAGAAGGGCAACAAGAGCCTGCGCAACCGTTCGATGGACGTTTACTCCAACGACGAATGGCTGAAACGCATGAAGGCGGACGTGGTCATCGCCTTCTTCGGGTTCAACGAGTCCTTCGCCGGTGACGCCGGCCTGGACAAGTTCAAGGCGGACCTGGACCAGTTCATCAAGGAGACCAAGGCGAAGAACTACAGCGGCAAGGGGGCCCCGCGCCTCGCGCTCTGCTCGCCCATCGCCGCCGAACGGCATCAGGACCCGAATTACCCCGCCCCGGCCGAGAACAACGCGCGGCTCCAGAAGTACACCGCCGCCATGGCCGAGGTGGCGAAGGCCAATGACGTGCCGTTTGTGGACTTGTTTGCGCCGTCGCAGGAGCTTTTTGCGAAGGCCGCGAAGCAGAATCAATCCCTCACCTTCAACGGCGTCCATCTCACCGAGGCCGGTAACAAGGCCCTGGCACCGGAGATTTTCCGTGGCCTCTTCGGCGAGACCGCCCCGTCGGGCAACCTCGAGAAGCTCCGCGCGGCAGTGGTGGACAAGAGCGAGGAATGGCATGACCGCTATCGCACGGTGGACGCTTACAACATCTACGGCCAGCGCTCGAAGATCGGCTACGTCTCGGGCAAGACGGCGGACGGCAAGCCGGGTCCGAAGCTCGACAACCAGGCTCTGATGTTGCCGGAAATGGCGCAGCGCGACGTGAAGACCGAGAACCGCGAGAAACGCGTCTGGGCCCTCGCCAAGGGTGGTGACTTGAAGGTGGATGACTCGAATCTGCCGCCCGTGCCGGTGGTCGGGGCCAACCGGGATGATTTCAAGCCCTACCTCGACCCGCTGGAAGCCATCAAGCACATGACTCTCGCCAAGGGCTGCAAAGTGGAACTGTGGGCCAGCGAGAAGGAGTTTCCCGAACTCAGCAAGCCGGTGCAGATGGAGTTCGACACCAAGGGCCGCCTCTGGGTCGCCGTCTGGCCGAACTATCCTGAGCGCACTCCAACCAGTGTCAAAGGTGACAGCCTGCTGATCTTCGAAGACACGAAGGGCGCGGGCAAGGCGGACAAGGTCACGCACTTCGTGGATGACTTGAACTGCCCCACCGGCTTCCAGTTCTACAAGGACGGGGTGCTCGTCATGCGCTCGCCCAACCTGCTGTTCCTCCGCGACACGAACGGTGATGGCAAGGCCGACTGGAAGGAACGCGTGCTCAACCATCTGGACGCCGCCGATTCGCACCATGAGGCGAACTCGATGTGCTACGAGCCGGGCGGCGCGATTTACCTCAGCGACGGCGTCTTCCACCGCACTCAGGTCGAGACCGCCTGGGGACCGGTGCGCAACACGGACGGCGCGATCTATCGCTACGAGCCGCGCACGGGCAAGTTCGAGCGTTATGTCGCGAGCGGGTTTGCGAATCCCCACGGACGTGTCTTCGACTACTGGGGCAACGACATCATCACGGATGGCACGGGCAACGAGAACTTCTTCGGCCCGGCGTTCAGTTGCTACATCGATTTCCCGGGGACGCACAAGAAGCCCCAGCAGTTTTGGAAGCGCCCTTCGCGCCCGTGCGCCGGGACGACCTTCCTGAGCAGCCGGCACTTCCCCGAGGAGTTTCAGGGCAACTTCCTGAACTGCAACGTCATCGGTGCCCAGGGTATCTTCCGCGCCAAAGTCACCGAGGACGGCGCGGGCTTGAAGGGCGACACGCTGGAAGACCTGGTGAAGTCGGATGACCCGAACTTCCGTCCGTCGCAGGTCAAGGTGGCGCCCGATGGTTCCGTCTTCTTTGCCGACTGGTCGAACCAGCTCATCGGCCACCTGCAGCATCACCTGCGCGACCCGAACCGTGACCACACGCATGGCCGCATTTACCGCATCACCTACGAGGGCCGTCCGCTGCTCAAGCCGGTGAAGATCGATGGCGAGCCGATTGAGAAGCTGCTCGAAGCGCTCAAGACGCCCGAGGACGACGTCCGCACGCGCGCCAAGATCGAGCTGGGCAAGCATGACAGCACCAAGGTGGTGGCCGCCGCCCAGAAGTGGGCTGCCGGCCTCGACAAGGGTGACAAGGATTACCAGCACCACCTGACGGAAGCCCTCTGGGTTCACCAGTGGCACAACATCGTGAACGAGTCGTTGCTCAAGCAGCAGCTCCGCTCCCCCGATCACCATGCCCGCGCCGCCGCCACCCGCGTGCTCTGCTACTGGCGCGACCGGGTCAAGGAGCCGCTCAAGCTGCTCGAAGTGCAGGCCAAGGACGAGCATCCGCGCGTCCGCATGGAAGCCATCCGTGCGTGCAGCTTCTTCCAGACCAGCGCCGCCGCTGAGGTGGCCCTGAGTGCGCTCGAGAAGGAAGCCGACCCGAACAAGCCGGACTACTACATCAAGTACTGCCTGGACGAGACGCTCAAGCAGCTCGGCAAGTTCAAGTGACGGGCGCGCCCGTTTGACTCCCCAAGGCCGGCAGGCAACTGCCGGCCTTTTTTGTTGGTTACCCACGGTCGCAGCGGGGCGGATTTTGCTTCAGGTGGCACCCGCGTCTCGCGGGTCCGTGGCGGCGTCCCGCCGCCACGGTGGGCGTGCGAAGTCCAAGAAAGTTTCGTTCATGCCGAACGCCAAAGTAACGATGGGTGGCACAGGCCACTGGCCTGTGCCACTCGCTGACTTCGCCTGCTCCACTTCGGCGTTCGGGATTAACCCGAACGCCGAAGTAGAGACCGCGCTTTGGGCGGAGCGCCGCCGCTGGAGCGCGACGTTCACGCCGCAGAAAGCTTGGCTGGAATAGTGCGCCCCGAAGCTCGTGGAACTGCGTACGTTTCTGCGGCCTGAAGGCCGCGCTCCTCGGCGTTGGTTTCCGGCGACTTCGGAATTCGGGATTAACGCAGTTCATCCAAACGACGAGTTGTTTCAGTGGAAGTGAAACTGTGGAGAAGGGGCTTGCCAACGGACGGCGAGGCCGCAAAACTCCCTTGTCTCAAACACGACACTTTATGGCTGATATCGCAAACAAATACGAAAACAACGTCCCCGGTAAGTTCTTCGTCGACAACCAGTGCATCGACTGCGACCTGTGCCGCGAGACTGCCCCCGAGAATTTCACCCGCTTCGACGACGGCGGCTACTCCTACGTGAAGAAGCAGCCCGAGACGCCCGAGGAAGAGGCGCAGTGCAAGGAAGCCAAGGAAGGCTGCCCCGTGGAAGCCATCGGCGACAACGGCTGAGCGCCCACCGCAACTTCGCACGCAACCCGCCGACGCAAGCCGGCGGGTTTTTGTTTTTTGGCCGTTTCCTGATAATCTTCTGAGACACGCGATGCCCTTCATCCTCTCTGTTCAGCGCGATACGAATTGCTCGGAAGCGTTTCGAGGCTACCGCGAGTATTTGAAAACAGTGCAGGAGGTTTTTCCTCGGGGAGGCTACACACTCGCGTGTGCAAACTGGTATTTCGACCATCGGGATCATCGCTGTCCTCATGATGCTTGGATGGAGAGCTTCACGGTTTCCGAGCCGTCGACCGGAGCGCGTGACGAGCTCCGTTTCACGGCAATCCGACTCCGCTTGCTGGGCGCATACCATGACGGCTTTATTGAGTTTTTCTACCCGCGCGTCTTTAGCTATTCCTTGATCAGTTCGGCCTGCGATCAAGGACTGGGTGACTGGCGGTACGATGAGTTTCGGGTTTCTCCAGCGGGGCGATTGATCCACGAGATCGAGTGGGGCGGCTTCCCAGCGCAGGAAAGTGCGCGTTGGTTGATTGAGGCAGAGGATGTGGAGTTTAGGTGGATACCCAAAACCTAAGCTCTCCCGCAGACGGACCGGGGCTACTCACTTCGGCACCGCAATGAAGCTCGCCACGGTCTTCCCGTCCGTCCAGTTCCACACCCGCACTTCGCCGTTGTGCGCGCCACTGGCGAGCCACTTGCCCGGGGCGTAGGCGGCGAGGGCGGTCACGCGGTCGCCGTGGCCGGTGAAGGCGTGGGTGAGAGAATGGTCGTCAAGCTGGTGCTGCCTCACCTGCCGGTCCGCCCCGCCACTGAAAATTTGGTCGCCAGCCAGCAGCACGCGGAACAGCTCGCCCTCGGCCCCCGTGATTTTGCTAGGTTTCTTCGCGGCCTTGCCTTCCTTCGCCGGCCAGTAGTGGATGTCCTTGTCGCGCCCACAGGAATAGATCGTCTTGCCGTCCCCGCTGAACGCGACGCCGGATACCGGTGCGTCGTGGCCCATGTAGCTCGTCTCGATGTCGCCGGTGTCGAGATTGAACAGGCGCGCCGTGCGGTCGCGGCTGGCGCTGGCGAGGTGCTTGCCATCGGGACTGAAGGCCAGGCCCAGCACCCAGTCGGCGTGCTGCTGGAGGAGCTTGATCTCCTTGCCCTCCGGCAGGGCGAAGATGCGGATGGCGTTGTCCGCACCGCCGGCAGCGAGCCGGGTGCCCTCCTGGTCGAAGGCCAGCGCCATCACGGTGTCGATGGTCGTGCCGAGCACTTTCGTGACCTCGCCCTTGGCCACGTCCACCAGCACCACCTCGCCGGACTGGCCGGGCGTGCCGCCGCCCACGGCGAGCCACTGCCCTTGCGGATGCCACGCGAGCGCCTGGATGCGTTGCGGGAGATTCTGGATGCGGCTGAGCAGCTTGCCCGTGGCGGGGTCCCAGAGCGTGACTTCGTGATAACCACTTGCCGCAAGCCGCTTGCCATCAGGACTGAAGGCCAGGGCCGCAATCGGCACGGGCTGCGGGTAGCTGGCCGGCGGTTTCGGATGCGGCACGCGTGGGATGAGGGATGCGAGGTGTGCCTTGGCGTCCGGTCCATCGAACTTCGCGCCCTGCTGTATCCATTGCTCGATGAGAGTGAGCTGGGCCTTGGGCAAAGGATCGTCCTTCTGCGGCATCCGGTCGTCGGCATCCGTGGTGATGAGGAGGCGGAAGAACTCGCTTTTGGCCGGTTGGCCGGGCGTGACGGGGGCGGTCTTGCTGGCACCCGGTTTCATCAACGTCTCGAAGTTGTGAAGCTGGTAGTTGCCCTTGGCCTTCTCCGGCCCGTGGCAGGTGACGCATTTCTTCGCGAGAATGGGCGCAACATCCTTCGTGAAACTCACCTCACCCGTCGCCGCGAGCGTCCGCGCCGCCAGCCCGGAGAGCAGCCAGGCGGCGATGAGCCAGCGCTGGCCGGCCCGTTGGAAACGTCGAGTCATGTGGAAAGGACTGTGCAAGCCATGGAGTCATTCGGCAAGCGGGGCAATTGTTTGGGTCGCGCGAAGACCGCGAAGGGAGCGAAGGTAGTAAAGCTGATCTGGGCCGATTCCTTCGCCTCCTTCGCGGTCTTTGCGCGACACTCCATCTGACTAACTGCCATTGCCCACCCGTCCGTTCATCGCTTTGTTTATCCGCTCCCTCATTCTTGTGCTCGCCTTCGGGTTGCATGCCCAAGCTGTCGGCCTGACCAAGGTCACGGCCACGGCGACGAATTTGCTCATCCAAATCGCCCCGGACGACACCGGCTTAAGCGTCGTCGAGCTGGCCCCCTACGAAACCAACGCGAGCCAGGGAAAAGTGATCCTCGCCCAAGTGCCGGCCACGGCGAGCGTCACCGTGCCGCGCTTTGACGGAGCACGCGACCGGTTGTACTCCGGCTTCGTCGCCGTGCGCGGTAGTCCGGCGGGACGCGAAGCCGTGGGGGCGGTTCGTTACGTCGAGGACTTGGACCAACTCTCCCGCAACCGCGAGGCGCACCCGGTGCCGGCGAACAAGAAGGGGATTCAAGTCCAGATGGTGGACGACGCGCTTGCGCTGGGCATCCACCATTGCACGCTGAACTTCAATCTCGCCGGGCTGATCCAGCTTCAGCCCCAGCCCGATTCGCTCAAGTGGGAATTGGACGGCCAAACCTACTATTTTAACCGTCGTTACCTCGATTCCCAGCCGGTGAAACGCCTCACCGATGCGGGCGTGGTGGTGAACCTGATCCTGCTGCACTACCTCGGCCGGGCCGAAGAGGATGCCTTCATGAAGCATCCCCGTTGCGATCCCGCCACACCGAATCATCTCACCGCCTTCAACACCATCACGCCGGACGGTCTGCGCCACTTCAAGGCCGCGCTGGAGTTCCTGGCCGATTATTACTCCGGCACCAACGCCGCACACGGCCGCGTCTGGGGCTACATCATTGGCAACGAGGTCAACGCCCACTCCGAGTGGTACAACCTCGGCCCCGCCACGCGTGCCGAGGTGGTGGCCGATTACCAGCGCACGGTCCGCGTGGCGCACATCGCCGTGCGGCAGGCCTCCGCCCACGCACGCGTGTACCTCTCGCTCACGCATTTCTGGAACCGCGTCATGCCCAGCGGGCCGCTGCACTCGTGCGAAGGCAAGGGGTTGATCGATGATTTTAACGCGCTGGCGAAGGCTGGCGGCGACTACGACTGGAATCTGGCGCACCATCCTTATCCCGAAAATCTCCGCGACCCGCGCACTTGGCTGGACAAGACCGCCCTGCCGGACGCGAACACCCCGCGCATCACGTTCAAGAACCTCGAAGTGCTCGACGCCTATTTCCGCCGCCCGGAGCTGCTCTACCACGGACAGCCGCGCCGCATCATCCTCTCCGAGCAGGGTTTCAACTGCACGGACAAGGCGGATGGCGAACTGATGCAGGCGGCGGGCTTTTGCTACGCGTGGAAGAAAGTGTCTGCCCTGTCCGGGATCGACGCCTTCATCCTGCACCGGCATGTGGACCACAGCCGGGAAGGCGGCCTCAACCTTGGCCTCTGGACCCGTCAGCCGGACTCCATCGCCACCCCCGCGCGGCCCCGGAAGATCTACGAAGCATTTAAGGCCGCCGGCACGCCGGAAGAGCCGCGCGCCTTCGAGTTCGCGCTGCCGGTGATTGGGCTCAAGGACTGGTCAACGGTGGCCCGGTGAAACTGGATGCGTCTGAGTGCCATGTTGGGACCGCCAATAGGTAATACCAATTACTGGAATACACTGGTCGAACCTCCGATTTGACCCACCGAACGCTTTCTCCCTCACCCCGGCCCGGGTCCGCTGGGAGAGGGAGCCCCAAAGCCCG
>RFSE01000017.1 GCA_009924135.1 Pseudomonadota bacterium | reverse complement strand
CGGTCCGAAACCTTCACGGTCGAATTCACGCTGCCCAGCGAGCGGCTTGACCGCTTCCTGCACCTGCGTTACCCCGCCGCCTCGCGCAGTGCGGTGCAACGACTCATTGAGGAAGGAGAAATCACGGTCAACGGGGCCAAGGTGAAGCCCACCCACGCCCCGCACGCCGGCGAAGTGGTGAAGGTCAACTGGCCCGGCCCGCGTCCGGACAAGGCCGAACCCGAAGACCTCCCCATCGCCGTGCTCTACGAGGACGAATCGCTCCTCGTGGTGAACAAGACGCCCGACATCGCCGTGCATCCCGGCAATGGCCACGAGCGGCATACGCTGGTCAACGCGCTCTTGCACCATTGCAAGGGCCAGCTCAGCGGCATCGGCGGCGTCGCGCGGCCGGGCATTGTACACCGGCTCGACCTCGAGACGAGCGGCTGCCTCGTCGTGGCCAAGAACGACGCGGTTCACACCGCGTTGTCCGAGCAGTTCGCCAAACGCGAAGTGGACAAGCTTTATCACGCGCTGGTCTGCGGCGCGCCGACCCGGGCCAGTGGTGAAATCAAGGTGGCCATCGCCCGGCATGTGACGCATCGCAAACGCATGGCCGCCACCGAGGGCGGCGGACGCTCGGCATGGACCAGTTACCAGGTCATCCGCCGGATGAAAGCGGCGAGCCTCGTGCACTGCACGCTGCACACCGGTCGCACGCACCAGATCCGCGTCCACATGGAGCACCTCGGTTATCCGCTCGTGGGCGATTCGATCTACGGCAAGAAACAGAACGCCAAGCTCGTGGAACTGACCGGATTCCAGGCGCCGCGCCAGATGTTGCACGCGGCCCGGCTGGGTTTTACGCATCCAAAAACCCAGGAAGAGATGACCTTCGAAGCCCCCTGGCCGCAGGATTTCGCAGATGCGGTGGCCACGCTGAGTTGAATGATGTCCCGGCCTGTCACAAGCGAGGGCCACCAAGGTCAGGCCGGCCGCCGAAGCGCGGACGCCCCCGTCCGCAAGCGGGCATCGCGCCGGAAAACGGACGCGGGCGTCCCTGCTTCCGAAGTGGACCGGCTCGAACACGAGCGCGGGTTGCTGGCGGCCGGCCACACGCAGATCGCGGGCGTGGACGAGGCCGGGCGCGGACCGCTGGCCGGGCCGGTGGTCGCGGCGGCGGTCATGTTTCCGGTCGCGTGGTTGCGCGGCGAGTTCCCCGCCGAACTGGTAAAGTTGAACGACTCCAAGCAGCTCACCGAAGCGCAGCGCGAGCATTACTTCGCGTGGTTGACGACGCAGCCGGAAGTCCGCTACGCCATCGCGCAGGCGGACGCCACCATGATTGACCGCATCAACATTTTGCAGGCCACCCACCGTGCGATGAACGACGCACTCGCGCAGCTCACCCCTGCGCCGGCGCACGTGCTCGTGGACGGCCTGCGCGTGAAGACGCTGCGCTTCCCGCAAACACCGTTGGTGAAGGGCGACTCCCGCAGTTACTCCATCGCCGCCGCCAGCGTGCTGGCCAAGGTCACGCGTGATCGCCAGATGCTGGCCTACGACCGCGAGTTTCCCGGCTACGGTTTCGCAGTGCACAAGGGCTACGGCACGCCGGCCCACCTCGCGGCCATCGCGCAGCTCGGCCCGTGCGCAATCCACCGGAAAAGCTTCGCACCCATGAAGGCGGAGCAGACGGAACTGTCGCTGCGATTGAGCGATCCAAGGAAACCATCGGCCACGGCATCGCCAGCGTAATCCAAGTTGCTTGACTTCCTGATTTAGTAAACGTCCCGCTGGTAGCGCTTGTCCTTCTTCAGCGCCGCCACGTAGGCGGTGGCTTCTTCAGCGGACTTGCCACCGGCAGTCTGGATGACCTGATGCAGTGCGGCATCCACATCCTTCGCCATGCGCGAGGCGTCACCGCAAACGTAGAAGCCGCCGCCTTCCTGCAACCACGCGTAGAGTTCCTTTGCGTGTTCGGTCATGCGGTTCTGCACGTAAATCTTTTCGGCCTGGTCGCGGCTGAAGGCGAGATCCAGCCGGCTCAACGTGCCGTCGCGTTGCATCACTTCGATTTCCTCGCGGAAGAGGTAGTCCGTCGCTGCGCGTTGGTCGCCGAAGAACAGCCAGTTCTTGCCCTTCGCTCCGGCGGCGCGCCGCTCTTCGAGGAAGGCGCGGAATGGGGCGATGCCGGTGCCGGGGCCGACCATGATCATCGGGGCATCGGGGTTTGCGGGCGGACGGAAGTTCTTGTTGTGATGCACGAACACCGGCACCACGCCGCCCGTGGGCACCCGTTCGGCCAGGAAAGTCGAGCACACGCCCTTGCGGGAACGGCCGAACGAGTCGTAGCGCACGACGCCGACGCAGAGATGAACCTCACCCGGATGCGCCTTGGGGCTCGACGAAATCGAGTAGAGGCGCGGCTGCAATTTCTTCAACAGCGCGACAAACTCGGTGGGGGTGAATTTCACCGTCGGATGCGCGTGCAGGAGGTCGATGATCTCGCGGCCCCAGAGGAACTTGGTCAGCTCGCCGTTCGTCCCCGGAGCGGTGAGTTTCTGCAACTCCGCATCGCCGCTGCGTTCCGTCACGGCCTTGAGCAGCGGTGTCGGGATGCGGGTGATTTCGTAATGATGGATGAGGGCATCGCGCAGCGGCGTCTCCTTGCCATCACGGTCCGGCACGGGTTCCTCACCCGAGCGACCGAGCGCCCGGAGAAGCTCCTCGACCAGTTCCGCGCAGTTGGTGGCGCGTACGCCCAGCGCATCGCCCGCCTCATAGCCGAGGCCGGAGCCATCGAGCGAAAACGCGAAGTGCCGGGTGTCCTTGGCGGAACCGTCGCCGTTGAGCCGCACGTTCGCGAGCAGCGGCGCGGGAAACGGGTGGGATTTGGAGTAAGTAGTGGTTGAGTGATTAGTAATTAGTGCCGCAGCGGCCGGCGTCACGGTTGCCTCCGACTGATTACTAATTACTAACAACTTCTTCTCCCCATCCGGTGCCTTCGCCGACAAGGCGGCCAACGCTCCGTTAAGCCACTTCGCAAACGGCTCCTCATACTCCACATCGCAGTCCGTGCGCGGGTGCACGCGCGTGGCGCCGAGTTTCTCCAACCGCTCGTCCACAGCTTTACCGAACGCGCAGAACTTCGGATAGTTCGAATCGCCGAGCGCGAGCACGGAGAATTTGGACTGCGCCAGCTTCGGTGCGGCAGCGCTGTTGAGGAAGTCCCAGAAGCCCTTCGCATTGTCGGGCGGTTCGCCATCGCCGTAGGTACTCGTCACGACCAGCAACGCCGACTCTGACACCAGTTGGGCGGTGGCGTATTTGCCGAGGTCCTGGACCGTCGGTGCGAAGCCGCGTTTGCCGGCCTCTTTGGCGATGCGCTTGGAGAGGTTCTCGGTGTTTCCGGTCTGCGAGCCGAAGAGGATGGTCAGCGGCGTCAGCGGCTTGGTGTCGGGCGTGGGCGGGGCGAGGTTCGGCTGCGGTGCGCGGGAAAAGAGCCCGGCGAGGAAACCGTTGAGATACGCGCGTTGTTCGGCGGTGAACGGCGCGTTGTCGGGGAGAACGGGTACGAAATTCGACGGGTTCATTCGGAGAACATTTCCTGAAGTTGCTTCACCTCGTGGCGGCGCGTGAAGGTGGCGAAGGTCTCGCCGGGCTGGCGCTTCACCAGATACGTTTTCAACACCTTCTCGAGCAGCACCGGAAGGTCGCTGAACGGGATGCCGGTGAAGACTTGCCGGCCAATGGCCGCGTCCGCGCCGGTGGCCCCGCCGAAGACGACATGGTAGCCCTCGCTGCTGGCCTGGCCGACCTTCACGCCCTGCAAACCAATGTCGCCAACGTAGTGCTGCGCACAGGAGTTCGGGCAGCCGGTGAGGTGGATGTTGACCGGGTGATCGAGCTGGAGCTTCTTGTTAAGATAGGCTCCAAGTGCAACGGCCTGGCCCTTGGTGTCCGTCGCGGCCCACTTGCACCCCGTGTTACCGGTGCAGGCCACGAGACCGCCGAGGATGTTGGTCGCCTCGTGGTGCAGGCCCGCGCGCACGAGCTGCCGCTTCATGGTCTCGACGAACGCATCCGGCACATCGGGGATCAGCACGTTCTGCCACGGGGTCAGTCGTAGGGTCCCAGAGCCGTAGTTCGCCGCGAGGTCCGCGAGGCGGTGCATCTGCTTCACGGAAAGCACGCCCACCGGCACCACCACGCCGACGTAGTTTTTCCCCGACTGCTTCTGGCGATACACACCGATGTGTCCGTGCTTCACGGCGGCCGGACGCTTGAGGCACTGCTCCAGCGGGAACTTTACCAACGGGAACGCCAGCTTCTTCTGCGTCTCGGCGAGGAACTTTTCGACGCCCCACTTGTCGATCAGATACTTGAGCCGCGCCTTCTTGCGATCGGTACGGTCACCGTTTTCCAGGAAGACGCGGACCATCGCAGCGCAAACGGCGAGCGCCTCGGTGGGTTTCACGAGGAGGCCGCAGTCCTTGGCCAACTGCTTGTGGCCCGTGATGCCGCAGAGTTCCACGCGGAAATAGACACCGGGTGCAGGAGACGAGGTGACGAGTCTCTGACCTTCTTCCGTAGGAGTTGAAGCAAGACTCCTCACGTCGTCTCCTACCCGGCAAGCCATGAACCCGATGTCATTCGTGTCCGCCACCGTGTCCACCGCGCCGCCGCCTTCGAACGCGACGTTGAACTTGCGCGGGAGATTGTAGAACTCGCGGTGGTTGAGGATGTAATGGTGCAACGCGTGCGCGAAGGGCCGCGTGTCCAGCAGCTCGCGCGGGTCGAAGCCGGCGGTGGGCGTCGCCGTGATATTGCGGATGTTGTCCACGCCGCTGCCCTTCGCGGTGAGCCCGAGCGCCTGCAAGGACGTCAGGACGTTGACCAGGTTCGCCGGCTGGATCTCGCGGATCTGGAGGTTCGAGCGCGTGGTGACGGCGGACTTGCCGTTGCCGTACTGCTCCGCGATGTCCGCGAGTCCGCGCAACTGCACCGAAGTCAGTTCGCCGGCGGGGATGCGGCAGCGTAGCATGAAACTGTTCTGCGCCGGGGAGACGTGGAACATCCCGAAGTTGCGGAAGCGGAAGGTGTTTTCCTCGTCCGGCAGCTTGCCCGCCTCCGCGTGGGCGAGGATGCGGTCCCAGCCGTCGAGCGGATGTTCCTCATGCTTCCAACGCTCCTGCTTGGTCGCATCGCCGAGCGGTGTGCCGTAAATCGTCTCCTCGCCGAGATTCGCGCCCCCTTGCGCGGGATCGCCGGTGAGCTGGCCTGTGGCGGTCGTGCCCACGTAGGGGTGAAGGCCGCGCTGGGCCACGCCCGCCAGAAAGCCGGAGAGAAACTCCTTCTGTTCAGTGGTGAAGGGACCCGAGGCGGTTACGGTGGAGTTCGAGGTCAAGGTTTCAATCATGGCTCGGCTTTCTCCCAGCCCAGTTTCGGGGCCGAGTAGATGGAGAGAAATACAGCGTCCGATGAGGATTCATTGCGGGCACCGTGGACCTGGTTTTTGTCGGCGATGTCCACCTCGCCGGCGCGGATGGTTCGGCGCTGGCCGCCGCCCAAATAGTAGGTGAGTTCGCCGCGTACCATCACCCAGGTGTCTTGTCCGTCGGGATGCGTGTGGGCCGGTACTTCCTGGCCGGGCCGCACGCCCCACACGGCGATGCTGGTGAACTGCGTGATGGAAAGCTCCGTGACGGTCGCCTTCGTGTCGGAGAAGCGGACGAGTTGATCAGCGTTGAAGGTGCGGGTGTTCATGCGGGGAAATTGAGGCCTCCCTCCACCCGTTCCACGCTCACCGCACAGTGTTTGTAGCTGGGCTGGCGGGAATGCGGGTCAAAGGCCGGGAAGGTAAGCCGGTTCGTGGCCGCATCGTGCATGGGCAGGTAAACCTGGCCCGGGCCGACGGTCGAAGTCAGTTGCACCCGGGCGGTGAGTTCACCCCGCCGCGAACAGACCCGTGCCAGGTCACCGGCGCGGAGCCGGAGCCGGCGGGCATCGTCTGGGTTCAGTTCCAGCCACAGTTCGGAAGGTGCAAGCTTCCGCAGGATGTCGGATTTGCCGGTGCGCGTGAGCGTGTGCCACTGCGCGCTGGTGCCGCGCCCCGTCAGGAGCACGAAGCTGAATTCATCGTCCGGCTGCTCCGGCACGGGGCGGGGGTGATCGAAGAGGAACTTGGCTTTGCGGTCGGGGGTGAAGAAGCGTCCATCGCTGAAAAGACGGCGCTCATTTGGGGTCTGGGGTCTAGGATCTAGGGTCTGGGGCGGAGAATCGTCGGTCCCCAGACCCCAGACCCCAGACGCTAGACCCTTGTTTGCCAAGGGCCATTGGATTCCGCCCTCGCGGTCCAAGTGGCGATAATCCTCGATTCCCGTGATGTCACACGGCTGGCCGGAGGAGCAGCGCTTGAGGATTTGGAACACGGCCTGGGGTGAAGTCCATTCGCGGAACATCGCCGCGCAGCCCCAATAGTGGGCCACCAGCCGGAAGATGTGGAAATCCGCCAGCGCCTGTCCCGGCGCATGCGCGACTTTTTTCACCAGCCCGAGGCGGCGCTCGCTGTTGATGAGCGTGCCTTCCTTCTCGCCCCAGCCCGCAGCCGGCAGCACGAGATCGGCGCGCAGCGCGGTGTCCGTGGTGTGATACATGTCCTGCACGACCAGAAAATCGAGCTTGCCGAGCAGGGCGTCGAAGTCGGTGTCGCCGGAGCCATTGCGGCCCTTGCCGATCCAGGAGTGTGAAGGATTGGTGGCGATGACCCACAGGCCTTTGATCTTCCCGTCGGCGATGCCTTCGAGAATCTGGTCGTAGGCCAGCGATGGCTTCGACGGAATGACCGACTCAGGAATGTTCAGCGTGGCCGCGATCTTCCGCCGATGCTCCGGTTTGGCGAAATCATGGCCGCCGAGCAGGCCCGTGATGTTGGCGAAGAGCCGCGAACCCATCGCATTGCACTGGCCGGTGATGCTGTTCGCACCAGTGCCGGGCTTGCCGATGTGCCCGCCGAGCAGGGCCAGGTTGATGACGGCCTGCGCCGTGCGCGTGGACTCATGACCCTGATTGACGCCCATGGTCCACCAGAACGAGACACGTTTGCCGGGCTTGATGCTCTCGGCGAGCCGGTAGATTTGCCCGACCGTCAAACCCGACTTCGACGCCACCGCGTCGGGCGTAAACTGACGGACGAACTGGGCGAACTCCGCGTAGCCGCTGGTGTTTGCCGCAAGAAATTCCTGATCCACCCAGCCGTTCTGGATGAGCAGGTTCGCCACTCCGTAAAGCAGCGCGAGGTCGGACTTGGGCGCGAGCGGCAGGTGCAGCGTGGCGGCCATGGCGGTCTCCGTCTTGCGCGGGTCCAGCACGATGATTTCCGGCGAGCGGCGGTTGCGCAGCACGCGCTGCCACATGATGGGATGCGCCACGCACGGGTTGGCCCCGATGAAGACCAGCACGTCCGATTCCTCAAAATCCGCGTAGGTAAACGGCGGGGCATCGAAACCGAAGCTCTGCTTGTACGCCACGGCGCTCGTGGCCATGCACTGGCGCGTGTTCGAATCGCAATGCAGCGCGCCCATGCCGAACTTCCACAGCGCGCCCAGAAAGGCCATTTCCTCGGTGCAAATCTGCCCCGTGCTGAGGAACGCAACGCTCTCGGGGCCGTGTTGGTCCATGATGGCCTTGAAGCGCAGCGTGAAGACCTGCATCGCGTGGTCCCAGTCCGTCGGTTCCAACTGGCCGGTGGCCGGGTTGCGGAGCAGCGGCGTGGTGGCGCGGTCGGGGGCGGCGAGCGGAGTAAGGGCTTCCCAACCCTTCGGACAGGCCATGCCGAGGTTCACGGGGTAGTCGGCCGTCGCTGAAAGATTCACCGCGCGGCCATCCTTGAGATGGATGTTTAACCCGCAGCCGGTGGAACAGAACCCGCAGACCATCGTGGTGGTCGCATCGGGCTTGAGGCGCGCCGGCACCTGGCCCAGACCGAAATCCCCGGGCGTGCGCACCAGATCGGCGGTGAGGGGGCCGGTCCACTGGCGGAGCAAGGAGTTGGCGGGCGAGACCGGCAGCTCAACGCCCGGACGCACCGGCACGAAAGGAGCCGGTTCACTTCCGGGTGTCCGGGCATCTTCGCGACCTTGGGTTGGCAGCGTGGGACTCATCAGACAGGCATTTTGTCGGGGGCGACCGACGTGAAAAACAGGTACCGCTCGGCGAGTTCGCCCAGCAGACATAACGCAAAAGCACCGGCCCCCAGCGTGGTGGAAGGAGGCCGGTTTAACAGGAGGAATGGAACCAACACGCCGCCTCCCAGTGCGACCGACAGGCGCACAACGAGGATGGGCCGGAGCAACCCCGTCTGTAACACCGCCGTGCGGCGGAGTTGGGTCCAGCGATCTGAGTCGGTGTCCGCATGTTTCAGGACCGCGAGTTCGCAGCCCAGTTTGACCAACGTGACGAAGAGCAGCGCGAGGGCGGTCAGAGCGGTGGGTTGCCACGCCAGAACCAAGGCTGAACCAAGCACGAAGGCTGAGCCGAAAAAGCGGGGAGCCGTGTGACGCAGGCTCCAGAAGGCGCGATGCGTGTCGGCATAGACCATTGCTTGTGCGAAGACGGCGGCTAGCGCGACGGTGGCTACGGCAAAAGTAATTAGTGAGTAGTAACTAGTCAGAGCAGGCAGCCAGCGGGCGGCGACGCTGAGGAAGGCAGCGCCGCCAAAGGCGTTCAAGGCCATGGCTTCACGGCTTAACCAGCTCGTGCGCCAGCCCAGCCAGACGCGCCACGCTTTCAGCGGCTGGCCGAGGTGAAAGACGCTGGCCGTGAGGCCGGCCACCAGCAGCGCCAGCGAACTGAGATCAAGTAGGAGTGAATCAAGATGGGTGAGCCGGATCGCCAGCAGACCGCCCATGCCGGCTTGCGTGAGCACCAGCATGAGAATGAGCGGCCAGTGCGGATGCTGCGGCTGCGGCAGGCTGTGGTCCACCGCGCGCAAGTCAGCCGATGGCTTTTTGCTGACGTAGCGGGTCGTGGGCAGCGTGATGTCTGGTGCTGGCGAATCCGGCAACCACACCGGAATGTTCTGCTGTCCACGGCCCGCCGGCTCCACCGGCTCCGCGTGCGCAAACCCGTTGCGGACCGCCGTCTGGCTGACCACGGAGATACGGATCGCTTCGTTCGGGCAGGCTTGGACGCAGGCGGGGGCTTCGCCCGTAGCGAGGCGGCCATGGCACATGTCACATTTTCTCACGATGCCGCGCGATTCCGAATACTTCGGCACATCGTAGGGGCATTTGAGGATGCAGTAGCTGCAGCCGATGCACTGATCGTCGAGGTGCCGGACGATGCCGGTGAGCGGGTCCTTGTCGTAGGCGAGGACCGGACAACCTTCGAGACAGCCAGGCTCAACACAATGATGGCAGGCGGTCGTCACGACCTGCTCCAGCGGGACGATGCGCCTTCCTCCGGTCTCGCAGGGCTCGGACGCCTCGCCGAAGAGCACGCCGACTTCGCGCCACGCTTCACCGTCGTCGAGGCCGTTGAGCGAGTGGCAGGCCGTAACGCAGGCCTTGCAGCCGGAGCATTGATCGAGATTGACCTCGAAGGCGAATTGCTCGCCCGGGCGCGGCGGGGAAGCGGGCAGCAACCGCTGGTAACGGGGCTCGGTCAGTTCGTGCCGCTCATGGGCCCGGGCAAAGGCTTCGACCGCCGTGAGCTGCCGCTGCTCAGCGAGCAACTGGTCCACCAAAGTGCGTTCTCCTGAAACAGGAGATGCGCTCGATGAACGGTTGGCGGCCAGGGTCATTTTGAAAGCAGGAAGAAAAGCAATGCGAGGTTGAGGGCCGCGCTGGCCGCAAACAGCAGCTTGAGCAGCAACAACGGATCGCGCTCAAACAAGGGTGCCCCGGCGCACCGGAACGGTTTTACCTTCTCCGGATGCTCCAACTGGTAGCGCATCTCACTGTAGGCGGCGAAACGGTCAGAGGGGTCGAGGGCGAGGGCGCGCAGGAGGATGGCGTCCAGCCAGTGCGGGATGTGCGGGTTGTGTTTGCTGGGGGGCTTGGGCGCGCGGAACTGCGGGGTCTGAAACGGCTCGATCTCACCGTGCGGCAACTTGCCCGTGACCGCTTCATAGAGCGTGGCCCCCAGGGCGAAGATTTCCGTCGGCTCGCTGACGGCGGCGTTGTGGAAGCGCTCCGGCGCGAGATAGCTGGGCGTGCCGGCCCGTGAGTTCACGCTGAACACCTCGGCCACGCTGCCAAGGTCGATGAGCTTGAACTTGAGTTCGCCCAGCTCTCCCAGCACGAGGATGTTTTCGGGCTTCAAGTCACCGTGAACATAGTCGTGGCGCAGGAGGAACTGCGCCGCCGCCAGCACGAACTTGCCCAGCGCCACGGCATCGGCAGTGGGCAACGGACCATTGTCGGCCAGCCACTGCTTGAGCGTCGGGGCGTGGAAATACTCGAGCACGTAGTAACGTGCGGTGGCGTCCTCGGGCAACGTGGCGGCGGGGAAATAATCGGCCTTGAGGGTGGTGGCGTTCCAGGTCTCGCGGATGAAGGCGGTGAGAATGGCCTCGTTTGTCTGCGCTTCCAGCGGGGCGAACTTGAGCACAAAGAACTTGCCGGCCTTGGCCGCGAGCCAGATGCGGTCACTCGCGCGGAAACTGCGGCGGAGCGTGTAGCCGTCCACGATCTCACCAACCTTGAGCTGGGTGGGAATGGGCAGGGAAACTGGCGTGGCGCTGGCAGCGGGGCCCAGTTCCAACACTTCGATCACCACGGCCGTAATGTCGTCGAGCGTCTCCGCGGTGGCCTGCTCGCGCGCGACGGCCACCAAGCCGCGTGCACCGGTGCGGTCCGCGAGCAGCCCGGCAAGCGTCGCATCATCCAGCACATCGGTGAGGCCGTCCGAGCCGAGCAAGATCACGTCTCCTACAGCCAGGTCGGTTTGGGTGACATGCGGCGCCACAGTGTCGGCCAGACCGAGCGCCTGGGTGAGCACGTGCGATTGGACGGCGTCGCGGTGGTCGTGGGAAAGGCGCGTCAGCGTGCCGGCCCGGAGGCGGTAGGCGCGGGAATCGCCGGCGTTCAGGACATGGAGCTGGTGGCCGTCGAGCACGACCACCACGGCGGTGGACGCCAATTCCGGCGCGTCATGGCGGGCCATGCCCTCCTGATGGAGCTGCCGGTTCAGGTGCCGCGTGATTTCCTCCAGGGTTTTAACCGTGCTCCAGGCGCGGGGACGGTTGCGGAAGTTCGCAGTGTAGTGGGTGACAGCCTTCTCGGCGGCATCACGACCCTGTCGCGCGGAGCCCAGGCCGTCGGCGACGACCGCGATGAACGTGCCGTCATCCAGCGCCCGGGCGGCGGCGACATCGTCGCCGGGTTTGTCTTCCTCGCGGGGACGGGTGAAGGCGGTGGCGTGAACGCGCAGACGGCCGGGAGTTTGCACGAACGCAGTGTTCGCCTGCGCGCGGCCGGAATCAACGCCCAGCGTGACGGTTGCCGTGGGCGACGGGCCCTCCGGATTCGTCACGGCGAAGATTGGAACAGTTGCGGTCATGGGTGGACCTTCAGATGCGGGCGGCGGCCACGGCTCCCCATGTGGTGCGCCAGCGGCGTTTCACCAGGTTCAGGCCAATAAGTGCGAAAATGCAGAGGCTGGCGAAGATGAGCAGCCCGGTGAGGTAGCTGCCCGTGTGCTGCCGGCTCTGGCCCATCATGTTCGCCAGCAGAAAACCACCGAGCCCGCCACCGCAACCCACGAGGCCGGTCATCAGGCCCAGTTCCTTGCCGAAGCGTTGCGGCAGGAGCTGGAAGACGGACCCGTTGCCCATGCCGAATGCCGCACACGCGATGAAGAAGGCGGCGACGTTGAGCGCCAGGCTGTTGATAAGTCCGCCCGCGATCAGGGCGAGGCAAGCGACCGAGTAATAGATGTGCAGCGACTTGATGCCACCGATGCGGTCCGAGATGCCGCCGCCCAACGGACGCCCAAGCGCACCGATGGCGGTGCACAGAGCGACGAGGTCGCCAGCTTGCGACGGAGACAGGTTGAAGCGATCTTTGAAATACATGCCGAGTGAGTAGGCCAGTCCGACAAAGCCGCCGAACGTGACCGTGTAAAAGAAACAGAACCAGTGAACGTCCTTTTCCGCGAAGAGGCGGAAGTAATCGCCGAGCTTCTTCGGCATGATTTTCACCGGCGGCTCCTTGGCCACGAAGCAATAAACCGCGAGGACCAGAATGGCCGGGATGACAGCGAATCCGAACACCGCCTGCCAGCCGTAGGCCGCGGCGAGCCGCGGGGCGAGCAGCGAATCGATTACCACACCAATGTTGCCCGCCCCGGCGAGGCCCATGACCAGGCCCTGCATGTGCGGCGGATACCAGCGGCCCGCCAGCGGCAACGAGACGGCAAAGCTGGCCCCGGCCACGCCCAGCACCACGCCCATGAGCAGCGTGGCTTCGTAATTCTTCAGCCCGATCACCCACGCCGCCAAAAGACCTGCAATGACGACGAGCTGCGCCAGAATGCCCGTGATCTTTGCCCCGATGCGGTCCACCAGCAGGCCGAGCACGAGGCGCATGAAGCCGCCGGAGAGAATCGGCACCGACACCATGAAGAAGCGTTGTTGCGGCGTGAGGTTGAGCGACTCGGGCGCGGCAATCTGGTTGGCCAGCACTCCGAGCAGCGTCCAGACCATGAAGCTGTAATCAAAATACAGGAACGAGGTGACCAGCGTTGGCCAGTGGCCGGCGGTTTTGAGTTCAGATAATTTCATCGTCGCGTCCCCTTGCGCATCCGGCCTGCCAGCGAGCGCGGGTGGGAACCGATGATGGATGAACAGTTTTCTCTCCAGGCATGCGCTGGATTCACTAATCAACTTCCGGGCATATGCAGCAAGGCAAGCGCCTCGGTTCAACTCATGAGGGCAAAGCGCCCAAGCCGGCATATATGAAAATGACGCATTCAAACAATGGACAGCGGTTGTCGTGTTTTGCACAGGATGCAAAATCATCGCACGGCCAAGCGTCCACCGGACAGGCGGGATGGCGGGGTTGGTGTCCCGGCATCCTTTGGGGCGTAAGGCCGCCTAGAAGCTCAGCGTCGTCTGGAGGTAGCACCAGTTCGCATCGGTCGCCCCGCCAACCGTGCTGAAGGTGGAATTCACATAACCGCCGGTGAAGAAGTGGCTGTAACCCGCTTCCAGCGAGGCGAACTTGGTCAGCGCGTAGCCCGCAATCAGGTCCACCTCGCCGCCCACAAACGAGCTGAAGCTGCTGTTGATGCCGTAACCGGCCCCGGTGGAGGCGGCCAGGGTGCCGCGTCGGGCACCTGCGACCGTGTAGAGGCTGTCGCGCGTGTCCGCGAGCCAGAACAGGTGCCCTTCCAAGGCCACCGATAGTTGGGGCATGGGCTTGACGGTGAGCATGGCCCGCACGTCGTGCAGGTTTTGCAGCGAGAAGTAGTCGGCGTAACCGTAGAACTTGTGGTTCGTGGGGAACAGGTTTTCGAACGTGGTGTGCTTGCCATCCGTCGGGTTGCTGTCGCCGCTGGCGAAGCTGTATTCCAGCCCGAGCCGGGGTGTCCAGGGCACGTCGGCAAAGGTGTAGCCACCGTTCAACACCATCGCGTAGGCCTCGTGTTCCAGGCTTTTGGAGAGGGGGGCGGCGATGAGGGGGTCATTGTAGTGGCCGAACTGGGCCATCAACTCGTAGGTGTAATCCCAGTTGCCCAGTTCGCCGGGGTTGGATTTGCCGCGCACGCCCAGGGTGTAAATGTCCCGGGGCGATCCACCGTTGAGCGGCGTCTGTATTCCGGCCGGCAGGCCCACGGTGTTCACCGTCGTGGACCCGGGAGCCGTGTTGCGCGCGAGCAGGTAAACGTCCGTGGTTTGCTTGGGTACCAGCTTGGTGGTCACATAAAGACCGCTGAACCAGTCGTAGTCATTCGCCTGGTTGAAGTTGTTGTCGTTCGGGATGATGACGCGGCCCGTGAAGCCTTCGGCAGTGAAGTACTCATTCTGCCAGCGCAGCTTGGCGGCATCGAACACGCGCCCCACGTTGTTCCAGGCAAACGCACCGACCAGCCGTTCTTCACCGTAGCTGAGTTCCTGGCGGCCCACCTTCAAGGAAACCGGGAACTCCTTGTGGTTGCCCACCGTGACGTAGGCCTGGTGCAGGTCCATCGGACCGTCGGACTCGACGTTCGGATTGCGGCCGTCACCCGTCGTGGTGCTCTGGCGTCCTTGCAGGAACGCGCTCCACCACGTGTCAGTGTAACCCGCGCGGACGAGCAGTTTGGTGAGGAAGTAGTCGTTGTCGTTGTTCGCACCGGCGGGCAGGACCTTGCGAAAATCAGCAGCGGCCCCGGTAAACGTAAACCCGCCGTTGTCGCGCACCTCGTAACGCAGGCGCAGTTGCGCGCCCAAATCCCAGTTGGCCCAGTACGGATCCTGCGCGCGCAGCTCTTGATTCAGGAAGCCGGGGAACGGCTGCGTAGGCGGCGGGGGCGCGTATTGGGCGTGGAGGACAGGGGCGGCGGCGAGCAGCAGCGCGCCCGTGGCGAGGGATTTTGGGTTCAGGTTCATGCCGTCAGGGTTTCGATGTTTGGTTGGGATGTGGTGCTGCGGGCGGACTGCCGCCCAACTGGGTTACCATTGTTTGTAGGGAAGAAATTTGCCGTTCAGGGTAAGCTTAACGCGGTCCCCCTTGGGATCGGGCACGCGCTCGATGTCCATGGTAAAGTCGATCGCGCTCATGATGCCCGCGCCGAACTTCTCCTCGATCAGCTCCTTCATCGTCCGGCCATAGACGTAGATGATTTCCTGGAAGCGATACTGGAGCGGCTCCTTGGGGACCGTCGGGGCCGCTTCGCCTTTGTTGGCGAATTCGGTCAACGCGGACGCCACCCCTGTTCCCAGGCCGAGAAATTTTGCCACCTTCTTCGCCTCGACCGGTCCGAGGGCGTTTTCGCCGAGGCACGCCGAAGTCACGTAAACTTCGGAGAGCCCGGCGGCCTGCGCGATGGCGGCCCAAGTCTCCTGCTTCGCGCGTTTGGCGGCGAGAATTGTCTCGGTCATTTGGGGCTTGGTCATGGCAGGATTTAAACGGTGACCAACGTCACCCCGGTGCCGGTGGCAGGCGTTGGTAAGGGTTCAGTCAGGGGTGTGGCTGGCGCGGCCGGAATGGTGGAGGCGGCGCGTTTCTTCTTGTGCGCGTGGATTTCAAGGAACTCGATGAGCCGCTCGCGCAACGGGTAGTAGTCGGGATGGTCCATCACGACCTGGCGCTCGCGCGGGCGCGGGAAGCTCACCGGGATGATGTCGCCCACCTCCGCCTCGGGTCCGTCTGTCATGCAAACGACGCGGTCGCTTAGGTAAAGCGCCTCGTCCACGTCATGCGTGACCATGAGCGTGGTGATCCGGTTCTCGCGCCAGAGTTTGAGCAGGACCGCCTGCAGCTCGTAACGCGTGAGCGAATCGAGCATGCCAAAAGGTTCATCGAGCAACAGCATCTTGGGCTTGAGCGCAAACGCGCGGGCGATGCCAACGCGCTGACGCATGCCCTGCGAAAGCTCCGCCGGCCGCTTGTGCATGGAATCGCCTAGCCCGACAACTGTTAGATAGTACTCCACGATCTCGCGGCGCTCCTCCGCGCTGGCGGTGAAGAAGACCTGCTCCACGCCGAGCATGACGTTCTCAAACGCGGTGTACCACGGCAGCAGCGACGGGGACTGAAAGACCACGCCCCGATCCGGTCCCGCACCCACCAGCTCCTTGCCTCCCAGGACGATGGCCCCTTCCGTAATGTCGCTCAGCCCCGCCAGCATGGAGAGCACGGTGGACTTGCCGCAGCCGGAGTGGCCGATGAGCGTCACGAACTCGCCCTTGGCGATCTTGAGGTTGAAATCCTTCACGATCACCGCCGGCCCCTTGGGCGTGGCGTAGACTTTGGCCAGGTTGCTGAGATCGACGTGGGGACTCATGTCAGGAGGTGACTTCGACCGTGGCTTCCTTGAGTTCGTGGGCGCGGAGCGGGCGGGTACGCCCCAGCCGCGAGCGCGGGATGGCCAGATCTTCGGGTTCGATGTCCGGCAGGGTGAGCTTCCGGGTCAGGGTCGCATGACGATCCTGGCGGGACTGGAGGAGGAACTCGGAAATCTCCCGGCGGAGTTCCCGAAAGCGCAGGTTGTGATTCAACGCCTTGCGGTCGCGCGGGTGCGGCAGGTCCACGATGAAGGACCGGCCCAGCGTGGCGTTGGGGCCGGCGGTGAGCGGTATCACGCGATCGGCCAGCAGAATCGCTTCGTCCGGATCGTTCGTCACCAGCACGACCGTCTGCCGGTGCAACGTGCGGATGCGCGTGATTTCGTCCTGCAGATTCGCGCGCGTCAGGGCATCGAGCGCACTCAACGGCTCGTCACACAGCAACACCTTGGGATTCATCGACATGGTGCGCGCAACGCTCACCCGCTGCCGCATGCCGCCGGAGAGTTCGCGGGGCAGTTTGTCGCGGGCCGGCGTGAGATTCACCATTTCGATGAACTCCGTCGCATGCGCGGCCCGTTCGGCTTCAGACTTTTTGGGAAAGACCTGGTCCACCGCCAGCCGGATGTTCTCCGCGACAGTCAGCCAGGGCAGCAGCGAATAGTTCTGGAACACGAGCCCGCGATCTGGACCAGGGCCGCTCATCTCGCGGCCTTCGAGCGTGACGCTGCCCGTGTCCGGCCGGATCAAGCCGGCCAGGATCGACATGAGCGTGGTCTTGCCCGCACCCGAGTAACCGACGATGGCAACGAACTCACCCTGCTCGATGGCGAGGTTGACATCGCGGAGCACCTCCGTGCGCGCCCCATCAGAGCCATAGCCTTTCGAGACGGACTTTAGTTCAAGATACGGCATGAGAATGGGCTTCAGGCGTTGAACTCGAAACTCGATGCGTTGGTGAATTCCCGGGTGGATGAACGCCGTGTATTCGGTGATTGGGCAGTGGTCTGGGCGTGGTTCATAGGCTCACGCGGTCTTGAAACGCGACTCCACCAGGCTCATCAGGCGGTCGAGCACGAAGCCCACGACGCCAATGGTGATGATGCAGAGGATGATGTGCTCGTAGAGCAGCGCATTGTATTCCTGCCAGAGGAAACCACCCACGCCAGGCCGGCCCGTGAGCATCTCGGCGGCAACGATCACGAGCCAGGCAATGCCCAGGCTAAGGCGGAAACCCGTGAACATGTACGGCAGCGTCGCCGGGATGAGCACCTTGGTGAGGGTCTTCCAGCGCGAGAGCTGGAGCACCTTGGCGACGTTCAGGTAGTCCTGTGGCACCGCGCGCACGCCGACTGCCGTGTTCAACACCGTGGGCCACATCGCGCAGATCGCGATGGTAAAGAGCGCGCCCAGTTCGCTGGCCTGTTTGCCCGCGCCGAGGAACAACACCAACCCCAGCGGGAGCCAGGCAAGCGGCGAGACAGGGCGCAAAACCTGGATGATCGGATCAAAGGTCTTGGTGAAGGCCTTCGACAGTCCGAGGAAGAAGCCAATTGGCGTGCCCACAATCAAGGCGATGGCATAACCCTTGGCCACGAGCACGAGCGAATACCACGTGAAGCGCAGGATGCCCTGGTCCATCTCGCCGCGCTTCTCAAACGGTTTGAGCACATAGTCCTTGCTGGCGTCCCAGGTCTTGCTGGGCGAGGGCAGCTCCTTCGCCCAGGTCTTGCTGGAGAGCTGCCACGCAAGCAGGACCACGGCGATACCGAGGAGCGGGAGGATGAGCCAGTCGAGTTTGAAGGGTTTCATGCGCGGGGAAAAAAGTAATCAGTGTTCAGTGTTCAGTGTTGGGTTCGGAGCCAGCCGGTCAGGACTGATTACTGAACACTTCTTCCATGCTTCACCCTTTCATCGAGTGCACCGGGAAGCCCTTCGCATACGCCTCCAAGTCACCCTTCGGGTCGAACTTCACACCGTCGAACATCTCCCAGCCGGAGTCGTCCTGCGTACGGTCGGTGACGCCGATTTCCTTCATTGCTTCCGTGTAGATGTCGCCGCGCATGACCTGCTTGGCCACACCCTCATAGTCCGGCGCGCCATTAACCATGCCCCAGCGGCGGAACTGCGTGAGCCACCACTTGGCAAACTTGGGCTGCGGGTAGTTGCAGTTGCGCTTGCTGAAATGCATGTAGAACTCGTCCTGCATCGTGCGGCCGTCGCCGTAATCGAGCTTGCCCAGCAGGCGCCCGAGAATGATGTCCTTGTCGCAGTTGATGTAGTTGGGCTTGCTGACGATCTCGCACTGCTCGGGGCGGTTGCCCAGGTCATCCAGCCACACGCTGGCCTCGTGCAGGCCCTTGAGCACGGCCTTCACGGTCTTGGGATTCTTCTCGGCAAATTCGCCGGTGAACGCGCAGACCTTCTCCACATGGTCCTTCCACATGTCGTGCGTGGTGACGCTGGTAAAGCCAATCTTGTCCGCAATGGCGCGGGCATTCCACGGCTCGCCGACGCAGAAGCCGTCCATCTTGCCGATCTTCATGTTGGCCACCATCTGCGCGGGCGGCACGGTGATGAGCGCCACATCCTTGTCCGGATTGATGCCGCCCGCCGCGAGGTAATAGCGCATCCACATGGCGTGGGTGCCGGGTGGGAAGGTCATGGCAAAGCTCAGGGGTTCGCCGAGTTTCTTGGCCTTCTCGACGAACGGCTTCAAGGCCTTCGGGTCCGCCCCGACCTTGCCCTTCCACTCCGCCTTGAGCGTGATGGCCTGGCCGTTGCGGTTCAGCAACCAGGGAATGACCATCGGCTTCTTCGGCGAACCGAGCAGGCCCATCGTGCTGGCGATGGGCATGCCCACGAGCATGTGGGTCATCTGGTTGTCGCCGGAAGAAAGCGCGTCGCGGATGGCCGCCCAGTTCGCGCCCTTCGTGATGGTGACTTCCACACCGTATTTCTTGAAGAACCCCTTTTCCGCACCGATCACCAGCGGCGAGCAGTCCGTCAGCGCGATGATGCCGCAGCGTAGTTTGGCGGTTTCGGGCGCATCACTCGCATACACGCTGCCCACCCAGCCGCGCGGCAAGCCACCGAGCAGGGCTCCGGCCCCGAGGGTTTGTCCGACCCGGGAAAGGAAACGGCGGCGGGAAGCGGACGGGAGAAGCGACGATGATGTGGTCTTGTTCATGTTATCCGTTAAATCCATTTAAGTTATTTCACTCAGGACGGGATCAAGCGGGGACGATGCCAATTCTAAAAAATCGGTTCCCTTGGTTGCTGAGAGATATTCCGGCGAAAGATGAATCAAAATGCTTAACCTCAAAGAACCCCACGAAAACGGATGGTTGAGGGGGGGCAGCTCCGCCGTAAACACGGGTTGTTTGCCCGCACCGGGGTAGATATTCATCCGCGCTTTCGTCCGTTCCGCCAATCTAAACGCTGCAGCAGACCGGGGACTGTTGGCTTCTAGACATGGTGGGCAAATCCATAACTTGCCTCTACGGGAGAACCCTCCATTACCGCGCCGCAAGGTTGGCGGAAACGAACCTTCAAGCGGGACCGGCAAAAAGGGTGTTTGCTAAAATGCGACCCCTTAACGAATCAAGCACTCCAACCTCGGTGTGAACAAGCCGGAGGACCAAATCGCTCCTCCCAAGCCAGGTGGAAGCAGGATTATTCCGTCAGGGGCAGGTACTCACTGCCATGGCCAGGCGCGTCCAACCTCGTGCAAACCGGTCGCGGAACCCAAAGTTTGGGTCTCTGACTGGGTTGTGGTTGCTTGGGGCCGTGCGTCCAGGCCGGACCTCAGCAGCTCCAAAAGTTTCAGGATCTCAAACGGCTTGGGCAGACATTTGAGGGTCGTCTGTTCCAGCTCCTGAACGAGCGGGACGGTTAAACTCCCGCTGCCCAGTATCAGGACCAACCCCGGTTGGGCTCGGGCGAATTCATGCAGCAGGGACAGCCCCATGCGGTCACGGCCCAGATCGCAATCGGACACGACGGCGCAGATTACCCATCGATGGCGTGCCCAAAGTTCGAGGGCCTCCCCGACCGATCTGGCCACGAGGACATGATAATTGAACCACTTGAACACCTCCTCCATTAGTTCCCGCGCAGGTGGGTTTTCATCAATGAACAGGACAGTCTCTCCGTGCCCATGGATGGGAGCTGCCGTGGTTCCAGTGAATGGGCGGTTGGGCATGACGGGTCCTGCTGGTTCGGGTGACGGAAGCGGGTTACGCGGCTCAGGTGGTGTTCGGTCGCTCCTCAAGAATGAGGACATCTTTGGCGGGGTTTCGACTGGTGAATTCCGTTGGGCACATCCTTCAGAATCCGGTCCAAATTTGGATGTGAAGGCACTGCATAAGTAGCAAGCCCATTGTCTGGGCCTGCTGGCATCCAGTTCAAACTTATCGCCATGATGAAGTGCATCATCCCCGGCAAACATTAAAGGCAGATGAATGGAACATTAAAATTGCCCGCTTTGTGATGCGGGTGGGGCCAGGGTTCGAAGACCCGCGCCTGAGTTCGCCCGTGCAGGCAGCTCCGGTTGGTGGGCTGTGACCAAGGCTGCTCTGGGCTTCCGGTACGCCCCGTTCGGAACGGCGGGGACAGCACCCGATCCAGTTGCAGTTCCTTCGGATCACGGAATTGCTCAAGGCCGGGGGGCATGCCTTCGTGGCCGTCTTCCGCTTGAGCGCGACAGGGGCGCAAGGCACCGCAGGCCGAGATCATGAGCAGTCACGCAAACGGGAGGCCATTGTGTTCCCTCGCGCTTGCTGGATCGTACCGCCACACGCGCAACCCATTCTGATGGCATGATGTGCTTCTCCCCACCCCGACCCGACGCGTGCAACACGGCCATCTGTTGGGTCTTGCACCCGCCCACGGTTTCCGGTTTCACTCGCCTTGCGTGCTCCATGTCCCGTGCCAGTGTGATTGAGCATATAAACAGAATGACGCATCACTTTCCTGCCATCAGCGCCTCCCTTTTACGCCTGCGATCATCGCTTACCGTCGCGCTCGCGGTCGGCTTTGCCTTCACCGGGTCCGTCCGGGCGGCGGAATCGTTTGAACCCTTTCTGGAGAAGCATTGCGTCCGCTGCCACGGGCCGGAGCAGCAGAAGGGGGATTTGCGGATCGACCACTTCTCGCGCAATTTCAGGTTGGGCACGGACAATCATCGCTGGGCGGAGTCCATTGAGAAGGTCAACAGCGGTGAGATGCCGCCGAAGAAGGAGAAGAAACCCACGCAGGAGGAGATCGCGGCGTTTGTGACCACTCTCGACTCGTTGCTCAAAGAGGGCCGGGCGGCCCGGATGGCGGCGCGGCCGGCGGTTTCACATTACCGGCTGAGCCGGAAGGAGTATCAAAACACGGTCTATGATCTCCTGGGCGTGCGCTACGATCCGGCCAAGCCGGGGGAACTGAATGAAGACACGCGGTGGCACGGCTTTGAGCGCATCGGGTCAGAGCTGACGCTCTCGCCTTCGCATGTAGACCGTTATTTCCGCGCGGCGGAACTCGTGCTGGACCGCGCCTTCCCGGCGGCGGCGGCCGGCGAAGCACGCAAGGTGCGCAAGACCGCTGCCGAACTGCGTTACAACGGGGGAAAGAACCAGCAGGCGGTGCTGGACCGGTTCGGCATCAAGCGCCCGCTGCGTTACCTCCTCTTCCCCGGTCAGGTCCAGAATGCGCTCTCACCCAACTGGTTTGGGAAGACGGGGCCGGAACACAGCGGGCTCTACAAAGTCCGCATCCAGGCCAGCGGCATTCGTCCCATCGGCGGCCAGACCGCGCATCTGAGCATTGGCAAGCGGACGGGTGAGGAGACCGTGGATGGCTTGATCGAATTTGACCTCACGGCTCCGGAGGAAAAGCCGCAAGTGCATGAGTTCGAGGTGTTTCTCGAAATGCCCATGTCCTTGGACTTCTGCGTGGTGGCCACGGATGTGGTCGATCGAAGAGCTGGCGCAGCCTTCCGCGGCGCGCTCGGCGGCGGCAGTTATCTCTTCACCCACAGCAGCGAGACCCAGCTGTTGAACCCGAACGCCCCCCAGATGTTCGATGACAAGGGGAACGGCCTTTTCTCCACGGTGCTCCTCGATTGGATCGAATGGGAGGGACCGCTCGTGTCCGAGGCGGAAAAGTCGCGGCGCAAGGGGGTGCTGCCGCCGGACGACGCGACGCCCGAAGTGGTCGCGGAGCATTTGCAACGCCTGGCCGAACGCGCCTGGCGTCGGCCGGTGAAAATGGAGGAGTTGGACCAGTATTTGCAGTCCTACCGCGCCGAGCGCGAAGCGGGCGAGAAGCTGGCGGATGCCTATCGCGTAGCGTTGCAGGGCGTGATGACGTCCCGGCACTTCATCTACCTCGTCGAGGGTGACCCCGTGGCCCGCGAACGGCTCACCGCGTGGGAACTCGCCTCGCGGCTCTCGTTTTTCCTCTGGAGTTCGATGCCCGACGACGCGCTTTTCAATGCGGCCAAAGCCGGCACGCTGAACGGCGAGGGCCTGAAGAAAGAAGTGGACCGGATGCTGACCGACCGCAAAGCCGGCCGTTTCATCGATGACTATGCGCGGCAGTGGCTGCAGTTGCACCGCCTCGGCATGTTCGTGCCGGACAAGAAGCTCTATCCCACTTACGACGCCTGGCTCGAGACCAGCATGCGCGCCGAGCCCGTGGAGTTCTTCCGCGAGATGTTTGGCAAGAACCTGCCCCTCACCAGCTTGATCGATTCCGACTGGACGATGGCCAATGCCCGGCTCTGCGATTTTTATGGTCTGCCCGGACCGAAGGCGGGCGGCTTCGAGCGCGTCTCGCTCAAGCCCGAGGATCATCGCGGCGGTCTGCTGACCATGGGCGCAGTGCTGGGCCTGACCTCCGACGGCACCCGGCATCGCCCGGTCCACCGCGGCGTCTGGCTCAGTGAAACGATCCTCGGCAAGACGCCGCCTGCGCCGCCTGCGAACGTGCCGGCCATCGAGCCCCCGACGGCGCAAAGCCCCAAGGCCACGCTGCGTCAGAAAATCGAAGCCCACCGCAACGACGCGAACTGCGCCGCCTGCCACGCGAAGATCGACCCGCTGGGCCTCGCGTGGGACAACTACGACGCCATCGGCCAGTGGCGCACCCACGAAAAGGTCGTGGCGGGGGTCGGCAATGACCCCGTGATCGATCCCGCCGGAGCCATGCCCGATGGCCGGCCCTTCAAGGATGCCACCGAGTTCAAACGGCTGCTGCTGGAGGACCGCGACAAGGTCGCACGGGCCTTCATCGAGCACCTGTGCACCTACGGCCTCCGCCGCGTGCTCTCGTTTGACGACCAGGACGACCTCAACGCCATCCAAGCCGAAGCGAAGAAAAGCGAATACCGCATCAAGGACATCGTCCGTGCGGTGGCGCTGTCCGACCTGATTAAAAAGCGATGATCAAGCCGCTCGCCGAACGATTTGAAACTCATTCCGCGACTTAAAGAAGCAGATGTCGAACTCCTTGAAGAAATTGGTCTGGCCCAGTACCAGCGGCACTGAGTCTGCCTGGCACCATGCGAAGGCCAAGGTGGCTCCCTGGATGTCGCCGAAGTCAGCCGACAGCAGAACCGGCATGGCAGCGCCCTGCGCGATGCCAGCAACCCGGATCGTGGCCTTGTTTGGCTGCCACACGCATCCCAGGCTGATGCCCGCGCTCCAAGGCAGCACATTCACATCTGCACCGCTGTCCACGAGCGCCGTGGCCATGTGCTGGCGACCATTGGCCCGCAGCGTTGGCGACAGGCTCGGGCGTTGTCTCGTGTCGTACGGAAAGCGCATGGCGATCTCAAGCTGGGCGCGCGGCATCCAGCAGCTTGTTGAGCTCATCCGTGGCTCCGGCCTCAAACTGCGGGGTTTGCAGGTGGTAGGTCATGCCATGCTCCAGCGGATAAATTTCATCTCGGTCGTCAATTTCGACGGCCAGGAAGCGAATCAGTTTCAGTTTGTCGGCTGCTGGCAACAACCTCACCGATGACATGATCTCACTCAGTGTCATGCTCGGATGATACACTCGCCCCGCTGGACTCAAACCCAAAAATCATCGCTTTGACCGTAACCAGTACTCCTCAACTCGACCACTCCATTTTATGAGCAACTACCTCTCCCAATCCTGGCTGATCGACCGCCGTCACGCCCTGCGTGCCATGGGCAGCCTGGTCGCGCTGCCGATGCTCGAATGCATGGTGCCGCTCCGCGCGGAGGATAAGGCCTCGGTCGCACCGAAGCGCAGCGCCTTTATTTACCTGGCCAACGGCGTCCACTCGCTCAACTACCAGATTCTCACGCCGGGCAAGGATTACCAGTTCTCGCGGTCGCTGAAGCCGCTGGAGAAGCATCGTGATGTCATCACGCCCATCAGCGGCCTGCATCACCCGGGCGCGCTCAGCCATCACCACAACTGCATCTCCGTCTGGCTCACCGGCGGGAAGCTTGGCCCCTCGGATCGCAACACCATCTCGGTGGACCAGAAGATGGCCGAGCTCACCGCGCAGCACACGCGTTACCCTTCGATGGAGGTGGCGCTCACCGGCGACTCCCTCGCCTGGACGGCGGATGGCGTGCGGCTGCCTTCGCTGCGTCGTTGCAGTGAGATCTTCGCCTCCCTCTTCGAGGAACCCAAAGGCGGAAAAACGGCCCAGCGCCGGGCCTTGCGCCGCAAGGGCAGCGTGCTGGACGCCAACCTCGCGGAAGTGCGCCGGCTCGAGCAGAAAATGGGCGCGGCGGACAAGGGACGCCTCAATCAATACCTCACCTCCGTGCGGGAAACGGAGATCCGCACCCGGCGGGCCGACGCCTGGCTCGACACGCCGCTGCCCACCCTCTCCGACGCCGACCGCAAACGCACCAACCGCGACGTCGCCGCCACGCTGGCCGGCGACTATTTCCGCACCGTCTATGACCTCATGGTGCTCGCCTTCCAGACGGATGTCACCCGCGTGGCCACCTTCAGCCTGGGCGGCGAGGGCGATGCGTTCGCCATTCCCGAGATCGGCATCACCGAGTCGCGCCACCAGCTCAGCCACCACGGCGGCGATGCCGGCTACATGGAGAAGCTCACGAACTACGACACCTTCGCCATCGAGCAATACAGCTACTTCCTCACCCGGCTCACCGAGACCAAGGACCTCAACGGCAAACCGCTTCTGGGCTCCACGATGGCGCTCTTCGGCAGCGGCATGTGCTACGGCCACAGCCATGGCAACGCCAACCTCCCGCTCGTGCTCGCCGGTGGATCGGACCTGGGGCTGAAGCACGGCAGCCATCTCGACTTCAACAAGGCGACCGCTGGATTCAAAGGCTACGCCGTCGGCGCGGACGGCGCCCTCACCTCGGCTCATTACCAGCTCTGCAGCCGCCCGGCCAACTCGGAAGCCCACATGAGCAATCTCCTGCTCCTCATGGCCCAGCGCATGGGCGTGGAAACCGGCCAGTTTGGCGACAGCAACAAGGTGATCGCGCTGTGACACGCTTGTTCCTGGTTCTTGGTTCTAGGTTCTTGGTTCCGCAGGCTTCGTTACCGGTGCTTCGGTTGCGGTGGTTGGTTTGTTCGTGTTGGTTGGTGCTGGGTTGTTCGTTGGTCGCCCATGCGACCGCTGCCAACCCCGAACGAAGAACCAAGAACCAAGAACCAGGAACCGACATCTTCCGCCCCGAAGCCGGCAAGTTCCCACCGCTGGAAAAGGCCCACACCTACCGGGGCGAACTCGTGTTCGTCGATCATGCGAACCGCCGGGGCAGCCTCCGCGTGGCGGGGACGGGCAAGTTTTACCGCAATGACCCGCATCCCTTCGCCCTGCTGCCGTATGGCATCGTGCGTTATCAGGGCGCCCCGGCGGATCTGCGTGACATCCCGCTCGGCACCGTGCTGCACGTCTGCGGCTTCCTCCCGCCGGATCCGAAGACCTCGGTCGTGCCGGTATTGCCGGTGGACAGCAAGGCGAAGGACGCCGGCCATTATCGCGGCATTGGCATCTTCCCCGCCGAAAACCACGCCCTCCTCCTTGAAGACGAGCCCAGTCACTGTCTGCGCGTGGGCAAAACCTGGAAGCTCAAAGAAGTGGAACTCAACAATAACAAAGGTACGATCCTCGCCAGTTGCGAGTTGAAGGCCGGCGGAGCCGGCAAAGTGGACGAGGAAAAGTTGACCTTCGACGCCGGGACCCGCATCTGGCGCGGCCGCGAACGCATCGGAATTGCGAATCTGGTCGCCGAAGGAGCGTGGCCCGCCAGCGGGAAGAAGAGCCTCAATGGGCAGTCCGTCCTGCTCGGGATCACTTGGCGGCCCGCACCCGGGGATGGGCTCAATGGCGCCTTCACCCAGTTTCATGTCTCGGACATCTGGCTGGACACCGCCGCCATCGAAAACGCCGCCCAGTTTCAGACCGAGACGCACAAAGCCTTCATCCGCAGCCGCTGGATGCCTGCCTGGGTGGATGCCGTCGAGTATGGCAAGTTCGGCCGCGCCACCGTCACCGCGACGCTGTTCGGCGGGATGGATCCCTCGCTTTACGCCGACTTCCAGAAGGACCTTCAGGCCCAGATCAACGGCTCCGAGAGCACCTTGAAGCACGCCGCCGGCCACTACGGCCCCAGCCACGTGGCCTCCAATGGCAAAATCGTTGGCGTCACCAAGGCCAGCGGAGCCATCCCCCTGGGCAGCAGCGGCATCCAGATCCAATTCGAGACCGACCTCATCATCGAAGGCATCCGGCCCACGAGAGTCGTCCGTATCCGCCCGGAAAGCTGGCCCAAGATGCAAGTGCCCCGCGAGGAATACGACAACAGCAACCTCGAGGAACGCTTCCCGACCCCGGCCATTTTCCCGAGATACTGATCCCCATCACTCTCCTGCCCGTCCTATGAAGCGCTCACTATTTGTTCTTGGCTGTTCGCTCCTCCTGCTGGCCGGCTGCGCCGCCCAGGCGGCCGACGAACTCTTCCGCCCCGAAGCCGGAAAATTCCCGCCCTTGGAAAAGGCCCATTCCTACCGGGGCGAACTCGTGTTCGTGGATCATGCGAACCGCCGCGGCAGCATTCGCGTGGTGGGGCCGGGCATGTTTTTCCGCAACGAACCGCACCCCTTCGCCCTGCTGCCCTACGCCATCGTCCGCTATCACGGCGCGCCGGCGGATCTGCGGGACATCCCGCTGGGCACGGTGCTGCATGTCCGGGCTTTTCTCCCGCCTGACCCGAAGCTCTCCGCCGTGCCAGTGTTGCCGGTGGACAACAAGAGCCGGCCGGCAAACTATTCCGGTGGCGGCGGCATCGCCCCCGCCGAGAACCATGTCCTCCTCCTCGAAGACGAGCCCAGCCATTGCCAGCGTGAGAACGTGGTCTGGAAGCTGAAGGAAGTGGACCTCAAGAACCAGGCGGGCATGATCATCGCCACCCGTGAACCGAAGCAGGGTGGCGACGGCAAGGCGACCGAGGAAAAGCTGACCTTCGACGCCGGCACCCGCATCTGGCGCCGTCGCGAGTCCCTCGGGATCGAAGAACTGATCGCCGAAGGCGCGTGGCCCGCGGAAGGAAAGAAACCCCTCGGCGGCCAGACCGTCCAGCTCGGCATTACCTGGAAACCCACCCCGGACGGCATTTTCACGCGCTTTCACATCTCGGACATCTGGCTGGACGATGCCTCCATGCACCGCGCCGCCCACCACCAGACCGAAGTGCACAAGGCCTTCATCCGCAGCCGTTGGCTGGCCGCCTGGATCGACGCCGTCGAGTACGGCAAGTTCGGCCGCGCCACCGTGACCGCGACCCTGTTCGGCGGCATGGACGCCTCCCTGTACGCCGATTTCCAAAAAGGCGGCTCCGCCCTGATGAATGCCGTCGAGAACACCTTGAAGCACACCCACGGCGCCTACGGCCCCGCGCACATGTGCTCCCGCGGGTCGCTCCTGGAGGTCACGAAGCTGCCCGGTGCGGCCCCCTTGGGCAGCAGCGGCATCCAAATTCGCTTTGAAACCGACCTCATCATCGAAGGCATCCGCCCCGGCCGGACCGTCCGCGTCCGCCCCGGGAGTTGGCCCCAGGTCCAGGTGCCCCGGGAGGAATACCTCAACGATGCGTCCAACCTCGAAGAGCGCTTCCCGACCCCGGCCATCTTCCCGAAATACTGATCGCTTCCCGTTCTTCGTTCTTGATCCTTCGTTGCCCAGCGGGTTGACGGGCATCCGCAATCGGGAACCACACGACGGCATCGCCGGGCGGTTTGCAGTCGGGCTTCGGGTAACGGTCGTTCATCGAGTCCGGCGAGTGGCCGATGAACTTGAAGCGGAACGCCTGGCGGACATCTGCGTTGGCCAGAGCTGAGTTGAATTTGGAGGAGGCGAGTGGAGGGTGTGCCGGCTGAACTGGTCCGAACCCTTGCCTTTAACCGTCATTGTGTCCAAACCGGCCCAACCAACCAGCTGCTTGAAAACCCATGCTGCCGAACCCGTGCTTGCCTCCACCCGTGCGTGCCCTCAAAATGACCGTGTTGAGTTCAATGAGCTCATGATTGTCGTAGATCAGCCCCAGATGCTCCTCCAGTTCGATGCAGGTCAGGATTATGACTCGTGTGCAGGATTCACCGTGCGCGAACGTTGTCATGGGTTGCTTGCGGTTCATGCTCTCCCTGGCTGGGAAGCCAGTTTGCTGGGCCCCGGTCCGTTTCATTGGCGGAACTTTGGCCAGATGAAGATGGAGCAGTGGGTGATGTTGCCATGAAACCCGTCAAGAAACTCTGGCAGAAGCTCAAGGCCATCGCGGCCACGGACCAGCCGGAACATCTCCGGCGCGGCAAGCTGGGCGAACGCGCCGCGAAGGCGCACCTGCAGGAACAGGGCCTGAAATACCTCACCGCCAACTTCCGGTCCGCGCGCGGCGAGATCGACCTCGTCTTCCGCGATGAAGACTGCCTGGTGTTCGTCGAGGTGAAGACCCGTTCCTCCGAGGACTGGACCCGTCCCGCCGCCGCCGTGAACTCGCGCAAGAAGCGGCTGCTATCCCAGACCGCGATGGATTACGTCCGCCTGCTCAAGGACCCGCGCGTGAAAATCCGCTTCGACATCGTGGAAGTGCTCCTCACCGACGGCACCGTGCGCGAAGTCCGCCACCTGCCGAATTCGTTCACCCTCTCGGCCCCGCTGCGGCACGGCTAAAAACCGGAGCGCCGGTCTCCGACCCGGCGCGTTCATTCGCGTGGTCGGTTCGCGCCGGGTTGGAGACCGGCGCTCCAGTTTGGTGCGAAAGGGCTTGCCCGCGATTTTCGGGCGCAGTGATACTCTGCGCCCATGAAACACGTTCGTCTCGGCATCGTCGGCCTCGGCAACATCGGCAAGTTCCATTGCGGCTACCTGCTTGATAAAAAGATTTCCCGCTGTGAGCTGATGGCCGTCAGCGATGCCTATGCACCCGGCCTGGAGCCGTTCAAGAACAAGCCCGGTCTCAAGACCTTCAGCAGCGCCGAGGAGATGATCCGGTCCAAGGAGATCGACGCCATCGTCATCGCCACGCCGCACTTCCTCCACACGTCGCTGGGCATTGACGCACTCAACAACGGCCTGCATGTGATGGTCGAGAAGCCCATTTCCGCGCACAAGGCGGATGCCGAGCGGTTGATCGCCGTGGCGCGGGCGCATCCGCAGCAGGTGTTCGCCGGGATGTTCCAGATGCGCGTGGAGCCGCGCTACCAGAAGATCAAGCAGCTCCTCGCCAGCGCGGACTTCGGCCAGCTCGTGCGCGTGAACTGGATCATCACGGACTGGTTCCGCACGGAGGCCTACTACGCCAGCGGCGGGTGGCGCGCGACCTGGAAGGGCGAGGGTGGGGGCGTGCTGCTCAACCAGTGCCTGCACCAGCTCGACATGCTCCAGTGGCTCTGCGGGATGCCCAAGACCGTGCGCGGCTTCTGCCAGCTCGGCCGCTTCCACAACATCGAGGTGGAGGACAACATCACGACCTACATGGAATGGGCCAACGGCGCGACGGGCGTCTTCATCTCGTCCACCGGCGAGGCCCCGGGCACGAACCGCCTCGAACTCTGTGGCACGCGCGGCAAGCTCGTCGTGGAGAACGACAAGATGAAGTTCACGCGCAACGACGGCGACATGATCGAGTTCAGCAAGACCTCGAAGAGCGGCTTCGCCAAGCCCGAGGTGTGGCAGTGCGACATCCCGTTCGACGCCGCGACCAACCCGCACGGCATCCTCATCCAGAACTTCGTGAACGCGATCCTCGACGGCAAGCCGCTCATCGCGCCCGGTGCGGAAGGCATGGGCTCCGTCGAGCTGGCCAACGTGCTGCTCTACTCCTCGCTCATCAACCAGAGCATCGACCTGCCCATGGACAGCAAGGCGTGGGAGAACAAGCTGAACGAACTCATCGCCAACTCGCGCCACGAGAAGAAGGTGGTGCAGGCGACGACGGAGGACTTTACGAAGTCGTTTAACAAGTAGTCGCGGCGGAGCCGGGCGGCCGTCGGGACGGCCTTGCGTCGTCCGGCTTCGGCGCGTAATTTGCAGCCAGCATGGGAATCACGCTTGAACTGCCCGTTGTTACGGACCAGCACGCGTTCAATCTGGCGCGTTGGCGGAGGTCTGTGCCGATCCCGTTCTGGTGTCGTTGGATCAGCGAGTTGAAACCGACCGTTTTGGCCACCCGGTTTTGACGCCGTTGCCGGGGTTCGATCACGGGGTTCACCAAAGTGAAGTTGGCTTTCATCTGCGCTGTTTGCTCAAGGGTGGCAAGGTCGTCACGGAGTGCCCGGTGTCCACCGAGGACGGAGTGAAGGGCGTCGATGTAGTGTGGATTTCCGCCGAACGGCTCGTCACGGCCCGGCGGCAAAACGTGCTCGTGCAAGCGCCGGAGATTTGCGTGGAGGTCATCTCGCCCGGGAACACGCGGGACGAAATCACCGAAAAGAAACGGCTCTACTTCGCGGCCGGGGCGAATGAGGTCTGGCTGTGTGACATGAACGGTCGGATGGAGTTCTTTGTCGCGGCGGCTCCCACCAGCGCGCTCGCCCATTCGGTGCTGTGCCCGGATTTTCCCGGCACGGTCGGTGAGTAACTTTTCTCCCGGAACAGCGAAGCGGTCGTAGAGGTGTGACAGCCTTCCAGCCTGTCCCAGCTCGCATCTCGCCTGTGTCGCCGTGAGGGCATTGGGCAGGAAAATTAAATCCCAATTTTCCTGCCCTAAATCTTCCTGCCAATTGGTCCGGTCCACGAACGACTCCAGTAAGTTTGACACCATTGTCCAGCGTTCCGACGCGTCTTCACTTGCATCATCGCCGTGCCACGTACGTTTTGTTCAACGCGCAGGGCGGGTTGGTCGTCACTATTAGGGCTGACCAATGAAACCTATCTTTCTCGCAGTGCTCGTTGCCTTGCACGTCGGTCTTGGAGCCGAGCTGGCCGCGCCCGTGCGCATCGGCAATCCGGTGGGCGGGCACATCCATCCGGCGGCGTGCGTCACTGCAAAGGGAACCGTCGTCGTCACGTACGGCCACATCAATCACCACGACCTCCGCCTCACGCGGTCCACCGATGGCGGCGCGACCTGGAGCGAGTCCAAGCCATTCGCCCTGGCCGTGGGCAAGACCTATTACCCCGGCTCGCTCACGACGCTGCGCGATGGCCGGCTGCTGCATGCTTGGAATCGTTGGAGTGCGGAGACCAACGAGAAGGAACCACGCTCCGTCCTTTACTCGCTGTCTGCCGACGACGGGCTGACGTGGAGTGAACCGAAGGCCTTTCCCCGCGATGAGAAGACCCCGAGCATCATCCGCCATCCCATCGTGGAACTGGCCGCGAACCGGTGGCTGCTGCCGTTGAGCGACCAGACGCAGGTGTTTGATCCCACGACCAGAATGAGCGAGGCGTTTGGGGACGGACGCGTGCACGGGCTGGTGCCGATGGTCCGCACGCCGAAGGGCACCTTCATCAGCGGAGCCGGCCTGCGTTCCACTGATGCGGGCAAGACGTGGCTGACCATCCCAAACTTCCCGAACGTGAAGGAGCAGGGCTGGCGGCACGAAATGGTCGGCCTCGCGAACGGCTGGTTGCTCGCCTCGGAAATCCTCGGTCCGGGCGTGGGCGGCGAACGCATCCGCTACGTCCTTTCCCGCGACGATGGAGTCACGTGGGGCGAGACCTTCGAGTATTACCATCCGGGCCGCGCAATTGGCGGTCGTGCCTGCCCGCGCACCGTCGAGCTGGGTGGTGGGAACCTTGGCATCGTCTTCTACGACGTGGACCCGAAGCAGGCGGGCGGACCGGGCTTGTTCTTCCTGAAGCTGTCCTTGGAAAAACTGGGTCGCGAAGCTCAGGCCCGCGCGGTAAACTAGCCCACCGTCATGCCCCATTTGACCTGCCCCGCCCGGTTGTGTTCCGCGCTGCTCGCTGCGCGGGGCACGATGGTCACGGTCTCCCGCCTCGCCGGGCAGTCGGACTTGAAGCTGTTGTGACGAGTGAATTGATGAAATCGAAACTGCTCCGTCCGTTGACTGTGCTGGGGATGGCTTGCCTGCCTTCCCTGGCAGCTGCGGACGCCGGCACCGAGTTCTTCGAGGCGAAGATCCGGCCGCTCCTCGTCGAGCATTGCTACGAATGTCACAGCGGCGAAAAAACCAAGGCCGGGCTGGCCCTGGACACGCGGGCGGGTTGGCAGAAGGGCGGCCACTCCGGCGCGGTGATCGTGCCGGGGAAACCGGAGGAGTCGCTGCTCATCAAGGCGGTGCGATATCAGGACAAGGATTTGGCCATGCCGCCACAGAAACACGGCGGCAAACTGAGCGAGCCAAAGATCGCGCTGCTTACCGAATGGGTCAGACAGGGTGCTCCAGATCCGCGGGAGCCGCTGGCCAAGGTGGGCGGGATGAAGGCCGACGAAGCCAGACGCTGGTGGGCGTTCCAACCGCTGCCCTCGCCGGAAGCAAAGCCCGCTCCGGCGCGGATTGATGCGTTCGTTAATGAGCGGCTGGCGGCCAGGACGGTGAAGCCGGTGGCAGCGGCGGACCCGCGGACGCTGATTCGCCGCGCAACTTACGATCTCACGGGCTTGCCGCCCACACCGGAGGAAGTGGAGGCGTTTGTCGCGGATCGCTCACCGGAGGCGTTCACGAGGGTCATCGAGCGCCTGCTCGCCTCGCCCCAATACGGCGTCCAATGGGGGCGGCATTGGCTCGATGTCGTGCGGTATGCAGACACCGCCGGGGAGAACACGGACCGGCCGTTGCTGCACGCGTGGCGGTATCGGAACTGGGTGATGGACGCCTTCAACCACGACATGCCATATGACGATTTCGTGCGCTGGCAGCTCGCGGGCGACATCGTGAACGCGGACAAGGCGGACGGCGAACGCAGCGCGGGGATCGTGGCCACGGGCTACCTCGCCATCGCGCGGCGTTTCGGCCACGACATCGACAAGGACATGTACCTCACCTTCGAGGACGTGATCGACAACGTGGGCAAGAACTTCCTCGGCCTCACAACCGGCTGCGCCCGCTGCCACGATCACAAGTACGATCCCATCACTTCGCAAGATTACTACGCGCTCTACGGCATCTTTGAGAGCACGCGCTTTGCGTTTCCGGGTTGCGAGCCCAAGGGCCAGCCGCGTGACATGGTGCCGCTGATCCCCGCCGCGCAGGCCGAGGCGATGATGAAGCCCTGGCGCGAACGCAACGCAAAGGCCGAGGCTGAACAAAAGCGTCGGGCGGAACTTGCCAGTGCCGCCCAGAAGACCCTTGGTGATGTGGCCGCAAAGAACACGCGGCTCCTCGCCCGGGCGCAGGTGGATGAAGGCCAGTCCGTGGACTTCGCAGCGGTGGCCGGCGAGGCCTTGATGAAGATTGCAGTGCGCAAGGGCGAGCTGCTCCAGCTCACGGTCCTGCCGAATGCCTCCCACGGTGCCGACAGCACACTCGTCGAGTGGACCATTCGCGAAACCGGCGGCACCGGCCGCGTGTGGAGCGTGGCGGAACTCGTGCAAAACCTCACGCAACAAAATCCCCATCCCGGTCGCGATGGCGCCGAGTGGTGCTTCATTGAAGTCACGCCCAAGGGACCGGTCTTTCTCACCGAAAAGGCCGACTCGATCAATGGCAACAGCGCCTTGAAGAAATGGAGCCTCGGCAGCGAACCGTCCGTGTTCGTGAACTCCGCCAAACAACCGGTGATGGTCTGGACCACGCTCCAAGCGGAATCGTTCTTTGTGCATCCGGGACCGAATCGTCCCGTGGCCGTCGCGTGGGTGAGTCCGCTGGATGGCGAAGTTGCGATCACGGGCCGCGTGGCAGATGTGCATCCGGCGAAACTCGATGGCGTCGCGTTCGAACTACACCATGTCGCCGCGCCGGACTATGGCCCGGCGCTGGTGAGTGCGGGCCGGCAGTTGCCGGACAAGCCGGTGGAAGTCGAGCCGGCGCCGGTGATTCCCGTGGCATATGCCGTCATTGAAGCCAAGGCGAAGAACGCCCGGTTCCAACTGCGGGGCGATCCCGACAAACCGGGCGATGAAGTACCGCGTCGCTGGCTCGCCATTTTGGGTGGTGATGCGGTTCCAGCAGACGCTGGCAGCGGACGGCGGGAACTCGGCAATTGGATCGCGAAGAGCCCGATCGCCGCCCGCGTGATGGTGAACCGCCTCTGGCAATGGCATTTCGGCAGCGGCTTGGTGCCTTCGCCGAACGACTTCGGCGCCCGCGGAGAGAAACCCACGCATCCTGAGTTGCTGGACTGGCTCGCTTCCCAATTTGTCGCCAGCGGCTATAGCGTGAAGGCGATGCACCGGCTCATCATGGGCAGCGCCGCGTATCAACGCGCCTGTTCTGCAGCAGATTCAGGGAGGCCAGCAGATGCTTCTTTGAATCGATCCACCCCTCTCAAAAGCCAATCTGCTGGCCTCCCTGAATCTGCTGGAGATCCCAACAACCACCTGTTCGCCCACTTCACGCGTCGGCGCCTGACCGCCGAGGAGATGCGGGACAGCCTGCTCACCGTCTCCGCGCAACTTGATCCCACCCCCGCCGAGGCGCATCCCTTTCCGGTCGAGGCCTCGTGGAAGTTTACGCAGCACAATCCGTTCAACGCCGTGTATGACACCCCCAAGCGCAGTGCCTACCTCATGGTGCAGCGGCAGCGGCGGCATCCGTTTCTCGCCTTATTCGACGGAGCCGATCCCAATGCCAGCACCGCCATCCGGCAGACGACCACCGTGCCCACGCAGGCGCTCTATTTCATCAACGACCCGTTCTTCCACGCCCAGGCCGGGGCCTTCGCCGCTGCGCTGATGAAACTCCCGACCGATGAAGCACGGGTGGTTCAAGCCTACCGCCGGCTGTTCCAGCGGACACCCACGGCTGCCGAACGCGAACGCTGCCTAAAATTCCTGGCGGCTTATCCCGCTTCTCCGCCGGAACAATGGGCCGCCTACGCGCGCGTGCTGCTCGCCAGCAATGAGTTCCTGCACCTTGATTAATTACCTTTTTCTTCCAGCAGATTCATGAAGGCCAACAGATTTAAGATCGGAATCACTGTCACAACCAGTTTGGCGGCTGCCGTGAGCAGAGGCTCACGACAGTCGAAGTCAATTGGGGCATCGTCTTACATTTCGGCAAAACCGCCGCCGACCTCTGTTTCGTCAGTCATCCCAAAATTTGAAATCTGCTGTCCTCCCTGAATCTGCTGGATAACATGAACACGCCACGCTCCCCCCGCCGCCACTTCCTGCACTCGGCTGCCATCGGCTCGCTCGTGTTCCCCGGCATTATCCAGCAACTGCTCGCCGACGATGCGGACCCGCTCGCACCAAAGCAGCCGCATTTTCCGGCCAAGGCGAAGCGCGTCATCTTCCTGTTCATGACCGGCGGCGTGTCACATGTGGATACCTTTGATCCGAAGCCGGCGCTTACCCGCGACCACGGCAAGGAGATCAAAGCCGACCACCCGGAGATCAAGGGCCGGCCCGGCTACGAGCGCATTTATTTGAAGCGGCCGCAGTGGGAGTTTGCGAAGCACGGCCAGTGCGGCACCGAGGTCAGCACGTTGTTCCCCCACGTCGCGCAATGTGTCGATGACCTGGCGCTGATCCGTTCGATGCACACCTCGCACTCGAACCACTACAACGCCACGCTGGGCATGCACACGGGCTCGTTTGCACAATCGCGGCCCAGCATCGGCTCATGGGCCACCTATGGCCTCGGCACCTTGAACCGCAACCTGCCCGGCTTCGTTGTCATTGCCCCGAAACAGACCTATGCGGGCACGCAGGTCTTCGCGAGCGACTTCCTGCCCGGGGCGCATCAGGGCACGCTCGTAGTTCCGGGAGCCGAGCCGGTAGCCAACGTCGCGCCGCGCGTTCCCACGGCCCGCCAGCAGCTCGAACTTGCCGCCTTGCGGCAGATGAACGAGGAGCACCTCGCCGCGCGCGCGGCCGACCCGTTGCTGGCCGCCCGCCTGCGCACCTTCGAGACCGCTTTCGGCATGCAGATGGCCGTGCCGGATGCGTTTGATCTCAAACAGGAATCCGAGGCCACACTCGCCAGTTACGGCCTGCAACGCGGTCAGACCACCGGCTTCGGCTGGCAGTGTCTCGCGGCTCGCCGGCTGGTTGAACGCGGGGTGCGCTTTGTGGAACTCATCGATACTGGTTCCTCCGGCAACTGGGATGCCCACGGCGACATGATGACGCATGTGCCGCTCGCGAAGAACGTGGACCAGCCCATCGCCGCGCTGCTGCGTGATCTCAAGCAGCGCGGTTTGTTGGAAGACACGCTCGTCGTCTGGACCACCGAGTTTGGGCGCACGCCCTTCAACAACACAGCGGACGCCAAAGGCCGCGAGCATCACCCCTGGGCCTTTAGCTCGTGGCTGGCCGGCGGCGGCGTGAAGCCTGGCCTCGTGCACGGGGCCACGGATGAGATCGGTCTTCGCGCAGTCGAGCAGCCGGTGCATGTCCACGATTTCCACGCCACCATCCTGCATCTCATGGGCTTTGATCATGAGAAACTCACCTACCGTCACGCGGGGCTGGATTTTCGGCTCACGGGAGTGGAAGGCGCCAACGTCGTAAGAGAAGTCCTAGCATGAATCCAATTGTCAAACTCCTCACGTTCTCCGCAGTCCTCGTCCTGCCCAACCTTGGCGGACGCGCCGTGGCGGCGGACTTTCAGAAGGAAGTCCGTCCGGTGCTGAACGAGTTCTGCGTCAAGTGCCACTCCACAAAGGATCACAAGGGCGACCTGGACCTCGAACGCTTCAAGTCCCTCGACACCGTGAAGTCCGCGCCGAAGATCTGGCAACAGGTCGAGGAACAGCTCGAACTCGGCGAGATGCCGCCCAAGGACAAGCCGCAGCTCACCAGCGCGCAGAAGACCCAGCTGATCGCCTGGGTGCGGGGCACGCTCGGCGACATCGCCAAGGCCCACGCGGGTGATCCCGGCCCCGTCGTGCTGCGGCGGCTCTCGAACGCGGAATACACCTACACCGTGCGTGACCTCACGGGCGTGGAGTCGCTGGACCCCGCGCGCGAATTCCCCGTGGACGGTGCGGCCGGCGAGGGCTTCTCCAACACCGGGGCGGCGCTCGTGATGTCACCCGCGCTGCTCACGAAGTATCTCGACACCGCGAAGGACATCGCCGCGCACGCGGTGCTGCTCCCGGACGGCGTGCACTTCTCACCGCACACGTCGCAGCGGGACTGGACCGAGGAACGGCTCACAGCCATCCGTTCGTTTTACGCGCAATACTCCGAGAAGGGCGGCGGTACGGCGGTGAATTTGCAGGGCATCAAGTTCGACACGAAGGACGGCGGCGTGCTCCCGGTGGCGAAGTACCTCGCGGCGACGCTGGAAGAGCGGGACGCGTTGACGACCAAGCGCACGTCTATCGCCGAGGTCGCCAAGTCGCGCGGGCTGAACGCCAAGTATCTGGGCCTCCTCTGGACGGCGCTCAACGACCCGCAGCCCTCGCTCGTCCTCGATCTGGTACGGGCCCAGTGGCGCACCGCCAAGCCCGGCGACGCGCCGGCCCTCGCAGCCGCCATCGCCCAATGGCAGCGCGGGCTGTGGCGGTTCACGACGGTCGGCCACATTGGCAAACGCAACGGTCCGAAGGCCTGGCAGATGCCGGTGTCACCGCTGGCCACCGCCCGCGAAGTGCGGGTGAAGTTCGCCAGCGCGACCAATGGTAACGATGTGACCCTCTATCTGGTCGCCTCCGACGCGGGCGACGGGAACGACCACGACTTCGCCGTCTGGGAGAATCCCCGCCTGGTCGCGCCGGGCCGGCCGGATCTGCGCTTGCGCGACGTGCGGGACGCCGTGGCGACCTTGGCAACGCAGCGCGAGCAAGTGGCGGCCAGTGCTGTAAAGTGTCTCGCCGCTGCCGCAGATGCCGGCGAACTCGCGGACAAGGCCGCGTTGGAGGCGTTGGCGAAGAAGCATGGCGTGGAGCCTGGGCTGCTCTCCGCGTGGCTGGATTACCTGGGCATCGGCGGTGGTCCCGTGCAGGTGTCCACGCACATCAAGGGCAAGACGGAGAGTGCGCAACACTACGATTTCATCAAGGGTTGGACCGGCGCGGAAGCGCTGGGCGTGCTCGCCAATTCCTCCGGCCAGTCCGTGCGTATTCCCGGCACCATGAAGCCGCACAGCATCGCCGTGCACCCTTCGCCCAAACTACGCGTGTGTGTCGGCTGGAGCAGCCCCGTCACCGCGCACCTGCAGGTGGATGGCTCCGTGCAACACGCGCATCCCGAGTGCGGCAACGGGGTCGAGTGGTGGGTGGAAGTCCGGCGCGGCAACACGCGGCAACGGCTCGCTTCCGGTACCGCGCAGGGAGCCAAGGAAGTGAAGTTCGGCCCGTTCGAATCGATCGCAGTGCAGCCGGGCGACTTGGTGTCCCTCATCGTTGGGCCACGCGACAGCAATCACTCCTGTGACCTCACGGCGCTCGAACTAAACCTCAAGTCCGACAGCGGCCAGCAGTGGAATCTCGCCAAGGATGTCTCCCCCAACTTGCTCGCCGGCAATCCGCACGCCGACCTGCTGGGCAATCCGACCGTGTGGCATTTCTACAGTGAACCAGACAAGGGCGGCGGCACGAACACGGTGATTCCAGTGGGCTCGTTGCTGGCGAAATGGCTGGGCACGACCGACGTGACCGCGAAGCGTACCCTCGCCGAGGATGTGCAAAACCTTCTGCAAAGCTCGTCCGTGAATCTCAAAAAGGACGCGCCTGATGCGCTGCTTCGCCGCCAGTTGCTCGCGGCCAACGGACCGTTGATTGGCAGCCGGCGGAAGGAAGCCTCTGAAATTCCAAACCCCAAATCTCAAATCTCAAATTCCTTCGGTCTCGATCCATCGCTCTTTGGCAAGCACCCGGATGGTTCGACTCTTCCCCCCGCGGACCTCTGCGTGCGCGCGCCATCCGTAATTGAAGTTCGGCTGCCGGCAGACTTGGTGGAAGGCTGCGAGTTCGTCACCACGGCCACGTTGCACCTGCCCACCGGAGTGGAGGGCAGCGTGCAGATGGATGCCACGCTTACGAAGCCCACGAGTGCGGCCGGCCTCGCCGCCGGGGCGGTGAAGGAGCTGGGGGGCAAGAGCACGTGGTCGGACGGTGAACGGCCCATCGGCTCGGATGCACCGATCCTGGTGGCGGAGAATAGCGCGGCGCGGAAACGTATCGAAGGCGCCTTCGACCAGTTCCGCGACCTTTTCCCGGCCGCGCTTTGCTACACGAAGATTGTGCCGGTGGACGAGGTGGTGACGCTCACGCTCTATTACCGCGAGGACGACCAGCTCCGTCGCCTGATGCTGGACGACGCGCAGGCCGCCGAGCTGGAGCGGCTCTGGGCCGAGTTGCACTTCGTCAGCCATGACGCGTTCAAGATGGTGGAGGCGTTCGAGCAAATCTGGCAGTTCGCCACGCAGGACGCGGACCCGGCGGTGTTCACGCCGATGCGCGAACCGATCAAGCAACGCGCGGCAGCCTTTCGCGCGGAACTCGTCGCAGCTGAGCCCAAGCAGTTGGACGGCATCGTCAACTTCGCCGAACGCGCGTGGCGGCGGCCGCTGAAAAGCATTGAACGGGAGGAATTGCAAACGCTTTACCGCAAGTTACGCACGCAGGACCTCCCGCATGAAACCGCACTGCGAATGACCTTGGCCCGGGTGTTCGTCGCGCCCGGCTTCCTCTACAAGCTGGAGCAGCCCACGGCGGGCAAGGGGCAGTCACCGGTCAGCGACCTCGAGCTGGCCACGCGGTTGAGCTACTTCCTGTGGTCCTCGGCGCCGGACTCCGAATTGGCCGCACTGGCGACCACCGGCAAGCTGCACGAGCCGGGGGTGCTGGTGGCGCAGATGCGGCGGATGTTACAGGACGCCCGCGTGCGGCGGCTGGCCGTCGAATTTGGCGCGCAGTGGCTGCACACGCGCGATCTCGACAAGCTCGACGAGAAGAGCGAACGGCATTTCCCCACGTTCACCTCCGTGCGCGGGGCGTTGAACGAGGAGCCGATACGCTTCTTCACGGACCTCTTCCAGCAGGATGGCTCCGTGCTGGCGCTGCTGGATGCGGATTACACCTTCGTAAACGCCACGCTCGCGAAGCACTACGAATTGAAACCGGTTGCCGGGTCCAAGCTGCCGGGTTCGGATTCCGACTGGCAACGCGTGGCGGGCGTGCGGGCGCAGGGACGCGGCGGCGTGCTGGGCTTTGGCGCGACACTGGCGAAACAGAGCGGGGCCTCGCGCACGAGTCCGATCCTCCGGGGCAACTGGCTGAGTGAAACGCTGCTGGGCGAGCGGCTGCCGCGTCCCCCCAAGGGCGTGCCCGTGCTGCCCGAGGAAGCCCCGGCCGGCCTCACCGAGCGCGCCCTCACCGAGAAGCACAGCTCTGATGCCAAGTGCGCCGGATGCCACGCGCGCATTGATCCGTTCGGCTTCGCGCTGGAACGCTACGATGCCATCGGCCGGCTGCGCACGAAGGACGCGGCCGGCCTGGCGATTGACTCGCGCACCCGCACGGCGGATGGCACGGAACTCGACGGCCTCAACGGGCTGCGGAACTACCTGCTCACGACGCGCCGCGAGGCGTTCGAGCGGCAGTTCTGCCGGAAGCTGCTGGGCTACGCGCTCGGACGCAGCGTGCAGTTGAGCGACCAGCCGTTGCTCGACGAGATGGTGAAGCAGCTCGTGGCCAACGAACATCGTGTTACGACGGCCGTGGAACTGGTCGTGGGCAGCCGGCAGTTCCGGGAGATTCGGGGTCGCGAAATGAGCGCCAATGAGTAAAATCAGATTGTCTGAGCCATGAAACGAGCGATTGCCAAAGCGCCTAAATCGGTTACGCGGAGTCAACACCGCGCGCAGGCAGAGCCGGAAATTTCGAGACGTTGTCTCGGAATTTCGCCTCTCCTCAAATCGCCATGGACATATTGCGTTCCGTTTGCCGTTCGGAAGTTATGGTGCATGAGGGCTCGTTCTTCTTATCATTGATGATTGACCCTGATCCTAAATAATAAGCCGCACCTTCTGGCAGGAACGCCCCAATCCATTATTTATGCCGAGCAAAAAACATCCGAATAAAAGGGATGCCGCGCTGACTCCAAGCGCGCGTGTTGAAGCTTACATCCGCGCCTGGCACAGAAGCTGGCGGGCAAACGGGGGCGATAAGAAAGTGAGCCCCAGGAACGCCGCAGAAAGTCTCGTGGATGTGTTTGAAAAATGGAGCTCCGCTGTCCAGAAAATTGGCGAGCTGCATTGGGCTTCAAACTGCAAGGATAACAGTGCGGCCAGCTTTGGAACCCCGGCTGAACATGACCCATCAGCTGAGAAAGTGCGGCTGGCCACCATATCAGGGAATTCAGCCGTCGTGGAGACTGTCATCTCACGCACTTACGCTTGTGAATACAATGAGTACAAGTTGAAGTTGCAGAAAGGGGAGTGGCGCATTGCCTCCGTAGTGAAGTTCTTTGACGACGAAAAAGAAGCCGCCTTTGACCCGGCCGAACTGGAGGCGCTGCTTAAGAAGCCGACTCTTCGTGCAGTGCCGCCACCACCAGAGGCCGGTGATGAGCCAAACTGTGCGGTTCTCTTCAAACCTGGCCAAATCGTTAAGGGGACTCTCATGCGCGAACCGCAGCCCGTCACCGTGCGGAAGATTGGCAAACTATCCGTCTCAAGCGGGACCATTGTGATTCGTGATTTTAGCTACCGTCCCGAGGACGCCCGACCATTATCCCTCCGCGTTCCGCCTGGTGAATATGACGTCGAAACGTGTGAATTGGACCACACTGTAGCTGCTGTTCGGGTTGTATTTTATCGAAAGAGGACGGGGCGTTTCACCTATCGGCGCGCCGTGACCGTTGACGGCGATGGCTCCACGATTGGCGTCGATTGCGGTAATGTTGCGCTCTGCGATGCGAGAGCATACATGAGCAGGGGAAAACGTGATCACGAGCGTGACTATGAAGCTTGGAGTCGTGGCTATCTTGAATCAGGAGACCATCTAGGGGGAACTTTCATGAAGCTAGGCGGTTCGGCGGCTCCGAACGCGGTCATTGTCAGCAGTGGACATGGAGATGGCAGCTACCCGGCATTCTGGGTGTTCGACACCAAAGAGAGGTTAGTCGCACTCGTGGTGGATTTCCTGGTTGCGGCCGAGTTCCTGACCCGGACAATCCGCATTCCATGGAAGCCCAGAGTGTCGGGGCTGATCCTTGATGAGACTCAGCAAGGAGGTCTGAGCGTGCAAGTCAATCGGACCGGCAGCGTTGGAGTCGTGGTTCGCGGCGGTAACGTGAATGAGATTCGATGGCTGGATTCAGCCGGGATGACCGTCGGCAGCATCGCCGAGGTCGGCTCGTGGAATTCAGGGGAGGAGTGGGGTTGGGGCGTCGATTTGGCCAAATTGGACAAGCGTGCAGCCGAGATGGAGCTTGTCATTCACACCGGTTTTAGAAATACAAAGTAAGCCGATTCCTTTATGAGCACCCACCGTTTCAACCGCCGCGCCTTCCTGCGCGGCGTCGGCGTCAGCATGGCGCTGCCGTGGATGGAGTCCTTCAACGTCTGGGGCGACGAGCCCGGCAAGAGCAAGCCCGCCAGCGAAGCGCCGATCCGGCTCGCGGTCACGTTTTCCGGCAACGGTTTCCACTCAAAGGAATGGTGGGCGAAGGGTGAAGGCAAGGCGATGGAACTGGGCCGCGTGCTCGCACCGCTGGCGGACTTCCGCGAGAAGCTGACCTTCGTGCGCGGCCTGTATCACGAGGAGGCGCGCAAGGGGAACATCCACAGCTCGCAGACGGGCAACATGCTCTCAGGCGCGCCCATCGCCTCGGGCGGGGAGATCCGTTCCGGCACGAGCTTTGACCAGTTGCTCGCGCAGACGTACGGCCGCTCGACGAAGGTGCCGAGCCTGGTGCTGGGTTGCGAGCACTCGAACCCGTCGGTGCACAAGAACTACTCGATGCTCTACAGCTCGCACATCTCGTGGAGTTCGCCCACCACGCCGACGCCGCTGGAGCTCTACCCGGCGCTGGCCTTTGACCGGTTGTTCAAGGACGACGCCACGCCCGGCGACAAGAGCGTGCTGGATGCCGTGCTCGCGGATGCCAGCGGCCTGCGCCGGCAAATCAGCACTGCCGACCAGCGCAAGCTCGACGAGTATCTCGACTCCGTGCGCGACGTGGAGAAGCGCATTGAGAACGCGGGCAAACGCGGCGAAGTACAGGGCTGGCGGCCCACGCTCGCGAAGCCGAACATCGCCCGTCCCGCCGACGGCATCCCACAGGACATCGGCGAGCACATGCGGCTCATGTGCGACCTGCTGGTGCTCGGCTTCCAGACGGACACCACGCGCATCACGACGCTGAAGCTGAACAACGACCACAGCGCGCTGCGTTTCCCCAACCTTCCCAGCGTGCAACAAAAGGGGAACGGCATCGACTACATGATCCATCACCTGCTTTCGCACAGCGACGGCGAGGACTACCTGAAGGTGAACCAGTTCTTCATGGAACAACTGGCCTACATCGCCCGGAAGCTCGACGCGATCCAGGAAGGCCCGCGCACGTTGCTCGACAACACGATGCTCATGCACTGCTCCAGCATGATGGCCGGGGCGAGGCACGACAACGACCAGCTCCCGGTCATCCTGCTCGGCGGGGCCGGCGGCCGGCTCAAGGGCGGCCGTGCCCTCGACTACAAGGAGAAGCCCGAGCGCCAGCTCTGCCGGCTCTACCTCTCCATGATGGACAAGATGGAGCTGCGGCCCAAGACCTTCGGCGATGCGAAGAAGCCGCTGGAAGAAGTCTGAAGGTCCGTGGCTCGGACAATCTCCACCGCCTTTGAAGAACCACGGAACACGGTCCACAGTCCGGTGCGTCCTGATCGCGCTTGTCGCCGGTCACGCCGCATTCGGTGCCGACACGCCTAAATCAAAAGCGGAAGCAGTCTCCAAACCCGTTGCGTCCCGCTATACGGAGCAGCCGAAGGGTGAAATCTCTCCGGCGATGCTCCGCATGCAGGAGGCGGGCCGGGTCGAAGGCCAGCGTGGCTCGCTGACTTTTTTCCGCTGGTCGGGCAACCCGCCGAAGTTGTCGCACTTGGGATTGTGGGGGCCGAAGGTGTCGAATGAGATCATTGCCCTCATCACTACCCTGCCGGACCTGTCGTTCGTCAGCGTGTATGAAACCGGTCTCTCGGACGAAGGCGTGGTGCCGCTGACCAAGCTCCCCAACCTCCGCTTTCTTTCCATCACGCCGATCATCCGATACGAGAAGGTGGGCTTTGGTGCGCCGCAGTGGTCCTACCCGTTCATGAAGCCGGTGGCCGACCGGCCGCGCGTGACGGGCATGGGCTTGCGCACGATCGCCTCGATTACGACCCTCGAAGGCCTGGACCTGCTGGATGCGAAGCTGGCATCCAGCGACCTGGCCGTGCTTGCGTCGCTGCCCAAGCTCGGCAGTTTGAGCCTGCCCAACGTGCTTGATGATGAAGCCGTCAGGCATCTCCAGGCCTGCCGGCGGCTGACCAATCTGACCCTCGGTCACCGCGCGATCTCCGCCACCGAACTGGAGTGTCTGGCGGCGTGGAAGTCCCTGCGCAAACTCGTCCTTACCCACACCCAGCTTTCCGATGCGGCGCTGCAAGCGTTGTCCAAGCTAGAAACCGTACAGAGCATCGAGTTGATCGACTGCGGCCTGACGGATGAACGGCTGCAACATCTGCACGGCTCACCCAAGCTCAAGGAACTCTCCTTGGTGCGCAACGAAATCAACGGCCCCGGCCTCGCGCACCTCGTGAAGCTCAACCTCACCACGCTGGATTTGGGTTATAACAACATCCGCGACGAAACCCTTCTGCATGTCCTGCCCTTGACCAGCCTCGAGAACCTGTGGCTGGAATATTGCATTGGAGTCACCGATCAGGGCATCCACAGTGGCGCGCTCCAGAAGATGACCCATTTGAAACAGCTCCGGCTGCGGGGCATGAAGAAGGTCACCGATGCGACCCTGGATGACCTGATGAAATTCGGTCACCTTGGGAACCTCACGATCCGGGAAACCGGTATCAGTTGGGAGAGCGTGGACCGGATAAAGCAGGCCATGCCCAAGACCGTCGTGTTCAAGTAGCTTATCCCAGTGCCCAACTTCTGACTTTGCCTTCCATGCCTCCAAAGGTCTCCCTATTATTGCTGGTCACCGCTTTCAGTTTCACGCCCTTCAGCGGCCACGCCGCAGAAAGCGACACCCGCGCCGGCATGAACGAGAAACATCGCCCGCTGCTCAAGGAGCACTGCGTGAGCTGTCACGGACCGGAGAAGCAGAAGGGCAAGTTCCGCGTGGACGATCTGCCGTTCACGATCACGAACCTCGAAACGGCCGAGCGCTGGCAGAAGATTCTCAACCAGATGAACTCGGGTGAGATGCCGCCGGACGGGGAGAAGCAGCCGGCGCGGGCGGCCAAGACGGATTTTCTGGATGATCTCGCCAATGCCATGGTGGCGGCGCGGCGCACGCTCAACGATCAAAACGGCGTCATCACGATGCGGCGGCTGAACCGGCGCGAGTATCGCAACACGTTGCGCGAATTGCTCGGGGTGGAGATCAACGTGACGGAGTTGCCGGCGGACACGGGCACGGGCGGCTTCGACACGGCGGGCGTGAACCTCTTCATGTCGGCGAACCAGTTTGAGCAGTATCAATCCCTCGGACGCGAGGCGCTCGAAGAGGCGTTCGCGTGGCAGGCGGCGGCGGGCGAGGAGCGGAAGCTGCGGTATGAGGCCGAGGATTCGCTCAAGGTGATCCGCAAGAATTACGAAGAGAAGCTCGATGCACTTGAGCGGGCGAAGCAATGGGTGAAGGCCGTGGACGCAGCGGCGGCCCGGCCGGAGAACGCCACCGTCGTGGCGCAGTTGCGCAAGGAGTCGAAGAACGACGACACCTTCCGACGCTCGTGGGCGATGCTCAAGGGCGCACCGGCGCCGGAGGACTTCGGTTTCAGAACGGTGGAGAACAATGCCGACAAGGCTAACGGTGCGCTCGGTTACGCCACCCCGATCGGGGCCGGATACATGCGGCCCTACCACGAGCGTTACCTAAAGCAGCCGCACCTGGATACGGGTGCGTACCTCACCATCATGGCGGGCAACGATCTCGGCAACGACGTGATCAGCCTGCGCGTCCCGTACAGTTGGCCGGTGGGCGATTACACGGTGCGGGTGCGCATTGCCGCGACCGATCAGGCTCCGCCCGAGCGGCGGTTCGTGGAGTTTGGCATTCACCCGCGCAACGGCCCGGTGATGAGCACGCACGAGGTTACCGGTACGATGGCCGCGCCGCAGGTTATTGAGATTCCGCTCACCTTGACCAAGGGTAACACGGACGGCGACAACCGCACCATCTTCATCCGCGAGAAAGGCAGCAACGATCACTACACGCAGACCCGCCGCATCTTCGGCGAGGGCAAGGCGAAGAACGGCATCGGTCCGGAGCTGGCCCTGTGGGTGGATTGGCTGGAGATCGAGCGCAAAACGACCGGCGCAAAGCCGGTGGTGGCCGGCGAGGCAAAGTTTGGCATCGGGGACAACCGTCAGGTCGGGTCGGTCTCGGCCAAGGGCCTGAACAAGGTACGTTACGAGTGCGAACAGGCGAACGAAAAGGTGTCGAAGTATGTCGCCGAGCAGATCGACGCGCGGGATCGTGCCCAGCGCTGGGTGAAGGCCGTCGAGGAAGCCGCCGCCCGGTCGGAGAACAAGGAGATCGTCGCCGAGTTGCGCAAGAGCTCGAAGAACGAGGCCATCTTCCGCCGGTCCTGGGACAAGATCAAAGGGGCACCCTCGCCCGAGTCGTTCGGGTTCAAGACGGAGGAAAACAACGCCGACAAGGCCAACAGCGCCCTCGGCGAGAACTGGCAGAAGTACCACGAGTATTACCTGAAGCAGCCGGCGCTCGACCGGGGCGCATATCTCGGCACGCCCACGATGCATCCGGCGGTGATGGCGTTGGGTTTCCTGCAACTGCCCGTGCCCGGCGAGTGGACCAGCGGCAGCTACGTCTTCCGCGTCCGCCTCGCGGCGGCGAATGACGCCCGGCCGGAGCAGCGCTTCCTCGAAGTGGGCATGCACCCGCGCAACGGCATGGTGCGTGCGACGTTCGAGGTCACCGGCACGATGGACCGGCCGCAGATTGTCGAGCTGCCCTTCACGCTCACACGCTCGCAGACCGATGCCGGAGATCGCACGCTTTTCATCCGGGAGAAGGGTGCCTGGGACAACAACGACGAGGGCGGACGCAAACGGGCCGAGGCCGTGAAGCGCAATGGCATTGGCCCCGAGGCCGTGTTGTGGATCGACTACCTGGAGATCGAGCGTCTCAGCGACGCCGCCAAGCCGCAGCCGCCCGGTCTGGCCGCCCTCGCCGGCCTGCCGGTCAATGACAAGAGCCCTGCGCCTGCGTCCGCCGATGTCCAAGCTGCGGTTGCGCGCTTCGCCACGGCGGCCTTCCGGGGTACCGAACCGCCCGCAAGCTACCTGCAACGCCTCGCGAGCATTTACGACACCCAGTTGAAGAACGGCGCGAAACACGGTGCGGCCCTGCGCGAAACCCTCGCGGTTGTTTTGTCGTCGCCGATGTTTTTGTATCTCGCCGAGCCGGCCGCCGATGAAAAACGTCGTCCCCTCACCGGTTCCGAGCTGGCCACGCGCCTCTCGTATTTTCTCTGGAGCGCGCCGCCGGATGAAGCACTGCTGGATCTGGCCCGGCGCGGTGAGTTGATGAAGCCCGCCGTGCTCGCCGCTGAAACCACGCGCCTGCTGGATGACCCGCGCTCGCAGGATTTCGTACGTGGTTTCCTCTTCCAATGGCTGGGCATGGACCGGCTCGATTTCTTCGAGGTGAACCGTCCGAAATTCCCGCGCTTCGATGACAGCACCCGGCTCGCCGCGAAGAACGAAGTCTATGAGACCTTCGCCTACCTTCTGCGGCACAATGCCCCGCTGCGCGACCTGCTCAAGTCCGACTACGTCGTGGTCAACCACCTGCTCGCCGACTTCTATGGCATCCCGGGCGTGACGGGTGATGCCTTCCAAAAAGTGTTGCTGCCCAAGGACTCGCCGCGCGGCGGCCTGCTCGGCATGGCCGCCATCAATGTCATGGGCGGCAACGGTGACCGCACCAGTCCCGTCGAGCGCGGGTCCTGGGTGCTGCGCAAGCTCCTCAACGACCCGCCGCCGCCTGCGCCCGCGAACGTCCCGCAGATCACCCGTCTCGCCGGCAAGGTCCTCACCACCCGCGAGCGGTTGCAGGCGCATCAGGAGGACGCCCAGTGCGCGAGCTGCCATCGCAAGATTGATCCCATCGGCTTTGGGCTGGAGAACTTCGACGCCGTCGGCCAGTGGCGCACGAATGACACCTACCAAGTCATGGACGAGAAGGGCAAACCGGTGAAGGGAGCGAGCAAGACGTGGGCGATCGAAGCCGCCTCGCAACTCCACAAAGGCCCAGCCTTCCAGAGCTATTTTGAACTGCGCGACCTCATCGCCGCCCGGGACACCAGCTTCGCCCGGGGCTTCAGCATGGTCTTGATCGAGTATGCACTGGGACGGCCGCTGGGGTTCCGCGATGAGCCGTTGATCGAGGAGATGGTGCGGCGCACGGGACAAAAGGGTTTCGCCACGCGCGAGTTCGTCCACACCCTGGTTAGCAGCCGGGAGTTTCAAACCAAGTGAAGTCCTGGTGGCCAACTCGCAAACCCTTTCCTTCAATCAATCGCCCTACGCCATCGTCCGCTCTTCCAAGTATTGTATGAACGCCCCGCTCCGCCGCCGCCGGTTTCTCCAATCCAGCACCGCCCTGATTGCGTTGCCGGCCCTCGAATCGCTGGGCTTCCGGCCGTTTGCCGCCGCCGCTCCGGCCGCTCCGCCGAAGCGTTTGATCTTCCTGGGCTTTGGCTGGGGCATCACCGAGGCGACCTGGTATCCGGACATCAAGAAACCCGGCGCGGACTATGAGCTGCCCGTCGGCCTCAAGCCCCTCGCACGGCACAAGGCGGACTTCTCCGTCGTGCAGGGGCTGTGGAACAAGTACTCGAACGAAGGACACTGGGGCAGCACCATGTGGCTCACGGGCGCGAACCGTTACGCCCAGCCGGGGCAGAGTTTCCACAACAGCATCAGCGCCGACCAGGTGGCCGCAGCGCAGTTGGGTTTGCAGACCCGGTTTTCGTCATTGCAGTTCAACGGCAGCCAGACGGGCGATCTCAGCGGGCATGGTCCCGGTTTGTCGATGGCCTGGGATGTGAGCGGGAAGCCGGTCGGCGGGCAGAACGGCCCCGTGGCGGCGTTTCACCGGCTCTTTGCGAAGGACACCACGCCCATCGAGCAGCAGAAGGCGATGCTCGCCCAGAAGCGCAGCGTGCTGGACGCCGTGCTCGACAATGCGAAGGCACTCCAGCGCGGCCTGGCCAAGAGCGACAATGCCAAGCTCGAAGAATACTTCCAGGGCATCCGCGACATCGAGACGCGGCTGGCCAAGGAAGAGCAGTGGATGGGTGTGCCGCAGCCCAAAGCCCCGCTCCCCGAGCCAAAGCCCGGCGTCAACGGCAAGGAGGAGATCAAGCTCATGTACGACCTCATGATCGCCGCCATGCAGACAGACAGCACGCGCGTGATGACCTTCCGCCAGCCCGTGAACACGCTCCTCACCGCGCTCGAGATCAAGGTGCATCCGCACGACATGAGCCATTACCACACCACGCTGGGCGAGAAGCTCGATGCCTCCCAGCGCCGCGATCTCGCCCAAAGCGAGCTGCTCGCGGGCTTCCTCGACAAGCTGAAAGCCACCAAGGAAGCCGATGGCACCAGTCTCTTCGATCACGTCGCCCTCGCCTACGGCAGCAACATCCGCACGGGCCACGAGCTGAGCAACTGCCCGACGATCATCACCGGCCGCGGGGCCGGCTTGAAGCTCGGTCAGAGCATCGTCGCGCCGAAGGACACGCCCCTGTGCAATGTCTGGCTCACCATGCTCCACGGGGTCGGCGTCAAGGCCGAGCGCCACGGCGACAGCACCGGTGTACTTAAAGAAATTGTCGCATAAGCCATCGGCTTTACGGCCCTCAGTCGTCGTGCCGCCAACGCACACTACGTCATTGATGAGAAGCGACCGGTGCGAAATTGGCGGTGCAGGAACCCAACCACTGCCCATCGGCGGCAACGCTAACCGTAGTGGGTAAAACCAATTACTGGAATGCTCTGGTCGAATTCCCGCAGTGAACCAATGAACGATTTCTCCCTCACCCCGGCCCTCTCCCGCTGGGAGAGGGAGCCACAAAGTCCGTCGTGGTTGACAGGGGCAGCGAGTGGGGAAAGGCGGCCGAAGTTTCTCCCTCTCCCAGCGGGAGAGGGCCGGGGTGAGAATTCTCCCAACCAGCGGTTCGCGCTTTGAACCCGTGAACCACCTTGCGCCAGGAGCACGTCCGCCGCCGCCCTGCCATGTACCGCAGGCGTCCTCGCCTGCGAGTTACCGGGGCGTCCCGCCCCGAGTACCTGCGGGCGGCGAGACGCCGCCCGCACTCGCAGGCGAGGACGC
>RFSE01000160.1 GCA_009924135.1 Pseudomonadota bacterium | reverse complement strand
CCCTGTTCTCATAGATTTGCAAGCGCTGGATGCGCAAGACGGCGCCTTGGACCTGCCCGGCCTGCTGGCCTTGCTGCGCCGCTTTCGCATGAACCCGGTGGCGCTGCGCGCCGGTCACCCGGTACAGGATGCCGCGGCGCAGCCGGTCGATGGCCTGCATTTGGCGGAGGAGTTCCTGGCGTTGTTGCCACACTTGGTCGTAGGTGAGTTGCATGGGGTATTTGTATCTGTACGGATACAAATAGCAACCGCCAAGGCACCCCCAGCGTTGATCTTTTCCTCCGGGGTTACTTAGGCGTCACGCACCCGACCAACGGTTCAGCCCCGAACCGGATCACGCCGCCAGCGTCGCATCAATCCGTTGCATCACCCGGTCACGACCGAGGATTTCAAGGAGATGATAGAGGCTCGGACCGCTGGGTTTGCCGGTGCAAGCGAAGCGGATGGGATGAACCAGTACGCCGTTTTTCACGCCCAGTGCCTTGGCGGTATCCTTGAGAATGGTTTCGAGTGTGGCGGCCTTGAAATCCGCCGCCCCGGCATAGGCGTCGCGAAGCTTTTTGAGCCGGTCGCGGGCTTCCGGGGTCAGTGCGGCCTTGGCGTCAGCATCCATTTCCACCCGGTCCGTGAAGTAGAAGCCGGCGTAAGCGGGCAGATCAGTGAACAGGCGGAGTTTGCCCATGCAGGTGTCCAATGCCGCCTTCACGTAGGCCGTGGGAAAGGCATTGGTATCCACGCCCGCCCGGGCGAGGGCGTGCACGGACATTTCGTAGAAACGGTCCGCCGTCATGGCGCGGAGGTACTCGCCATTCATCCATTTGAGCTTTTCGTGATCGAAGCGGGCGTTATGTCGAAGGATTTGCGGCAGATCGAAATTCGCGATCAATTCTGGCAAGGGAATGACCTCGCGCCCGTCCCTGGCCGACCAGCCGAGCAGGCACAGGTAATTGAGCACAGCCTCCGGCGCGTAGCCGTTCTCCATGTAGTAGGTCAACGCCGCCCCGGTATCGCGCTTGGACATTTTGGAACCGTCGGCGTTGAGGATGAGCGGAATGTGCGCGTACTGGGGCGGCTCGACCCCGAAGGCCTTGAACAACGCGACATGCTTGGCTGTGTTGCTCAGATGATCCTCACCCCGGATGACGTGGGTGATGCCCATTTCCAGATCATCCACCACGTTCACAAAATGAAACACGGGCGAACCATCCGACCGCATGATGACGAAGTCCGGGTCCTGCTCCTCGCGATCCGTGAGGGCACGGGTCACATCCCCCACGACGAGGTCGCGGACGAGGACCGGCTCGCGCGTCATGCGGAAACGCACCGCCCCTTCGCTCTCGTAAGCTAGTCCGCGCGAGAGCAGCGCCTCAACCCTCAGCGCGTAGTTCTCTTTCCGTCGCGATTGGAAGTAAGGTCCCCGGTCGCCCTTCCCCGGCCCGGTGGCATCGGCGGTCAACGGCCCCTCATCCCAATCGAGACCAAGCCAGCGGAGCCCATCAAGGATGACATTGACGGCCTCCTGCGAATTGCGCGCCGCATCGGTGTCCTCGACGCGCAGGATGAACGTGCCGCCCATGTGGCGGGCATACAACCAGTTGAACAGCGCGGTGCGCGCGCCGCCAATGTGAAGGTAGCCGGTGGGGCTGGGGGCAAAACGGACTCGGACTGACATGTTGGAAGTTAAGTTGGTTGTACGGGCGTCGTTCAAATCGTTGCGCGGAGCATGGAGGACGTGACAGACACTGGCAAGCCGCCGCCAAATGCACAAGCACAGGTAGGGTGATGAACGTCCCTACGCCGCCTGGGACAGCGCGGTCTCCGCCATAGCCGGCGACCATGTATGCGCCCGCACCGCCTCCGCGCAGAGGGCGATCACCCGCCGAATATCCCACGTGCCCAGCTTCTTGAAGATGCGCTGGATCTGGGTCTCCACCTTACCCTTGCTCCGCCCAAGCACCGCGCAAATTTCTTTGATCCCCTTGCCCAGTGAGGCCTCCGCGACGATCCGTTGATGCTGGCCCGAGAGCTTCTCCCACGCCGCGCACGGGGACTCGCACACCTGCTGCCGCAGAAACTCCCCGTTGTGCGTGGACAAAGGCACCTTGCCTTGCAGCATCTCCTGCAGCCGCAGTTCCAATTCCTTCAGTGAAACCGGTTTACCGAGGAAACCCTGTGCCCCCAGTGAGAATGCCTGCCGCTGAATCTCGCCCCGGTCATGCGAGGTCACCACCATGATGCGCGTGCGCAACTTGTGCTTGGCAAACTGCCTGAGGAGCCAGTCCCCGTTGGGGCCGGGGATGAGTTCCCAGTCCAAGATGATGACATCCGGTGGGTGCTTGCACAGGGCTTTCCAAGCAGCCTTGGCTCCCGCGAAGTTGCCGACGACCTCGTACCCACAGTTCACGAACTTGCGCTGCCAGAGCCGGGCCGTATCCCGGTCGTCCTCGACGATGGCAACGGTGGGCTTGGCACTTTTTCTTTTTGCAGCGAGTACGCCAGCCGGTTCCGCGCTGCTTCCAGTGGCGGGCGGGATATTGGATAATGGGCCGCGATGATACCTGAAAAAGCCTTTGAACGATTGTTGGGGCTGCACGAATGCTGGGAAGTGACCGGGGCCGAATATGAATCTGCGCCCGTGGAACGGTTCTTCCTGGTCATTCACGAGACCGCCAAACTCTGGCCCCAACTCAAATGTCCCATCGCCACCTGCGCTCATCCGGAGGTGGTCTGTCACGAGCACACCGAGGTCCGGGTCTGGCGGCACCTGGATGCCTTTGGCAAACGCACCGAGATTCCCTGCGAGCCACCTCGTGCCCGGTGCTGCGCCTGCCGCCACGTCTGGCGCGTGCCGCTGCCGTGGGAAGGCGAAGGCAAACACTTCACCCGCGACTTCGAGGCGTTTGCGCTGCCCCTGATGCGCGAGATGCCGATGAAGAAGGCCGGCGACATTCTCGGGGAACACGACACCCGGCTCTGGCGCTTGCTCTTCAAGCCTGTGGCCAAAGCCTACGCCGCGCTGGACCTCTCCGAGTTGGCGCACTTGGGCGTCGATGAGATGAACTGCCGCAAAGGCCACCACTACCTGACCGTGTTTGCCGACCTGGTCGCGCGGCGGGTGGTCTACGCCACCGAGGGCAAGGATCACACCACGTTCCAACGCTTTTCTGAGGAACTGCTCAAACACAACGGGCACCCCAAGGCTATCACGGCCGTGGCGATGGACCTGAGCCAGGCGTATTAAAAGGGCGCCCGGGAAGAGCTGGGCAACGCGCAAATGGTCTTTGACCCGTTTCACGTCACGGCGCTGGTCAGTAGTGCGTTGGACGAGGTGCGACGGCGTGAGGCGGCATCAGCGCCTGAAATGAGGATATTCCGGGTTTTTAATGGCTAAGTTGGATCTGGGGAAGGCAGTGCTTTTAGGGGGGATGCGCTTGACCGCGGTTTGATTTCCTGCCGAGGCGCGCTGGTTTGGTGGCGGGTTCACCGCTGCGCGTCGGCCTTGGCTTCGCTCCGCTGCGCCACGCCGGAGGGAAGCGTTTGGCGAGACGTGGCTGGCGCAATGCCGGCGGAGTCTGGCAGGCTTGGGCCATGCGCATGGACACTGAATTGCAGAGCCATTACGCGTTACTTTTGGGCCTTGGCAGTCCGTGGGAAGTCAAGACCGTGGAGTTGAAACTACAGGAAAAGAAAGTGGAGATCGAGTTGGGCTGGCAGTGGGGCCAGGCGGTCCAATGCCCGGACTGCGGGCAGGCCTGTTCTCTCCACGACTGTGCGCCGGAGCGGACGTGGCGGCATCTGGACACGATGCAGTTCACGACGTTGATCCGGGCGCGGACACCCCGCTCAGCGTGTCCGGAGCACGGGGTCAAGACCATGCACGTGCCGTGGGCCGCTCCGCTGGGCCGCTTCACCCTGCTCTTCGAGCGGTTTGCCGTGGAAGTGCTCTTGGCCAGTGCCAGCGTGAGCCAGGCGTGCGAGTTGCTGGGACTCGGCTGGGAGACGGCGCATGAGATCATGCGGCGGGCCGTGGAGCGCGGGTTGGCGCGGCGGCAGTTGGACCAGCTCCGGCATCTGGGCATGGATGAGAAGGGCTTCAAGCGTGGGCAGTCCTACATCACCCTGCTGACGGATCTGGACGCGGCGCGGGTGCTTGAGGTGGTGGAGGAGCGGACGACCGAAGCGGCGGGAAAGTTGTGGCAGGGTTTGAGCTCGGAGCAAAAGCAGACGGTCGAAGCAGTGGCGGTGGACATGTGGGAGCCCTTTATCCGGACGATTCAAGCGCAGGTTCCAGACGCCGCCATCTTGCATGACAAATTTCATGTCAGCAAATACCTCGGGGAGGCGATGGACAAGGTGCGCCGCCAAGAACACAAGGAGCTGATGGCCAAAGGCGATGAGACCCTCAAAGGATCGCGGCAACTGTGGCTGTACAACCCGCAGCATTTCAGCCCGGACCAGGCGGCGGAGTTTGCGGCGCTGAAGGATTTGCATTTGAAAGTGGCGCGGGCCTGGGCGGCGAAGGAACTCTTCAGCAAGTTCTGGGCGTATCAGCACGAGGGTTGGGCGCGGCACTTCTTCAAGGATTGGTTTGGGTGGGTGAGCCGCAGCCGGCTCAAGCCCATGATCGAGGTGGCGCAACTGCTCAAGCGGCATCTGGAGAACCTCCTGACCCATCTGCGGCATCACATTACCAACGCCGTGACCGAAGGATTAAACTCGAAAATCCAGAGCCTCAAATCCGCCGCCCGCGGCTTCAGCAACTTCCAAAACTACCGGACGCGCAGCCGGTCTATCGCCTTGTTCCAGAACAAGATTCAGACGCACGGCACAGTGCGGGACGCTTGGATTTTCACCCAGCCGTGGCGTTACTTCGCCAGTTCCTTGATGCGCATGTTGCGGAACCAGACGGTGCCGTGGTCGCCCTGGAGGAACAGCGGACCGGGCTCGGTCACGTTCTTGTCGATCTCGCTGCCGGTGGCGACGTTGCATTCCACGTTGTCGTGGATCTTCTTGCCGTTCAACGTGACAGTGATCTTGTTGCCGATGATGGTGGCCTCGCAGGTCTGCCACTCGCCGCCGGGCTTGCTGGCGAACTCGCTGGGCGCGGTCTGGTTGTAGATCGCGCCGTTGCCCTGCTTGGTGGGTTTGCCAACCTTGAAGTCGCCGAGAATCTGAATCTCGTGCCGGCCGCGCAGGTAGAAGCCGCTGTTCGAGCCGTCCGGCACCATGAACGCGTAGCGCACGGTGAAGTTCCAGTACTTCTGTTCGGTGACGAGGTCGGTGCCGTGCTCACCCTTGTTGACGGTGTTTTTCAGGACACCGTCTTCGACCTTCCACGAGTTGTGGCCATCCGGGCGGCGGAGCTTCCAGCCGGCGGTGTCCTTGCCGTTGAAGAGGGACTTGAAGCCTTCTTCACTGTCGGCAGCGAAGATGGTGGCGGTGAGGGCGAACGTGGTGAGGAGGGTGAGGAGTTTCATGTGTGAGTGAGAGAGTGAGAGAGTATGAAGGCGTGGGCGTGGGGACGAGATAGGTTACTTGTCCAGTGCAGCAATGAGCTTCTTCTTTTCGTCCTCGAACTTGACCTGCATTTCGGCGCGCTTGGTCTTGGCGGCGGCCTTCTGGGCTTCGAGTTCCTCGGGCTTGGTCTTCTTGGGGTCGGGATCGCGCACACCACCGACGGCGTCCTGGGCCTTGCTGGCGGTCGTGGCGGCGGCGGCGACGTTGGCGAGCCAGGCGGCGTCGGACTTGGCCTTGGCGAGGTAGGGCGACGCTTCCTTGCCCGCAATCGAGGCGGCGAAGGCGACGACCGAGCGGTTGAACTCCGCCTGCTGCACCTCGGGGTTCGGCGTGGCCGGACCGTCGATCAGCTTCGTGGCCCACTTGATGCCGGCGAGCAGGTGCTCGTGGAACTTCGCGTCCTTCCAGGTGGCTTCGTTGTGCCCAAGGTTCGTGTAGAAGAGGCGGCCGGTGCCGTATTCGCGCACCCAGCAGACGGGCACGAGGTAGGGGCGCTTGGGATTCGATTTCACCATGTCGAGGCTGTACAGCACGCGGACGGCCTTCATGTCGTAGTCGTTGTACTGGTAGGTCTCGTCCTTCCACTGGAACTCGCTGCCCATCATCGCGACGACGGGGTGGCTCGGCTCATGGTTGACGTAAGTGTAAGTCCCGCCACCGCCCCACGGATGCCCGGCGAAGCTGCCGTTGATGAGGCTGGTGTAGCCCTTGAAATCCTTGAACGTATCCGTGGCGCTGTGCGTGCCGATGAAGCCCTTGCCGCTCTTGATGAAATCGAGCAACGCCTCGCGCGGCTCGCCCGCCGGCAGCAACGAGCCGGTGGTGTAAAAGAACAGCGCGTCATACTTGGCGAGGTTTTCCTTGGTCAGCACCGCTATGGCGTCCTGCGAAAAATCGGTCGTGAACACGCCGGACTTTTCGCCCAGCTCCTTCATCTGCTGTTCCACGAGGCAAAGCTGGTCAGGGCCGGGGCGCTTCACGGGGCTGTGCAGAAAGCCCTTCGACTGCGTGATGACGAGGAGCTTCTTCGGAGCGGCCTCGGCGCTCGCCAGGGCGAGCAGGAGGGCGGCCAACGTAAGGAGACGGGGCAAACGGAACAGTTTCATGGATGTCAATTAGATGTCAGTAACGGGGGTAAAGGACTGACCAGCAGCGGTTGGCATTCATCGCCGAACCGGCGTGCCGGCGACCAGCCTCATCAACCTGGCCAACCCGGTCCATCCGCTGCTCCAAATTACCCTGCCCCAAATTCCTCTGCCTCCCTTCCCCATGCGCCCACACAACTCCGGGCTTCGCACCCACGCCCGCTTCTGCCACCGTGTGCGCGTGGGCATTTCGCCGAAACAGTTCGAACAACTCCAGAACCGCGTGCGCGGCGCCGCCCGCCGCCCGACCGCCACGCCGCCCGAAGCGGCTCCGGCCCCCACCCGCACCCATGAAATCATCCTCGGCGTGGACCCGTCGCTGCGCGGCACGGGCTACGGGGTCATCCGCATGGCCAAGCCGCACCCGGTCACGCTCGCCCAGGGAACGATCCACTGCCCGGCGGGCTGGGAACGCTCGCGTTGCCTCGCCCTGATTCACACGACGCTCCGCGACCTGATCCGCACGCATCAACCGACCGTGTGTATCGTCGAAGGCCTGTTCTTCGCCCAGAACCTGCAGACCGCCATCATCATGGGTGAAGCGCGCGGCGCAGCCCTGGTGGCGATGGCCGAGGCCGGGCTGGAGATCTTCGAGGTCGCGCCCCGCAAGGTGAAGCAGGCCATTGTCGGCTACGGTGCGGCGCAGAAAATCGCCGTGGCCAAGATGGTCCAGCGCATGTTGCAGCTCGCCGAACTGCCCGAGCCCGACGCCGCCGACGCCCTCGCGCTCGCCTTGACTCACGCCCAAACCGCCGGACGTTACTCCGTCGAAGGCCCGAAACGCATATGAACCAACCGCTCCATCCAGCCCCATCCGCCCTGCCCCGCCGCCGGGCGCTCGGCCTGTCCGCCGGCAGCCTGCTGGCCTTGGGTCTGTGGCCAGGGGCTTTACGGGCGGCGGATTCCACTGGCAAGGGCAGCTTCCGCTTCGTCGTGATCAATGACGTCCACTACCGCGACGAGAAGTGCGGCGTGTGGCTCGAAAAGGTGTTCCGCCAGATCAAGGCCTCGCCAAACCCGCAGGCCTTCTGCCTCATGGCCGGCGACTATTCCGAAAACGGCACGCGGGACGAACTCGCCGCCTCGCGCGACGCCTTCAAGACGCTGGGCATTCCGGTCTTCGGGGTCATCGGCAACCACGACTTCTTCGACAAAAAAGACAATCGTCCTTACGAGGAAATCTTCCCCGACCGCATCAACTACCGGTTCGAACAGCACGGCTGGCAGTTCCTCGCCCTCGACAGCACCCAGGGGCGGATGGGCAGCAACACCAGCATCCAGCCGCACACCCTGCGCTGGGTGGACGAACAAATCCCCAAGCTCGACCCCAAACGCCCCACGGTGATTCTCACGCACTTTCCACTCGGCCCCATCACCCCCGCGCGCCCGACCAACGCCGACGCCCTGCTGGAGCGTTTCAAGCCGATCAACCTCCAGGCCGTCTTCAGCGGCCACTTCCACGGTTTCACCGAGCGCCGCGTGGCCGGCGCCGTGCTCACCACCAACCGCTGCTGCTCCGCCTGGCGCACCAACCACGATTTCTCGAAGGAAAAAGGCTGGTTCGCCTGCGAAGCCAAGGATGGACGCATCACGCGGGAATTTGTGGAGGCAAAAACCTGAACGGCCGGAAGCAGTGACGAAACACCGTGGCAAACGGCAACCGGACTAGGCGGCCAGCAGCATTTCCTCTTCGCGGGCCAACAGCCACTGCTCGTCCTGCCGGGGCGCGTTTTCGAGGAAACGATGACGAATTTCCTCGGCCACAATGTGCACCCGAGTTGAGGGGAAGCGACCGAGCGTGGTCAGGCTGGCTTCACAATCCCGAGGCCTGGAGCTGGCCCCAAATATGTGTGCCCGGATAACATTCGCAGGCTCTTGCAGCCGGGGCACCACCACCGCCTCCAAACATTTCAGAGAGGCGTCCCAGCGCCGGTCGCGCAGTTCACAAAGGGCTAAGGCAGTGTGGTAATACCCGGCTTCCTTCGGCCGCAGGTTGGCCGTGACACCCTGCGCGAAGATGCCTCTGGCCGATTTCCAATCACCCATGCGCAGGTAGATCATGCCTTTGAGATGGTAGCCAATCCAGTCCTGGCGCGAGACCGGATTGCTGATCGAAATCTGAGCGAGAGCTTCCTCGAAACGCTTCAGATGCATGAGCACCGTTGCCCGGCCATTCTTCGCCACTGCATTCTCCGGATGCTGCGCCAGCGTCTGCTCATACGCCCTAAGAGCCTCCGGCAGCCGGTTGAGTTCCCGCAGCACTTCCGCCCGGCCATTCTTCGCCACCGCATTCTCAGGATGCTGCGCCTGCGCCTGCTCATACGCCGCCAGCGCCTCCGGCAGCCGGTTGAGCTCCCGCAGCACTTCCGCCCGACCATTCTTCGCCACCGCATTCTCGGGATGCTGGACCAACGCCTCCTCATACGCCTGTAGCGCCTCCGGCAGCCGGTTCAATTCCCGCAGCACTTCCGCGCGGCCATTCTTCGCCACCGCATTCTCGGGATGCTGGACCAACGCCTCCTCATACGCCTGTAGCGCCTCCGGCAGCCGGTTGAGCTCCCGCAGCACTTCCGCACGGCCACACTTGGCCACCGCATCCTCTGGATGCTGCGCCAGCGCCTGCTCATACGCCCTAAGAGCCTCCGGCAGCCGGTTGAGTTCCCGCAGCACTTCCGCCCGACCACACTTCGCCACCACGTTCTCCGGATATTGCGCCAGTATCTGCTCATACGCCCTCAACGCCTCCGGCAGCCGGTTGAGTTCTCGCAACACTTCCGCCCGGCCACACATGGCAAACGCATTCTCCGGATGCTTTGCCATTGCCTGCTCATAAGCTTCCAGCGCCTCCGGCAGCCGGTTCAATTCCCGCAGCACTTCCGCCCGGCCATTCTTGCCCACCGCATTCTCCGGATGCTGCGCCAGCGCCTGCTCATACGCCGCCAGCGCCTCCGGCAGCCGGTTGAGTTCCCGCAGCACTTCCGCCCGGCCATTCTTGGCCACCGCATTCTCCGGATGCTGCGCCAGCGCCTGCTCATACGCCGCCAGCGCCTCCGGCAGCCGGTTGAGTTCCCGCAACACTTCCGCCCGGCCACACATGGCAAACGCATTCTCCGGATGCTGCGCCAGCGCCTGCTCATACGCCGCCAGCGCCTCCGGCAGCCGGTTCAATTCACGCAGCACTTCCGCACGGCCATTCTTGGCCACCGTATCCTCCGGATGCTGCGCCTGTGCATCCTCATACGCCGCCAAGGCCTCCGGCAGCCGGTTCAGCTTGCGGAAGGCTTCTGCACGAGCACTTTTGTAGATGACATGAAACGGATCAAGGCCGATGGCCTGATCGTAGCTTGTGATTGCTTCCTCGTGCTTGTCCAGGCGCGTCAAGGTGTCGCTGAGCTGGCCCCATGTCCACGCATCATCCGACTTCACCTGAATGGCCAGCCTGAGCAGCGACTCGGCGAGACGGAGCATCCGCCCCACTTTGGCATCCGTGGCCAGATCGCAAAGCGATTTGGCGGTATCAGAAGCGCGGCTGAACTCCCGCTGGAATTGGACCAGGCGGCGCGCGTGGTTGAGGGCCTTGCCCTCATGACCAGCTTTGAGATGTTCCCGCACTCGATCCTTCAATTTGGCAATTTCATCAAATAGGGCCTTGTGCGTGCCAAACCGCTGTCTGATCCGCACGTCCATTTCAGCCGGATCGTCGTCCGTGCTAATAGGATTATCCTCATCCCGCTCCGGCCGCGATGCTTCCACGGCATTGACCAAAATCGGAGTAGCCCGGCGAAAGGGATGAACCCACCCGAGCAGGATGTCGCGATAATGCAGCACCGCCTTCACCTCCGGGCGCGTAAGCTGGGTGATCAAAAACAACGAGAGATCAGAGCGGCGTTCCACCTCCGCAACGAGCTGGACGAAACAGCCGGCCGCGCGGAACTGCCCAAACGCCTCGTCACGGGCACGCTCGTCGGCAAACAACGCCAGCGGCAGCGCCTGCCAGGCCTCGAACACCTCGCGGATAACCGGTTGGCTGGTTTGAAGGCAGTCCAAAAAGCGCACCAAAGCCAAAGCGTTCGCCTCCTTCGCAATGGTAATCACCGCAGTGAAGTTCACCGAACGGGGCATGGGCTTGGAATAAAAGACCGCGCCCAGTCGTTCCGCCGCTTCCGGGGTACCCGTCAGGATTTCCTCGAGGTCGCCGGCCACGGCACAGCGGGTCGCGTTCGTCAGCGTGTCATCCGTGAGGTAGAGGAACAGCCGGAAGGCATCCTCGACGGCGCATTCCAAGCGCAAGCGCTCCTGCACCTGCTCGGACGAGCGGTCTTCCAGAAACAAACAGTCCTCCCGATCGGCCAGCCAGCGGGCCACGTGCTCAGGCGAGCCGGCGACCGGCTCGATGGCGTCCAGCGTGACGATGGCCTTGGGGACTGAATCCTCCAAGAGCCACGCCATGGCGCTCTGAGCTGACAAAACGGCTTCCATATCAAGGCACGGACAAAGTCACGTTATACCCCTGTAGCTTTTCGCGCAATGCCTGAACCTCGGACTTGCGCGGCTTGTTTTGCCAATGGCGGACGGTCACCCGCTCCATGCTGCGGATGGTCAGCGGTCCCCAGATGTGGACTTCCATGAAATGATCGGTCCAGCCGTCCGGTCCGGCGGCGAGCAGGCAGCGGGAATAGTCGGTGGATGTGGTCGCCGGGGTGATCTGGTCGGCCAGCTTGGCAACGGCGAGCGTCGCCCGCGCGGACCAGTCCGCCTGATGTCCCATGGGCATGGCATAGTCATTGGCGGCCGTAACGCCATGCCGCTTCATGAAGGCCACCGAGTTCTCCTCGATCAACGAGGCGCGGTGGGCAATCATGCTTTCCTTCGGCGTAACGGAGCATTCGCCATAACGCTCAACCCCGGTACCGTCCAGCGACAAGGCACCGAAACGTACCTGCTTCTTTCCCTCGTCACCAAACAGGGTGTTGTCGGCATTGGCCCGGAGAAGGTCCCATTTGTCACCGTCCGGGATGCGCAACCCCGCCTCGGTTCGCTGGTAAAACGTCGCATAGACCTCATTGTCACTGAAGGCGAGCCGAACAACTTCGCCCCAGGCACGGCAAAGGACGGCGCGGGAATTGCCGACGGCCACTTCGAACTCGTTGACCTGCGCCAAGGCACCCCGGCTGGTCGCCCGGGCTTTGGCCGCGTCATAACGGACTTTCAGAGCCGCCATCTGCTCGGTCTGCGTCACCGCGATGACATTGGGAAAACGGGAAGGCCGTCCGCAGTGCGGACACAGACCGGCAAAAACCGGTATCGGCTCCCGACAATCTCCACAGGTGCTGCTCATGCTTTCGCCCCGGTCATCCCTGAAGTTGCCCCAGTTTCGCCTGCTGTCAGCTTCTCGTGAAGCTGCGCCACTTTCCACGCGTAGCGACTAAAATTAAAGGTATGGTTAAGTTGCTCACTGGCAGGGGTTCCTGCCTCATTTTCTGACATATTGGCTTCTCAGTCATCACCTCGGGACCAATTCCGAGGGACTGGTTGGCTTGGTAGCAAGGCCATTTCGGTGCGTCAATGGAAAGTTGGGCGATATCGTAATGGTTTTCCCCTAAATTCGCCCGGCTGCGCTGCGTCTCTTTAGCTGCATGCACCGACTCCGCGCCGCGCGACTCGCGTCCCGTTTACAGGGACGCGGCCTCTGGACGGTCGTGTTCCTGGTCTGCGTCGCCGGTGGACCGTTTGCCAAGGCGGCGGACGCGGAGTTTACGGCGAAAGTGCAGCCCTTTTTCGAACGTCACTGCGAGGAGTGCCACAGCGGGGCGAAGCCCAAGGGTGATTGGCGGCTGGATCAGCTTGGCACTGATTTCACAGATAAGTCTGCACGCAGCCGCTGGGAGAAGGTGCTGGACCAGCTTCAGACTGGCGAGATGCCTCCGAGGAAACAGCCCCGTCCTCCCGAAGCCGAGGCAAGCGCAGTCACCGGCTGGGTTGCGGGACAAATTGCCAAGGCCGTCACTGCCCAACGTGCCGCACAGGGCCGCGTGGTGCTGCGCCGGCTAAACCGCACGGAGTACGAAAACACCGTCCACGACCTACTGGGGGTAAAGACGCCGCTGAAGGACTTGCTACCGCAAGACTCTTCCGCCGACGGCTTCGACAACATCGGGGACGCGCTCCACACATCATCCTTCCTGCTCGACCGTTATCTCGAAGCGGCCGATACCGCGTTGAACCAGGCCATCGCCAACCGCCCGCAGCCCAAGGCTGTGCTCATACGCAATCTGCTGACCGAATCGCATCAAGTGCGCTCAACGACGGAACGGGTCTTCCGCACGAACGACGCGGGCCGCATCGTGGCGTTCACCTCGTCCGCGTGGCAGGCCGTGAGCCCGCAGAAGTTTTATCCGCAGGAGCGGGGCTACTTTCGCTTCCGCATCTCGGCGTCGGCAGTGCAAAGCTCGAACCAGCCGGTTGTCTTCCGGGTGTGGTCCGGTTCGGGTGGCATGGGCGGGGCGCGCGGGCATTTGGTGAACTACTTCGATGCGCCGCCCGGCGAGCCGAAGGTGATCGAATTCGTGGACTTCATGGAGCCGCGCACCTCGATCTCGATCCTGCCCTACGGCTTGGCCTCCTCACAGTCCGTCACCAAGGTGGGTGCGGCCGACTGGCAGGAGGCCGGGCTGGCCATCGACTGGGTGGACGTGGAAGGTCCGCTCAACGAGACCTGGCCGCCGGAGAGTCATCGCCGGCTCTTCGGCGAGATGAAGCAAGGCCCGGCCCCCATTTACAACTACCGCGACCGCGTGGAAGTCGTTTCCAGCGAGCCGCTCGCGGATGCCGATCGCATCCTGCGGAAGTTCGCCCGGCGGGCATTCCGTCGCGCGGTGACGGACGCCGACTTGAAACCCTTCCTCGCGTTGTTCCAAGCAAAACTCGGAGAGCAACGGACCTTCGAGCAGGCGATCCGCGCCGCGTTGTCCGCCGTGCTCGTGTCACCGGAATTTCTCTTCCTCCGCGAGCAGCCCGGCAAGCTCGATGACTTCGCGCTCGCGAGCCGGTTGTCGTATTTTCTCTGGAGTTCGATGCCCGACGA
>RFSE01000159.1 GCA_009924135.1 Pseudomonadota bacterium | reverse complement strand
GTCGGGGCCAATGCCAGCGGCCCGGCGCGAAGTGGAACGGCGCAGCTCGGCGTTCGTCCCAGTGGAACCCACAGGCAGCACGACGCGCAGCAGCGGGGCAGCTCCTGTGACAGCTCTACCCCCAGCAGATCGCGCCTTCGTAATGGCCGAACGCCCGGTGCAGCAACTGGTAAATCAGGATCAAGATTCAGACGCAAAGGCAACGGCGAAAAAGGTCACCGGCGAAAAACTGCAACTCGCCAAGACGCTCAAAGCGGCACCCGAGCCCAGTGGCACTTTCGTGCCGAACCAGCTCAAGGCTGACGAGGCCGTAAAATTGAAGGTAACCAGCGAACTGAAGCGCGCCCCGGACAACTCCGCGCTTGGTCTGGCCAGCACCATCGCCCCCGCGCCGACAGCCGCGCCGATGCCGGTGACGGCCGCTGCACCCCAAGCGAAGTTCCTCGGCGACACCAATGCAGCGGCCCCGGTATCCCAATCATTACGCTTCCAGCAGTTGGACCAGCGCGCTGGCTACCGTCAGAACTTCAATTCCCCGCCGCCGCTGCAGGTGATGCAGGACTTCGCCTTCGAACGAACCGGCGACCGCGTGCGCATTGTGGACGCCGATGGTTCGACCTACGAAGGCACGGTGACATCTGCCCCGACCGACGGACTCAGCGAACAAGCACCATCGCAAGCCAAGGACGCCTCGGCCCGCAAGGATGTCAGCGGGCAAAAGGGGCAGTCGCTTGACCCGCAAGCGGCCTACCACTTTTACGCCCGTGGCGTGAACCGTAAGCTCAACCAGGCAGTCGAGTTTCGCGGTGAGTGGCAACCGGCTTCACCGGCCCAAGGCGGCGCGCCGATGCCGGCGTTGCTGCCGGCCAGTTTCGGAGCCACGCGCTTCGCGGGGCAGACGGCGGACAAATTGGAAAAGGCGGGCTTGACCAGCACCCTCAACAGCAACGGCGCTCCGGACCAGGCTTTCAACTACAAACAAGCCCAGCAGGAAACGTCTCAGGGCCGGATTTCGGGTCGCGCGGTCGTCGGGGGGAAGGACGAGTTCGGCATCATTGCGGTGCCGAAGTAGCCCGCCGCCAACCACCCGGTCCGGTCCGCTCCGATTTCCGCGTTGACGCTGCCTCCCCGTCGCCGTCATCTTGAGCACGCTTGGCGCGCACGAAAACCATCCTGTTTGTCTGCACCGGAAACATCTGCCGTAGCCCGATGGCAGAGGGTTTGTTCCGGCATGCAGTGAAGGGCCGCGGGGACTTCCGCGTGCTCTCCGCTGGCGTTGGGGCCATCAACGGCCAGTCGCCCAGCACCCATGCCGTCACCGCGCTCAAGCAGCTCGGCATCGACATCACCGGCCAGCGCAGCCGGATGCTCACCGGGGCGATGGTGCAGGAGGCGGATTTCATTTTCGGCATGACGCGCGGCCACGTCGAGGCGGTCACGCTGCTCTACCCCCAGGCGGAGGAGAAGACCTTCGTGCTGCGCGAATTCGATGACACGCTCGATTTCTGGGAAAAGGACATCGCCGATCCCATCGGCGGCAACCTCGAGGTGTACCTCAACTGCCGCGACCAGATCGAGCAGGGCATCGAATCGCTGATGCGGGCGATTGAGCAGAGCGAAGACGGCCCGGGCAATGGCCGCGCCATCACGTTCGCGCTCGGAGCCGATCACGGCGGCTGGCAGCTCAAGGAAACGCTCAAGCGGCATCTGGAGCAGCACCATGTGCAGGTGACCGACTTCGGCACCAACTCGACCGCGTCCACGGACTATCCTGACTACGCCAAACTCGTGGCGGAAGCGGTGGCGGAGGGCAACGCGGACTTCGGCCTGCTTTGCTGCACCTCGGGCGTGGGCATGAGCATCACGGCCAACAAGGTGCCCGGCATCCGCGCGGCGCTCGTGTTCAACGAGGAAATGGCCGGGCTCGCCCGCCAGCACAACGACGCCAACGTCCTGTGCCTCGGCCAGAAACAGACTTCGCCCGACGAGGGCCGTAAAATTGTGGATGCCTTTCTCGCCTCGGAATTCGAAGGCGGACGGCACGAACGAAGAGTTAAAAAAATGGAACCGAACACTGGATTGCGTTTGTCGGCGGTGGACCCCGCCATTGCTGAAACCATCGCCAAGGAGCGCCAGCGCCAGCAGGAGAACATCGAGCTGATTGCCAGCGAGAACTTCACCAGCCCGGCCGTCATGGAGGCCCAGGGTTCCGTGTTGACGAACAAGTACGCCGAAGGTTATCCCGGCAAGCGCTGGTACGGTGGCTGCGAAAACGTGGACGTGGTCGAGTCACTGGCCATCGAGCGTGCCAAGCAGCTTTTCGGCGCGGAACATGCCAACGTCCAGCCGCACTCCGGCTCCGGGGCGAACATGGCCGTCTATTTCGCCTTCCTCAAACCCGGCGACAAGCTGCTCACGATGGATCTGTCCCACGGCGGCCATCTCACGCACGGCAACAAGGCCAACTTCTCGGGCAAATTCTTCGAGATCGTCCATTACGGCGTGCGCAAGGAAGACGAACGCATCGACTACGACCAGCTCGCCGCGATGGCCCGCGAGCACAAGCCGAAGATGATCACGGTCGGCGCGAGCGCCTACCCGCGCATCATTGACTTCAAGCGCATGGGCGAAATCGCCAAGGAAGTCGGGGCGATGCTCCTGGCGGACATCGCGCACATCGCCGGCATGGTGGCCACGGGCGTGCATCCCAGCCCGGTGCCGTACGCGGACTTCGTCACCACCACCACCCACAAGACCCTGCGCGGTCCGCGCGGCGGCCTGATCCTGTGCCCGGCGAAGTATGCGAAGGAAATTGATTCGCAGGTCTTCCCCGGCATCCAGGGCGGTCCGCTCATGCACGTCATCGCCGGCAAGGCCGTCTGCTTCCACGAGGCGCTCCAGCCGGAGTTCAAGGCGTACCAGCAGCAGATCGTCGCCAACGCGAAGGCCCTGGCCGCCGGCATGCTGCGCAACGGCTTCCGCCTCGTCTCCGGGGGCACGGACAACCACCTCATGCTGGTGGACGTCGGTGCCCGTGGCATCACCGGCAAGGAGAGCCAGATCGCCCTCGACGAAGCTGGCATCACGACGAACAAGAACACGATTCCGTTCGAGACCCGCTCACCCTTCCAGGCCAGCGGCGTCCGCCTGGGTACGCCGGCCAGCACCACGCGCGGCATGAAGGAGGCCGAGATGGCAGCCATCGCGGACATGATCTCCGAGGTGCTCCTCGACATCAAAAACGTCGCGACCGCCCACAAAGTTCGCGCCCGCGTACGCGAACTGACCGCGAAGTTTCCGCTGCCTTACTGAACGGCGCGAGCCGGGTGCTCTCCATAAACCTGAAGTTACCGACACGGTCGCAACCAGGATGCGTTCGCGTTCAACGCAACGGCCACAGGACAGGGCGACAACGGTAACGACTTATCGTCCAGGCCGGATCACCCTGGAGGTCAATGGCGTTATTATGGAGTGCGGTGACTTGTCACCGCTTTTTCGAGGCGACTTGTCGCCGTCATGGTCTGGTGACGCCCGGAAAGTCACCATGTCCTCCGGCTGCCGCAAGCCGTGCGTGCCCCGGCCTGCCATTACGCATTGACCTTCGACGGCGACAAGTCGCCTGCGGAAAGCGGTGACAAGTCACCGCACTCCACAACCATCGCGGCCCATCGTCCGAGCGCAGTCATTTTCCGTCAGCCTTTCCATGCGCGGTTTTCGGACCGCAGTGGCTCACCATTTACCGGCGGTGGTGGAGCACGAACACCCAAGCCCACCGCCGGTCCCCGTCGTTGTAGCGCAGGCATCCCCGCCTGCGCTACTTGGCACCCTTATTCGGAGATGGGCACTCCAATCGCTTTTGCGCAAAAAACTTTGCGTCTGCCGGGGGGCTGCTATCGTCTTTTCATTCGCATGAAATTACCAATCAGCCTCGTCGCGCTGTTCACCCTCACCCTCACCGCCCTGGCCGATGGCCCGGCTGACAACAAGGCGGAATCCGTCCGCCCCGTACCACCGCCGGGCGTGAAGATTTCCGACGAGGCCCGCACCGAACTCACCGCCGGGGCCGCCGCGCTCGCCAAGGAGATCGAGGCGCTCCGCAATTCGCTCAAGGGCAAACCCGCCCTCGACCTCCTGCCCGACGTGCAGATCTATCACAAGGCTGTGGACTGGGCGCTGCGCTATGACGAGTTTTACAACACCAACCAGGTCAACTCCGCGCGCAACCTCCTCAAGCAGGGCGGCGAACGTGCGGCAGCGTTGAAGGAAGGCAAGTCGCCGTGGCTCACGCAGACCGGCTTGGTCGCCCGCGGCTACCTCTCGAAGATCGACGGCTCGGTGCAGCCGTACGGTCTGGTGATTCCGGCATCGTACGCGCCCGGACCATCGCAGCCGTACCGGCTCGATTTCTGGATTCACGGGCGCGGTGAGACGCTCAGCGAGCTGAGCTTCGTGGACGGCGTGCAAAAATCCCCCGGTCAGTTCACGCCGCCGGGCGCGATCGTGCTGCACCTTTACGGCCGCTACTGCTGCGCCAACAAGCTCGCGGGCGAAGTGGATTTGTTCGAAGCCCTGGAGTCCGCGAAGAAGAACTATTTCATCGACGACAACCGCATCGTGGTGCGCGGCTTCTCGATGGGTGGCGCGGGCTGCTGGCAGTTTGCGGCCCATTATCCGGGCGTGTTCTGCGCCGCCGCTCCGGGCGCGGGCTTCAGCGAGACGGCGGACTTCCTGAAAGTGTTCCAGAAGGAGACCGTGCAGCCCACGTGGTATGAGAAGAAGCTCTGGCACATCTATGACTGCACGGATTACGCGCTGAACTTCTACAACCTCCCGACGGTTGCCTACAGCGGCGAGATCGATTCACAAAAACAAGCCGCTGACATGATGGAAAAGGCGCTCGCCGCCGAGGGCATGAAGCTCACGCACATCATCGGACCCAAGACCGGCCACAGCTACGAGAAGAACGCGAAGGACGAAATTAACCGCCGCATCGACGCCATCGCCGCCAAGGGCCGCGACCTGCTGCCCGAACACGTGAAGTTCACCACCTGGACGCTCCGCTACAACCGCTCGCACTGGGTCACCGTGGACGCGATGGAGCAGCACTGGGAACGCGCCCGCGTGGATGCGGACATCGACGACGAAAATGAAACCATCAAGGTCACGACAAAGAACGTCGCCGGTCTCACGCTTGCGATGCCCTCGGGCCGCTACCCGTTCGCCCTGACCAAGAAGGCGAAGATCGTCCTGGACGGCACGAAGTTTGACGCGCCCCCGGCCGAGACCGACCGTTCGTGGACGGTGCACTTTGCCAAGACCGGCAAGAAGTGGGCGCTGGTGACTTCGGTCAATGACGGTTCGCTCGCCAAGCGCCACGGCCTGCAAGGCCCCATTGACGACGCGTTCCTCGACAGCTTCCTCATGGTCAAGCCCACCGGCACGCCGTTGAACGAGAAGGTCGGCAAGTGGGCGGCGGGCGAATTCACCCACGCCGTCACGCACTGGCGCAACCAGTATCGCGGCGACGCACGGGTGAAGGACGACACCGCCATCACCGACGAGGACATCGCCGCCCACAACCTCGTGCTCTGGGGCGATCCGCAGAGCAACAAGCTCCTTGCCCGCATCGCCGACAAGCTGCCGGTGAAGTGGACGGCGGCGGGCGTACAGGTCGGCGCCCAGACCTTCGACGGTTCGCATCATGCCCCCGTGCTGGTCTATCCCAATCCGTTGAACCCGAAGAAATACGTGGTGCTCAACAGCGGCTTCACCTTCCGCGAATACGACTATCTGAACAACGCCCGTCAGGTGCCCAAGCTGCCCGACTTCGCGATCATTGATGTGAACACCCCGGTCAGCCCGCGCTACCCCGGCGGCATCGCGACCGCCGGCTTCTTCGGCGAGCACTGGGAACTCATCCCGGGTCCCACCAAATAACCCACCTCGTTGCCATGAGCCAGACCACCGACTACCTCCACGGGCTGCCCACGCTGCTGGACGCCGACATCAGCACGCTCGTGAACTATCTGGTTCACGACGCAGTGCAATCCGGCGCGAGCGACATCCACATCGAGCCCTGGCAGGAATCGCTCGCCGTGCGCATCCGCGTGAGCGGGCAGCTCGTCGAGATGCTTCATCTGCCCAGCGAGATGAAGGAGAAGGTGTCCGGACGTTTCAAGGTCATGGCCAACATGGCTTCCCACCTCAGCGGCGTTGCGCAGGACGGCAAGGTCAACATGGGACCGGAGTTCAACAACGTGCAGTTGCGCGTCTCCATCTTTCCCACGGTGCTCGGCGAGAAGATCGTCTGCCGTATCTTCGACCCGTCCACCCGGTCGTTCGACATTGACCGGCTGGGGCTGGAGCCCAAGACCAAGGAGCAGTTCATCCACTTGGTGGACAAGCCCAACGGCCTCATCCTGCTCACCGGCCCGACCGGCTCCGGCAAGACCACGGCCATTTACTGCGCCCTGCACTACCTGCTCACGAAGCACGGTACCTCCGTCAGCGTGGCCTCCGTTGAAGACCCGGTGGAAGTACCGATCCCGACGGTGAGCCAGGCGCAGTTGAACCCCGCGCAGGACTTCACCTTCGCCGCCGCGCTGCGTTCGCTCATGCGGCAGGACCCGCAGATCATCATGGTCGGCGAGATTCGCGACCCCGAGACGGCTGGCATCGCCGTGCAGGCCGGCCTTACAGGCCACCTCGTCATCAGCACCGTCCACAGCGGCACGACCGCCGGCGTGTTCGCGCGCCTCATCAACATGGGCATCGAGCCGTTCCTCCTCGCGTCGAGCATCCTCGGTGTCATGGGCGTGCGCCTCGTGCGGAAGAACTGTCCGTTCTGCGCCATCCCCTACGAGCCGGAGCCGGCGCTGCTGCGCACCCTCACGCAGGACGAGATCGACAACGCCTCGTTCCGCAAGGGCGCAGGCTGCCCCGAATGCAAGGAAACGGGCTACAACGGCCGGTTCTCCATCTCAGAACTCCTCCAGGTGGACGAACACATCCGCGACGCTGTGATGGAGAAAAAGCCCACACGCGTCATCCAGCAGATCGCCACGGATCACGGCATGCGCACGCTCTGGCAAAATGGCCTCAACCGCGCATTGGCCGGTGAAACCACGCTGGAAGAAGTCACCCGCAAGGTGGCGTCGGATCAGTTGTAGGACGCGTCAGGAAACGGCTGATAACAAATCACAAGGAGAAACGGTAAACTGACTCCTTTGCACGCCTTTTCCCCTCTCCATGAACCGTGAGGGGTAGGGCGCGTCTGTCCTCAGCGCGCCGCCGAACCACCCGGACGCCACCAGACTTCGGCGGCGCGGTGAGGACACAGCGCCCTACCGGCGGCTGGTTCAGGGGTTCAAAGCGCGAACTACTGAAACACGGTGCGTTAAAGACCTTCGCCGCCGCCTGATTTCAGGCTGTTCAGCAACTGCTTGGTTAGAAAAATTTCAACTCAGATCCTTTCCCATCTTTCTGACCATCTTCGGCTCATCGGGAGGGAGAGCGCGAGCGACGGTCCAATGCGGTGATTCGTCCGGAGCCTTCGAATAGTAAACGCGTAACGCTCCACAACCCAGAGTGGTCCGAGTGTGATTGATGGCCGGACGTCTGGTTCCGCCGGGCTGGAAGCCGCAGCTCTACGGCAGGCAGGATACCTGCCGCCACCGGGACCGATCCCGGCATCCGGTTTCACCTTCACTCCAGTTCCGTGAGCTTCGTCCCCTTCCGGTCGCGGCAGGCTTCGATGTGCGTGCGCATTTGCTCCCGCAGCCCCTTCGCGTCCTTGATGCCTGCGAGCACCAGCGTCGGCATGGTAACGTCATTGGTGGCCAGGACGATGTTACCCGCGCCCGCGAGACGCAGCAGCGCCGGCTCTTCCAGCACGGAATCCTTCACCCGGTAGAGTTCCACGTCGTCGGTACGTTTGTTCAGGAAGCCGGTCGTTACGATGATGCGCTCCGTGGTGACCTCATAGACGCGGGTGGCAATCACGCACCAGCGCCAGCCGGCATAAACCAGCGGAACCACCAGCAATGCCGCCACCCACCCGCCAAACTTGACGCTGGCCGCAATGATCACCGCCGCCAGCACGATCGCCCCCGCGTAATGGGCGAGGTTGAGCACCTGGGATGAACTTCCGCGAAAGACCGGTTTTTCTTCACTCATGGCAGGATTGGGAATGGGTTGGCTGATGTGACCCGACTGTCCGGTGGCGGCCCGGCCGTGTCAAGCGGACCGCTTTGGCCGGTCATCCCGTGGCGGCAGGCATCTTGCCTGCCGTAGAGGGCGCGCATCTTGCCGCCCGGAATGGCAGGAGGAGTATGACGACCCAGTGTTGTAAGAAAGCGCGAAGGTTGCACGAGTGTCTTGGTCCGCCGGGCTGGAAGCCCCGGCTCTACGGCAGGCAGGATGCCTGCCGCCACGCCGCCTCCGGCTCAAAGGTTGTTCCCCGGTGTCAGCCCGTGATAAAAATTGGCCGTGCTTCTGCACTTCATCCTGGCCGCGCTGGCGGTCCTGAGCCTCGCCATCACGCTCTGGCAGTGGCTGGCCGCACGGCGTTTCCCGCTGCATCAACGGGCGGCGGACACGTCGTTCGCCCCGGGCATCACCCTGCTCAAGCCGCTGAAGGGTTGCGATGCCGAGACGCACGCGTGCTTGAGCAGTTGGCTGAAGCAGGACTATCGCGGGCCGGTGCAGGTGCTCTTCGGCGTCGCTTCGCCGGAGGACCCAGTGTGCGAAGTGGTCCGTCAGGTCATCGCCGAGCATCCGCAGGCGAACGCCCAGCTCGTGATCTGCGCGGAACAATTCGGACCAAACGCCAAGGTTTCCTCCCTCATCCATCTGGACCGCCTCGCGCAGCACGACCACCTCCTCGTCAGCGACGCTGACACGCGCGTACCGCCGGACTTTCTGGCCCAGGTCATCCAGCCGCTCCGCGACCCGCAGGCCGGCCTGGTCTGCTGCTTCTACGCCCTCGCGAACGCCAGCACGCTCGCGATGCAATGGGAAGCCGTGGGCGTGAACGCGGACTTCTGGAGCCAGGTGCTGCAATCCCGAACTCTCAAGCCCATTGATTTCGCGCTCGGTGCCGTGATGGCCACCCGCCGGAAACAGTTGGAGGAACTCGGCGGCTTCCGGTCGCTCGTGGACTACCTCGCGGATGATTATCAGCTCGGCCAGCAAATCACCCGGCGCGGTTACCGCATCGAGATCTGCCCCGTGGTCGTCGAGTGCTGGGAATGTCCGCAGGGCTGGCGCGAAGTCTGGGCGCATCAACTCCGCTGGGCGCGTACGATCCGCGTCTGCCAGCCAGTGCCGTATTTTTTCAGTATTTTGGGGAATGTGACGGTGTGGAACTTGTTGTTTCTGGGCACTAGCCTGACAATCTTTTCATCCTCTGCGCTTGACCGTGTCTTGTGTGGTCAATTTTCGCCGTTTCTCTTGGTTCAAGCTTACGGTGTTCCATTTTCACTCGGTGTGCTGCTCGGCCGAATCGGTTCCGCCAATGACTGCATGGTTTGGTTGCGTTTTGAAAATTTACCAAACGTCGGAGGACTCGAACGGGTGATGACCGACTCACGAGCAGGTTTGCAAGCGCTGCTTGCGCCAGTGAAAGACCTCCTCCAAATCCCCATCTGGGCGCTGGCCTTCCTCGGCAACACCGTCGAGTGGCGCGGCCAACGGCTCCGCGTCCTGCGCGGCGGCAAGCTCGTACCCATTGCATCCAAACAACCTTAACCGTCCTGGACTGCGCCGGCAGAGCGCAGCGGCGACGGCGCTTTCCCCTCCCGCGGAGCGGCCTGGGAACGTGGCCAGCCTGGTTTTCAAGTGGGCTGCCCGCGAATCTTCAGTCGTCCCTCCGGGACTTGGCCTTGCTCCCTTTCGTTCCCGGCGTTGAAACGCCGGGCTATTTTCAGGCGTCCCTCCGGGACCAATCACCGCCAAGCACCCAAATCTCCGCCGCCTGGAGAGTGGGACTGCAAGAAACTGAGATGCGCCCGGAGGGGCCACCCCGCCGGAAACGGCCTTGCGCTCCGCTCCGCACTCCCCATCATCGCGCGCCATGAACGACGAGCCGTTGCTCCAAATCAGCCTGCCCGGTATCCGCAAACTCAAGAGCGGCAAGGTCCGCGAAGTCTTCGACCTCGGCGACTCGCTGCTGTTCGTCGCCTCGGACCGCATCTCCGCCTTCGATTGCGTCATGCCCAACGGCATCCCTCGCAAGGGCGAGGTGCTGACCCAGATTTCCCACTTCTGGTTCGAGCAGACCGAAAAGATCGTACCAAACCACCTGCTCGCAAAGGCAAACGCACCCTTGCCGCCGGCACTTCAGCCGTTTGCGGCGCAGCTCGCGCGCCGCAGCATGATCGTGAAGAAGGCCACGCCGCTGACCATCGAGTGCGTGGTGCGTGGCTACCTCGCCGGCTCCGGCTGGAAGGAATACCAGAAGACCCAGACTGTCTGCGGCATCCAGTTGCCCCCCGGCCTGAAGGAATCCTCCGAGCTGCCCGAGCCGATCTTCACGCCCGCCACCAAGGCCGAAACCGGGCACGACGAAAACATCCCGTTCGCAACCGCCGCGCAGCTCGTGGGCGCGGACATCGCGGACCGCGCGCGGGACCTGAGCCTGCGCATCTACAACTTCGCCCGCGACTACGCCCGCAAGCGCGGCATCATCATCGCCGACACCAAGTTCGAGTTCGGCCTGTTCAACGGCGAACTGCTGCTCATCGACGAAGTGCTCACGCCGGACTCGTCGCGCTTCTGGCCGGTGGCGGACTACGCGCCCGGCAGGAGCCAGCCCAGCTTCGACAAGCAGTTCGTGCGCGACTACCTCGAAACGCTCAAGTGGGACAAGACGCCCCCGGCCCCGACGCTCCCGCCCGTCATCGTGGCCCGCACGCAGGCGAAGTATTTGGAGGCTTTCGAGCGGCTGACGGGGAAGAAGCTCTGATACCAACTACGGGAATAGTTTGGGCGAATCCCCCGATTTGAACCAACGAACGTTTTCTCCCTCACCCCGGCCCTCTCCCGCTGGGAGAGGGAGAATCATCGGCTGCCTTCAACCAAGCGCTGCCTTTTGCTAACCAGGGCGGGCTTGGTGGCTCCCTCTCCCAGCGGGAGAGGGCCGGGGTGAGGGAGAACGGCTGCGCAGGTCACAACTCGCCCCATTCTACCAAACTATTCCCTCAGTTGGTATGAGACGGAGGGACGGGGCGAAGGCAATCGTTCTTGGTTCTTGGTTCCTGGTCGGAGGAGAGGCTCTGAGATGGTGAGACCGCGAGAGGGCAGCCATGCGCGGCGTGCGGGGAGGCTCGCTGCGCTCGCGCTGGCTCTGACGGCAAATGGGGCTCGACGGAGTCTCGCCCTACCACAATCAGGTCAGTGGCTCGACGTGAGCACCAGCACCTGCTCCAGCGTGGAGACGCCGTCGCGGACCTTGTCGAGGGCGACGGCGCGGAGGTTCTTCATGCCCTGGGAGACGGCGACCTTGGCGATTTCCGAGGCGCTGGCCCGGGCGATGACGAGCTTCCGGATGTCGTCGGTGACGGTCATGATCTCGATGATCGCGCACCGGCCGGCGTAACCGGAGTTCTTGCACCGTTCGCAGCCGTTGCCCTTGTAGAGCTGCACACCGCCGAAGTGTTTGAGATCAAGGTCGAGCTGCTCAAAAATCTTGGCCGGGTAGTTCACCGGCTCCTTGCACGCCGGGCAGATGCGGCGCATCAGACGCTGGGCGCAGGAGAGAATCACCGAGCTGGAAATGAGGAACGGCGCGATGCCCATGTCATCCAGACGCGAGATCGCGCCGGGGGCGTCGTTGCAGTGCATCGTGGAGAGCACCTGGTGGCCGGTGAGCGCGGCCTCGACGGCGATCTCGGCGGTTTCCTCGTCGCGGATTTCCCCCAGCATGATGATGTCCGGGTCCTGGCGCAGGATGGAGCGCAGCGCGGCGGCGAAGGTAAGACCGATCTCCTTCTTCACCGGCACCTGGTTGATGCCGGGGATCTGGAACTCGACGGGGTCCTCGACCGTGACGATGTTGTAGTCAGGGTTGTTAAGTTCGTTCAGCGCGGAGTAAAGCGTGGTCGTCTTGCCGGAGCCGGTGGGGCCGGTGACGAGGATCAGTCCGTGCGGTGCGTCCACGGCGGACTTGAAGCGCTTGAAGGAATCGGGGTCGAGGCCCAGCTTGTCGATGCTCGCGGTGAGGTTCGACTTGTCGAGGACGCGGAGCACGCACTTCTCGCCATGCACGACCGGGAGGAAGGAGACGCGGAGATCGATGTCCTTGCCGGAAACGCGCATGCGCATGCGGCCGTCCTGCGGGAGGCGGCGCTCGGCGATGTCGAGGTTCGACATGATCTTGATGCGCGAGGTCAAGGCCATCTGCAACGACTTCGGCGGCGGCGGCATGTCCAGCAACGCCCCGTCCACGCGGTAGCGCAGGCGAACGGATTTCTCGAACGGCTCGATGTGGATGTCTGACGCACGGTCACGGATGGCCTGAACGAGAATCAAATTCGCGAGCTTGATGACCGGGGCTTCCTCGCCGGCGGCGGCCAGCGCGTCCACGCTGGCGTCATCGGACTGTTCGGCGACCAGCTCGGCCCCCTCCGCGTCGGCGTCCATCTCGGCCGACTTCTTGATGATCTCCTCCATCCCGCCACCCTTGTTGGTCTCGAGATTGTTGATCTTGTCGAGAATCGCCTTCTCCGAGGCGATCATGGGCGTGACGTCCAGCTTGGTGATGCGCTTGACGTCGTCGAGGGCGAGGACGTTCAACGGGTCGGCCATCGCCAGGAACACCTTGTTTTCCAGGCGTGAGACGGGGAGGACCTTGTAATTGAGGGCGACCTCGCGTGGGACCAGGGCGGCGACCTCGGGCGGTACGCCGATGCGGGCGAGGTTGACGGGCGGCGTGTTGAGGATGCGGCCCATGGCGACGACCATGTCGGCGTCGCTGACGTAGGCCTTGTCGATGAGGAGCTTGAGGAGGCGCGTGCCCTCCTTCTTTTGCAGCGCCACCAGCTCTTCGACCTGCTGGGCGGTCAACAGATTGTCTTCGACCAACGCATCCGCGATGCGTTCACCGAAGGATTTGACGGGGGCAAGGCTCACGGTGATTTAGCGGTAAATTTTCCTGACCGCTTTGACCAGGTCGGTGGGTGAGGTCATGTACCACAGCAACCGGTTGGGCGTGGCGGCCTGGAGTTCGGCCGCCGCCTGCTTGTTGAACGGGTTGCAGGTGGCCACCAGCACGGATTTGCTCATGCGATCAAAGGGGAGGATGCACCACTTGAGGCAGAGCGCCTTCGGAAAGGATTTCGCCAGCTCGTTGTCGATCTCGTATTTGTCGAGCGGCAGATAACCGATGCGTGCCCGGTCCACGACGAGTTTGAGGGACTTGTCCAGGCCCAGCACGCCCTTGTCCGCCAGGATCTGGATGAACGGCTCGTTCACCTGGGTGGCCGGTTCGCTGCCAGGGGTGAACCACAGGCGGCCAAAGTCCTGGGCCGTGATGAGTTTGCTGTCCACGAAGAGCCGCTGCATGGTGGCCTTGCCGTCGTCCGCCTCGGCGGCTTTGGCTCCGAGACCGGGTTTGGCGCCCTTGCCCGGCTCGGTGGCCATCGCGCTTGGGAGGGCGGCGGGCTCGTTGGAACGCCCAGCGAAGCTGTTGGTCTTGTTCTCGATCTCGTTGAGCGCCTTGCGGACATCGGGGTCATCCGGGAAGCGCTGGAGGATCGTCTCATACTCCATGATGGCGGAGCTGAGCTGGCCGAGCTGGACGTAGGCCTCGGCGATGCGT
>RFSE01000158.1 GCA_009924135.1 Pseudomonadota bacterium | reverse complement strand
GCGTTTGTTCGTGGAGTGGTTGTGACATGAGCGAATACCTGGACGGCGGTCCGCAAAAGACGCGAGAGACCTTCTGGCTGCATTTTGCCTGTGGCTTTGTGGTGGGGGCAGGCATTGCGTACCGCGTTTTCGGCACGCGTGAGCTTATTGTTACGGGAGAAGGTTTGCTCCTCGCCATATTCGTTTGCGCCACGGTTACGGGCCTTCTCGCCGGTCATCACCTCGACGGGTTCTGGCGCGTGCTCACGGATTGGTTCCGGTGGTGGTGAAAACTCAAGGGAGCTGCTCAGTTTCATGCTGGAGCTTCCCCCTCGGGAATCAGCCCGGAGGGCTGCAAGCATCTGATACCAACTGCGGGAATAGTTTGGTAAGATGGAGCGAGTTGTGCCTTGCGCAGCCGTTCTCCCTCCGCACGAACCGAAGAAGGTCAGAAAAATTGGGTCAGAAAAATATGGCAAGGGTTGAGCGGACTATTTCTGACCCCATCTTTCTGACCCATTTCTGATGGTGGCCCCCTGCCTGAACCGGCGGATAAGCCGGATTGAGGGCAGGAAGATTTTTTTCTCCCAATTTATATGCCAAAACCTCGGTTCATGGGGAGGGAGAACGCGTCCGTTCGTTCAGCGCGGAAATTCGACCAGAGCATTCCAGTAACTGGTATGAGTTGGAACGATGCAGTTGAGCCACGGATGAAACACCGAGCCAACGGTACAGGGTACCTTGCACCGCTGCTTTACCCGCACCGTTTAGTGCAGGCACGCAACTGCGACGAAACGCTTGCTCCCTTCGTCCCCATCCGTGTTCTGTCCGTGTTTAATCCGTGGCTAATGGATCGTTTCCGGCTGAGACGCGCCGACCGTCCAGCAGCGTGTCAATTCCCGCGTGACTTTCCGCGCGCCGCGTGGCATTTCCTCGCCAGCTATGCACAAGTCCATTCTACTTACAGTTGTCACGCTTGCCCTCGCGCTCGGCCTCACTTCGGCGACCGCCCAGGACAAGAAGGAAACCAAACCCGCCGCCAAGGAAGTCGCCGTGCTCAAGTTCAAGGACTTCGGCGACATCGTCGTGGAGTTCTATTCCGACGTGGCACCCAAGACGGTCGAGAATTTCAAGAAGCTCGCCGGTGACAAGTTCTACGACGGCACGCAGTCGCACCGGCTGATCCCCGGCTTCATGATCCAGCTCGGCGACCCGCTCACCAAGGACGCGAGCAAGGAAGCCTTCTGGGGCACGGGTGATCCCGGCTACAAGATCAAGGCCGAGTTCAACGACCGTCCGCATGACAAGGGCGTGCTCTCGATGGCCCGCAGCCAGAACCCCGATTCCGCCGGCAGCCAGTTCTTCATCTGCTTCAAGCGGGTGGCCCACCTGGACCACCAATACACCGTCTTCGGCAAGGTCCTGAAGGGCATGGATGTCCTCGACAAGCTGGAGGCCGTCCCCGTCGGTGGCTCGCAGGGCAGCAAGCCCCAGCGCGCCGTCCTCCTCGAAAGCGTCAAGATCGTTGCCGCTGACTCCATCAAGTAACCCACCGTTTGCCGCCTGTCATGAGCACTCCTGACGAAGTCGCCCTCATTACGACCTGTCACGGCCAGTTGGTCATCGAGTTCTGGTCCGATGTGGCACCCGGCCATGTCGAGAACTTCAAGAAGCTGGCGCGGGAGGGGTTTTATGATGGCACGGCGTTTCACCGCGTGGTGAAGGGTTTCATGATTCAGGGCGGCGACCCGCTGACGAAGGACCCGGCGAACGAAGCCGACTGGGGCAAGGGCAATCCCGGCTACAAGATCAAGGCCGAGTTCAACGACCGGTCACACGTGCGGGGCGTCCTCTCGGCGGCGCGCGGGGCCGATCCGGACAGCGCGGGCTGCCAGTTCTTCGTCTGTCTCGGCGACGCGAAGTTCCTCGACCGCCAATACACCGCGTTCGGCCAGCTCATCGGTGGCGATGACGTGCTCGAAGCCATCGGCAGCGTGGAGACCACCTTTGCCGGTGGTCGCGAGAAGAGCCGCCCGACCCGCCGGATGAGCGTGGAAAGCGTGCAAATCGTGCCGCGCGAATCCGTAAACCTGTAGCCGGGGCCGGAGCACCCCGGCCTGCTCCGCCTCATGCCTGCCGCCCCCGACCTCCGCGCGTTGCTGAAGCAGTACTTCGGCTTCGCGTCGTTCCGGCCGCTGCAGGAGGAAATCATCCGGGATGCGCTCGCGGGCCGCGACGTGCTCGCGTTGCTGCCCACCGGCGGCGGCAAGTCCCTCTGCTTCCAGCTTCCCGCCCTGGCCCGCGACGGCCTCACCGTCGTCGTCTCGCCGTTGATCGCCTTGATGAAAGATCAGGTGGACGCGCTGACCGCCAGCGGAGTGCCGGCGACGTTCCTCAATTCCTCGCTCAACGCCAACGAGTCCCGCGCCCGGCTGCGCGGCCTCCATAACGGCGAGTTCCGCCTGCTCTACGCCGCGCCCGAGCGGCTCATGCTCTCGGGGATGCTCGAAGACCTCCAGCGCTGGCGCGTGAACCTGTTCGCCATCGACGAGGCCCATTGCATCAGCGAATGGGGTCACGATTTCCGCCCCGAATACCGCCAGATCGCGCAATTGCGGAACCGTTTCCCGCAGGTGCCCTTCATGGCGCTCACCGCCACGGCCACTGAGCGGGTGCGCGAGGACATCGCCGAACAGCTCCAGCTCCGCGACCCCGCGCGCTACGTCGCGAGCTTCAACCGGCCGAATCTCACGTACCGCATCAGCGCCAAGACCGGTGCTTACGGACAAGTGCTCGACTTCCTCCGGGCGCACCCGCGCGACAGCGGCATCATTTACTGCCAGGCGCGCAAGACCGCCGAGTCGCTCGCCGAGAAGCTGAGGGCCGATGGCATCAAGGCCGCGCCTTACCACGCCGAAGTGGCGAAGGAGGAGCGTTCCGCCAATCAGGAGGGCTTTCTCCGGGACGAAATCCGCGTCATCTGCGCGACCATCGCGTTCGGCATGGGCATCAACAAGCCCAACGTCCGCTTCGTCATCCACTACGACCTGCCGAAGAACATCGAGGGTTACTATCAGGAAACGGGCCGCGCCGGGCGCGACGGTTTGCCCAGCGAATGCGTCCTGCTCTTCAGCGCCGGAGACGTGCAGAAATACCTCGGCTTCATCAGCGAGAAGCCACCGGCCGAGCAGGTCATCGCGCGCGAGCAGCTCAACCAGATGGTCCACTACGCCGAGTGCTCCGGCTGCCGGCGGGTCGAGCTGCTGGCCTATTTCGGCGAGACGTATGGTGCTCCACTGGACGGCGACGAAGCGGACGAACCGATTGATGCCGGGCTGACCAACTGCGGTGCGTGCGACAACTGCCTCACGCCGCGGGCCACGTTCGACGGCACGGTTGCCGCGCAGAAGTTCATGTCGTGCGTCTATCGCATCCGGCAGGCGGGCAGTTTCGGCGTGGGGCTGAACCACATCATCGAAGTGCTCACCGGCGCGCAGAGCGAGCGGGTGTTGAAATGGGGGCATCAGAACCTCACCACCTACGGCATCGGCAACGAGCACACGCGCGCCGAATGGGCGTCCATCGGACGCGAACTCATCCGCCTGGGCTACCTGCGCCAGACGACGGACAAATTCCCGGTCGTGGAACTGACCAGCGAAGGCCGTGCGGTTTTGACCGCGCGCACGAAGGTCACCTTGACCAAGCCCGTCACCGCGCCCGAGAAGGTCGTCAGCCATGTCGGCGAAATCGCCTGCGACGAACTGCTTTTTGAGAAGCTCCGCCGCCTGCGCAAGGAACTCGCCGATGCCCGCGCCGTGCCGAGCTACATCATCTTTTCGGACGTGGCCTTGCGGCAGATGGCCCGCGTGTACCCACAGAGCGAGGGCGAATTCAGCCGCATCAGCGGTGTGGGGGCGAGCAAGCTGCGGGACTTCGGCGTGCAGTTCCTTGAAGAGATTGCCGCCCACCTGCGCGCGAATCCGAAGCAGATTTTCGCGGACGATTCGTTCAAACAGAAGCCCGCCGCGCTGCAACGCAGCAAGCTCACGGAAACGGTCGTCGCCACGCTCCACTACTGGCGGCAGGGCCGGAGCATCGAGGAGATCGCCCGGATGCGCGACGTGAAGCCCGGCACCATCTACGGACACCTGGCCGATGCCGTGGAGGCCGGCGAGCCGTTCGACCTCAACACGATCCTGTCCGCCGACCAGCAGACGCGGGCGGCGAAAGCGTTCTATCAATTTGGCTGGGGAAACATTACCGGCGTGAAGGAGTCCCTGCCGGATGTGGATTACGGCCCGCTGCGCATCTACCGCGCGATGAAAAACCGGGAAACAAGATAAGCCTAGGGAAGGTCTTGGTCGCGCCAGCGTCTTGGAGTGCGGCGGCCCTCCGCCGCTTTGAGTTTTACGATGTAGTAATACCAACTGAGGGAATAGTTTGGTAAACCCGAATTCCGAAGAGAAAACCGCGGATGACGCGGATGGCGCGGATAAAGAACCGGTTACGCAAGCTCGCTATTGGCTGGATGAGTTCCCCACCGAAGCCCAGCTCCCAATGACCATAGGAAGAAGGCCGTGATAGCTCGTGCCTTTACCCCTCACCATGAACTGGACCGCGACCGTCCCGGTCGCAGCAGCTACCTCGCCAACGAAAGGTGGCGGATTTCCTTTCGTCCCACTTGCGCAAGTCGCCGCTGCGGCCCGGAGGGCCGCGGTCCGGTCCAGAGGCTCATAGCGCGAACTTCTCGTTAGGAGCAGTTCGCGCATTGAACCCCTGAACGCCGTGCCGGTTCAAGAAGAGGGAGAAAGCGTTCGCTGGTTCACATCGGGGATTCAGCCAGAGTATTCCAGTAATTGGTACAACTGGCTTGAACACCACGTAATCACGCCTGCGCAGCTTGGCGGTCACAGATCGCCACTACAGCGGCCCGCCACCGTGTCGTTTTTCCGGTGCGTGCTGCCGGACGGTTCGCTAGTGTCCCGCCATGAGCACCATCGTTCGTGCAGTTCTGACGCTGTCCTTGTTCGTCGGAGTCGCCGGCCAGGCCTTCGCTGCCGAGGCACCCCGTTTGAACATCCTCTTCATGTTCGCGGATGACTGGGGCCGCTACGCGAGTTGCTACAAGGGGCTCGATGGCCGGCCCACCGTCAACGACGTGATCCAGACGCCCAACGTGGACCGCGTGGCGCGCGAGGGAACGCTGTTCAAAAACGCCTTCGTCAACGCTCCGAGCTGCACGCCGTGCCGCAGCTCGCTGCTCTCGGGCCGTTACTTCTTCCAGACGGGCCGGGGCGCGATTTTACAGGGCGCGGTCTGGGATGAAACGATTCCCACGTTTCCGCTGCTGTTGCGCGATTCCGGCTATCACATCGGCAAGAGCTTCAAGGTGTGGAGCCCGGGCACGCCGGCGGATGCAGGGTTTGGCGGGCAGCAGTACGCGTATCAAAAGGCCGGTTCCGCGTGCAACCACTTCTCCGAGGAGTCCACCAAGATGGTGGCGGAAGGCATGACCGTCGAGGCGGCGCGGCAGAAGATTCTCGACCAGGTGCGCGGGAACTTCGACGACTTCCTCGCCGCGCGGAAACCCGGCCAGCCCTGGCTCTATTGGATGGGCACCACGACCACGCACCGCCCGTGGGTGAAAGGCAGCGGAAAGAAACTCTGGGGCATCGAACCGGAATCGCTCAAGGGCAAGCTGCCGAAGTTCGTGCCCGACGTGCCGGAGGTGCGCGAGGATTTTGCGGACTACCTCGGCGTGTGCCAAGCGGTGGATGCCTACGTGGGCGTGTTGATGAAGCGGCTCGAAGAATCGGGCGAACTGGAGCGGACCGTCGTGGTCCTCAGCGGCGATCACGGCATGCCCGGGGTAACGAGCGGCAAGTGCAACCTCTACGACCACGGCACGTCCGTCGCGCTCATCGTGCGCTGGCCCGGCGGCAAGACCGGCCGCGTCGTCACCGACCTCGTGCGGCTCCCGGACCTGATGCCGACGTTTCTGGAAATCGGTGGCGTGAAGGCGCCGGAGAAGCTTTACGGCAAAAGCCTCATCCCCTTGTTCAAGTCGGAGCAAAGCGGCCTCGTGGATGCGAGCCGTGACTGGGTCGTGACCGGGCGCGAACGTCATGTGGGGGTGGCGCGCGAAGGCAATCTGCCCTATCCCATGCGGGGTTTGCGCACGCCGGAGTTTCTCTACATCCGTAACTTCATGCCCGATCGCTGGCCGATGGGCGCACCCTATACCGCTGCCGAGTCCTCGCCCGACTTGAAGCAGGTGGGCAATGACACCCGGGCCGCTTTTCCAGACATGGATGCCAGTCCGACGAAAACCTGGCTGATCGCGCACCAGCACGATGCGCAGTGGAAGTCACACTTCGACCTCGCGTTTGCCAAGCGGCCCCCCGAGGAGCTTTACGATGTGAAAAACGACCCGGACCAGGTGAAAAACCTCGCCGCCGATCCCGCCTACGCCACCCAGAAGCGCGCTTTGTCCGAACGCCTGATGAAGCTGCTGACCGAGGCCAACGACCCGCGCGTGACCGGCGACGGCAGCACCTTCGACAAGCCGCCCTTCAGCGATCCAGAGCGGGCCGGACAGGGCAAGGCGAAGCAGAAAGTCAAATGAGGTTTTGGAGTTTCCGTAACCCAATGCCAAAAGTCGCAGATTGGAAACAGGCTACATCGAATGATGGAATCAAAAGAAGCAACACCCCAAGAGTAGCCAACCAAAGAGCCAGCCAGCCCATCAGCTCCGTGGTTCGCTGACATCTCAAAGAATGCTGTCGTTGTAGTGTTCGTGCTATACACGTTCGGCTTTGTAATATGGCAGTCTCATCTGTCAAAACATGGCATTACTGCACCATCAGTTTGGAAAGTGGAATTCTTTTCAGCTGCATTTTGCTATTTTGTTCTAGTGGTGACTTTCGCAATTCCAGGCGCTCTCCTTTTCGCCAGATTCACTGGATCAAAAAGGGGCTTTTTTGCAGATTCTTCTACCATTTCAATGACGGTGTTACTCTGCGTTTTTGCGTTTATCGTCGGAAGAGTCGATGCGTTGTTTTTTAGAAACACTGGAGAAAAAGAAACGATCAACAGAGCCTTATTCTGTTTGTTGATTGTGGCATTTGTTCACGGTCTGATTTGGCTTATTTTCCTCAAGAAAAAGCCAGATTTAAGGATTTCCAAATTCTTCTCTCACAGCAGCTGGCTGCCACTGTACTTGTTGGGACTCTCATTCGTGAGCCTTATCTTATCTGAAAAGGTAAATGGTCAGTTCCTAATAAGCACCATTATCCTTTATTCCACTGCAACTAATGTTAGTGGCCTCAGCCTTGGGTTTAATCTGGATTGGAAAATTCTGCCTGCGCCTGTTAAACTGCTTCTCGGTGCGGGCGTTTGCATAGTATTCTTTGAACACGCTAGGTCTTTCGGAGAAAATCAATTCTCAACAATCCCTCAATCCGTTGGCGGAGGGGAGCCGCAAGAAGCTCTACTCGTTTTCGAACCGGCTCATGCAGATTTGCCATTACTACTAGGCATGAAACAGGTGCCAAAAAGGTCAATTCCAACAACAAGCCTCAGTTCGAACACGTTTTACGGCCCAGTCTACATCTTGATGCATTCCGAGAAGGAAATTGCATTTCTTCTGACAAACAATGTCTCGGTTTTGTCAAACATAGTACCGGCCACAGTGATCCGGTCAGATGCGCTTCAAGCTATCCGGTTCGTCCATCCCTAAACATTGTCCGCTTTGGGAGATCCGTGGTAACGATTCGAATCCAGCGCCCCGTTAAGCAAGCACATCACGTACCACGTTCCCGTGGATGTCGGTGAGGCGGAAATCGCGGCCGGCGTGGCGGAAGGTGAGGCGTTCGTGATCGAAACCCAGGAGGTGTAAAATCGTCGCCTGCAAGTCGTGGACATGGACGGGGTTCACTTCGGCCTTGAAACCGAACTCGTCCGTCGCGCCATAGACCGTGCCGCCCTTGACCCCGCCACCTGCGAGCCATGTCGTGAAGCCGTGATGGTTGTGGTCGCGGCCGTTGATCTTGCCGGCGTTGGAGCCGGGTGTGGGCAGTTCCACCGTGGGCGTGCGGCCGAACTCGCCGCACCAGATGACGAGCGTGTCATCCAGCATGCCGCGTTGCTTCAAGTCCTTGAGCAGTGCGCCGATGGCCTGGTCGCATTCCTTCGCGAGCCGGCGGTGCTGCACTTCGAGATCGTCATGGCTGTCCCATGGCTGGCCGGCCCCGTGCCAGACCTGCACAAACCGTACCCCGCGTTCAACCAGCCGCCGCGCGGTGAGGATCTGCCGCGCCTGCGTGCCCTCGCCGTACATCGCGCGGATGCTCGCCGGCTCCTTGCTGATGTCGAACGCATCCGCCGCTTCCGTCTGCATGCGGTAGGCCAGCTCGAAAGATTCGATGCGCGATTCGAGCTGCGCTTCGTGGGCACGGGCGGCGGCATGGCGCTGGTTCAACTGCTGGAGCAGGTTGAGCGCGGCCCGTTGGTCGGGCAGGGAAACCTGCTTGTTGGAAATGTGCTCGATCAACCGCTCGATGCGCGTCTCGGCGGTGTTGATGTAGGTGCCCTGGAACACGCCCGGGAGGAACGCGCACTGCCAGTTTTGCGATTCCTGAATCGGGTAGCCGCCCGGGCACATGGCGATGAAGCCGGGCAGGTTCTGGTTCTCGGTGCCGAGGCCGTAGTTGACCCACGAACCCATGCTCGGACGCGGCAGACGGGCGTCACCGCAGTTGAGCAGCAGCAGCGACGGTTCGTGATTCGGCACGTCCGCGTGCATCGAGCGGATGACGCAGATGTCGTCGATGCTTTCGGCCGTCTTCGCAAAGATTTCGCTGACCTCGATGCCGCTCTTGCCGTAGGGCTGGAACTGGTAAGGCGAGCGGAAGGCCGTGCCGGTGCGGCGTTCGGTGCGCAGTTCGTAGGGCAGCGTCTTGCCGTGAAACTTGGTGAGCGACGGCTTGGGATCGAACGTATCCACGTGCGACGGCCCGCCGTTGAGGAAGATGTGGATGACGCGTTTGGCCTTCGCGGCGAAGTGCGGGGCCTTGGGGGCCAGCGGCGAAGCGCTGTTGATCTCGGCGCGGGCGGAACCCAGTCCCAGCTCGCCCAACAGCGCACCCAGCCCGAGCGCCCCCATGCCCATGCCGCAACGGGCCAGCAGCTCGCGCCGGGTGAGGCCGAGGTGTTCCGGGCGAAATCCGTGATGACTCATACAATAAACCTGACGCCCCCCGTAGTCGCAGGCTTCAGCCTGCGCGTCCAGCGGGAACCTTCGGTGGCGTAGCGCGGGCAGCCCTGCCCGCGCGTTCGGGGAAAAGGGGGAACTGATCGCGCGGACAAGGCTGTCCGCGCTACGCGAGCTTCGCGGCTGCCGTTTCAGCCGTGATGCCGTCGAGGCGGAAGACCTTGTGCCGCGAGGTCTGGCCCCGCACGAGGGTCACCGCGCGACGCGGCAGGCCGAGCGCTTCCGCGAGGAACTCCACAACCGCCTGATTGGCCGCAGAGTCCACAGGCGGCGCGGTGACGGCGACCTTGAGTTCGGTGCCATGCAAGCCGCCAATTTCATTGCGGCTCGCGCGCGGCTGCACCTTGACCGCGAGGAACACCCCGTCGGGCTGGCTGCGGAGATAAGGCGGGAGGGGGTTTTCAGCCACAGATGGACACAGATGAAACGCAGATCAGAAACCGAGCAGGAAGTTGGACGTGAGAGAAGTGCGGGGAGAGTCTGGACCCCTTCCTGGCTTGCTGTTTCAAATTCGGCCGTCCCATCTGTGTTTGATCTGTGTCCATCTGTGGCTCAACTCAGCAGCCGCTCGCGCGCGGCGATGACGCGGGCGATGGCGGCATCCACGCTGCGGCCACAGGCGTTGATGTGGCCCATCTTGCGGCCCTTGCGCGCCTCGGTCTTGCCGTAGAGGTGCAGTTTCACATGGGGATCGCTGAGGGCGGCGGCCCAGTTTGGCTCGCCCTTTTCCCATAGATGGCCGAGGAGGTTCGCCATCGCGGCGGGGGCGCGCAGGGCGGTAGAGCCGAGCGGCAGGCAGCACACGGCGCGGACCTGCTGCTCGAACTGGCTGGTGATGCAGGCATCCATCGTGAGATGCCCGCTGTTGTGGGTGCGCGGGGCGAGTTCGTTGACCACGATTTTGCCGGACCGCGTGACGAAGAGTTCCACGGTCAGGAGCCCCACCACGCCGAGTTTTTCGAGGATGCCCGCTGCGAGCTCGACGGCCTCCTTCGCCAGCTTCGGATCAATGGCGGCAGGCGCAAAGGTCACATCGAGGATGTGGTTCGCATGGCGGTTTTCAAAGACCGGGAAGGCGGCGAACTTGCCATCTGCGGTTCGCGCGGCGACGACGGAGATTTCCTTCTCGAAGTCCACGAACGCCTCGTAAATGCCCGTCGCGCCTTTGAGGTTGGCAAACACTTCGGCGGGATCGGACTGCGCATAGACCTTCTGCTGCCCCTTGCCGTCGTAGCCGAAGCTCGCGGTCTTGAGCACGGCGGGCAGACCGAGATCGCGCGCGGCGGCGTGGAGGTCGGCATAAGTCTTTACCTCGCGGAAGGGCGTGGTGGGAAAGCCGTTGTCGCGGAGAAACGTCTTCTCCCGCAGCCGCTCCTGCGTGATGTGCAGCACGCTGCCCGCCGGACGGACGATCGTGTGACGCGCGGCCACCTCGGACGCGGCGGAGGGGACGTTCTCGAACTCGAAGGTCAGCACGCTCACGCGCTGCGCGAAGTCGGCCAACCGCTCCTCGTCGAGGTAATCCCCCACCGCTTCCACGTCCGCGACCTGTCCGGCGGGCGTGTCGGCGTCCGGTGAATAAACGGCGACCCGGTAGCCGAGCTGTTTCGCCGCGATGGCCAGCATGCGGCCGAGCTGGCCGCTGCCGAGGATGCCGATGGTGGAGCCGGGGAGGATGGGGAAGTTCACGGGCGTTCAGCTGGCCAGCAGCCTTGCGATAATCGCGGCGGGTTGACGGTGAAGATGAACCACGGCGTGAACCATGATCTCGTTGGCTTCAATTGTGTAGAAGAAGCCGTAGGGAAAAGTCCTTGGCTTGAAACGGCGAAACGGGCGCACGTAGTAACTGCATATTTCGGGGAACAGGCCGACCCGCTTAAATCCTTCGTTCACCTCACTTGCCAGTTTTCGTGCGGTGCCGGGGTTCAAGGCTGCGTAGTGGTCGAATACGTGGATGAATTCGCGGTTGGCCAGCGAGGTAAAACGGACGTTCACCGCAACCTCGCGTGAGCCTGCGCCATGACTTCCTCGAGCGAGATGGTTTCGAGCTTGCCCGCGAGATAATCGGCACGCCGCCGCTCCAACTCAGCCAGCAGTGCCTGATCGAAAACGGGGTCAAACTCATCGGTGAGGCTGGCCACCAGTTGTTCGGCGACAAATTCACGCTCCTCGGGAGAGAGCCGTTTGGCTTGCGTCACTAAGTCTTCAGCAATGGCAGTCATGGAGTAACTGTGCAATTGAGTGGCGGTTTCGGCAAGTATCAGGAAGCCGGCACCGAGCCCGGCAACGTGTGGTTTTCCCGCACCTTCTTCGTCTGTTCGGCACGGAACTGGTCGTAGGCCCGGCGAAACTTCGCGTATTTGTTGCCCAGGATCGCGGTGGCGAGCAGCGCGGCGTTGATCGCACCAGCCTTGCCGATGGCCAGCGTGCCAACGGGTATCCCCCCGGGCATCTGTACAATGGAGAGGAGGGAATCCATCCCGTTGAGCGCCTTGGACTGTACCGGCACCCCGAGCACGGGGAGCGAGGTCTTCGCCGCCGTCATGCCCGGCAGGTGCGCCGCGCCGCCGGCCCCGGCAATGATGACTTCGAGCCCGCGGGCGGCCGCCGTCTCCGCATACTCGAACATCCGGTCCGGCGTGCGGTGGGCGGAAACGACTTCGGCCTCGTAGGGCACGTCCAGCGCGTCGAGCTGCGCGGCGGCGTGCTGCATTGTTTCCCAGTCGGACTGGCTGCCCATGATAAGACCGACGAGCGGTTTGGGTGAGGTGCGTTGGCGGGCCATAGCGCGGGCATTCAAGCGGAGTGGCCGGCGTTTGGCAACGCCGCGCCCGCCGGAATTAATCCCTGCCTTGCCAAACCGTTTTCAATCGACCACGCTCCGCGACGCATGAAGACGACCTCGGCGCTCCTTGGGTTGGTTCTGGCGCTCACCACCGTGAGTGTACGGGCAGATTTCTGGCACGAACCACCGCGCGGCCAGCCCCTCCAGCTCGAATACGATGCCGGCGCCGCCTTCCTCTCCGGTTCCCGGCTTTCGCTCGGCACTGCGCATCTGGGCAACATTGAGTCCACCCACTCCCACCTGGTCGTCGGCATGGCCGCCCGTGCAACCGATGATTTCACCTACCGGGTGGCCGGCGAATACCGGCGGAATGATTTCAGCCTCTCCCCGGGCGTGCCCATTCCGAAGCTGCTCGGCAATGCCGGCCTGCAACTCACCGGCAATCTGACCCTGACGAAAGACCTCTCCCTCTGGGCCAACGCCCGGCCCGGCGTTTACAGCGACTTCCGCAACCTGAGCTGGGGCGATGTGAACGTGCCTTTCAATGTCGTGATGGCCTGGCAGCAGAACGAGGATCTGCTCTGGCTCCTCGGTGTGTATGTGGATCTTCGCGCGGATTTCCCCGTATTCGGCGGGCCCGGCGTGCGCTGGCACTTCGCGGACGACTGGACGCTGAACCTGGTAATGCCCCGCCCCCGGATCGAACTGCGGGCCAGTGACAGCCTCATGCTCTACGCCTGTGGCGAACTGCGGGAAGTCTCCTACCGCACGGCCCGTGACTTCGGCACCAGCGTCGGCAATCCGGCGCTTAACAATCGGATGCTGGACTACCGCGATATGCGCCTGGGCGGAGGCATGACTTACAGCTTCAGCCGGCACATCAACCTCGGCCTGGAAGGCGGCTACGTCATCGAGCGCCGCTTTAACTACTACGGAGCGCACACCCAGCTTACTGACAACGGAGCTGGGTACGTCTCCGCCTCGCTCAACGGGAAGTTTTAGTCTCCCTGGCGGAACTGGCTTGGCGGCGTGAAGCGGCGGGCGCGCCGGGTCCCGTCAAAGCAGCGTATCCTGCGCCGGCCCTGCGGTTGGCGGAGCCTCGCTGAGCAGCGCAAGAAATGCATCTTCTTGCAATACAGCCACTCCCAGCTCCTGCGCTTTCGTCAGTTTGCTCCCCGCGTCGGCACCGCATACGAGGTAGTGCGTTTTGGAACTGACTGAGCCGGAGACGTTCCCACCCAGCGCACGGATTTTCGCCGCTGCTTCATCGCGGCCCATGCTGGCCAGCGTGCCCGTGATCACGAACGTCTTGCCCGCAAAGGGCGCATCCGCCGTCACGCCCTGTTCGCCCTTGGGATTGATCCCCAGCTCGCGAAGCCGGTCCAACACACGCTGACCGACTGCCCCGGCAAACCAGTCCAGACACGCCTGTGCCGCGACCGGGCCGACAACCACCACCGCGTCCATGTCGGTGGCCCCCTTCTTCTTGGCGGCAGCGGCGAAGCCCGTGGTGATGAGCTTGGCCCCCAGTGCATTGGCCTGCGCGAGGAGTTCGGTTTGTCGGGTGGCCAGCAGCTGCTTTTCCAGTTCGGGCCTGTCCTTGTTCGCCTTCGCGCGCGGGCTCGCAGCCTCGGCGGCTTCGCGCAGCCGGTGCAACTCCACCACGTCGCGGAGCAACGCGGACGCAGGCACGGCTGCAAGGTCCGAGTGAAACCGCGCCAGATCGCGCGCGGTTTCTTCCCCGATCTCGGGGATCGCCAGCGCATGCAGCCAGCGCGACAGCGGCATCGTGCGGGAGCGAGTGACGGCCTCGATCAGCCTGGCAGCGTTCTTCTCGCCGAAGACGCGCGGTTCGTCCTCCGTGCCCAGGTTCAACGCGCCGAGCTCGGCGCG
>RFSE01000157.1 GCA_009924135.1 Pseudomonadota bacterium | reverse complement strand
GCGCCCGCTGCGGCCCCGTCCCAGCCCGCACCCGCTGCCAAGGCCTGACGCGTTCCCCGGGTTTGAGCCATGGCCCATCCCGACGACGCGCATCCTTCTTCTCCAGAGCAGGATTCAGTGAAGCCCGGACCGGGCCACGCTGAGCCATCTTCTCCGGCGAAGACCGAAGCCCCCGTTGCTGCCACCCCGCCGGTGGTTGAACCCACGGTCGCGCCTCCCGCTTCCGAAGCCAAACCCGCAGAAACGCCTGCTGCTTCCGCTCCGGTGGCTCCGGAACCCGCTCCCCCTGTAGTTCATCCGCCCGGTACGGTTGCGATGGACCCGGCGGCGCTCACCACGACCACCCACGAGGAGCCACGCTCGGAGTACCAGCACCCGCACGATCCGGCTTACGATGATCAATACCATGATCATCACCACGGACCGGGGGCGGACCCGTATCATCACGATTACCAGTACGACGAAAACTACCACCACGGCCCCGGTGCCGGAGACGCCCACAGTGGTGACCACCACGCGTTAACCACGACCGGTGGCAGCGGTGGCGATGATACCTTGGAACCGCTGTTCGACGAGCATCCGGGCGAAGGCGGGCCGGTAAAACCGTTCCTCGAACATCTGGAGGACCTGCGCTGGGTCATCATCAAGGTGGCGGTCTCCATCATGGTTGGCATGGTGGTCTGCTTGTTTGCGGCCGACCGCATCGTGGCCATGTTCAAGTGGCCGCTGGAACGCGCCGCGCATCTTTCCACGGACACCCGTCAGCATGTGTCCGTGATGTTCGGTCCCAAGGAGTTGATCAACTTCAAGGTGACACCTCTGGGCACCAATCAGCCGCCGACGGTGACGAATTTTGTGGCCTGGCCCATCCTCCCGACAAACCGGTATGTGGAACTCGAGGTGGTGCCATCAACGCAGGGTACGAACGAGGTGCTGACGTTGCGGGTGCGGAAAACAGGTGACGAGGTGCCCGCAGACAAGGCCAAGCCCATCATCTACAAGGGCATCGCCGCACCGTTCATCAACTCGCTGCACATCGCATTCTTCGGCGGCCTGCTGCTGGCGTTCCCGTTCGTGGGCTTCTTTCTGATCCAGTTCATCCTCCCGGCCCTGCGTGAAAAGGAGCGGAAGTACTTCATCAAGGCAATGCTGCCCGCGACGCTGTTGTTCACCGCCGGGGTGTGCCTGTGCTACTTCCTGATCCTTCCGCTGGCCTTGCGGGCGGCGGATCAATATGCCCTCTGGATGGGCGTCGATATTCCGTTCCTCGAGGCGGGCGAATACTTCGGCTTCTGCATCAAGTTCATGATCGGCATGGGTGCGGGCTTCGAAATGCCGGTGATCCTGCTCGCGCTCGTGAAGATCGGCCTGCTCGACTACGCCAAGCTCGCGGGCTTCCGGCGCTACATGATCCTGATCAACCTGATCCTCGGCGCGCTGCTGACCACGCCCGAGGTGCTCACCCAGGTGGCGATGTTCATCCCGCTCCAGTTCCTGTACGAGATGACCATCTGGATCGCCTGGTATTGGGAGCAGAAGGACCGAGCGCTGGCCCGTCGTCGGCTCGCGATGGTGATCGTCGCCGTGCTGGTGCTCATCGGGTTGGGCTACCTGGCCTATGTGCATGGCTGGCCGGTCGTGCGGGCCTGGCTGGATGCCCGCGCAGCGGCGCATCCCGTGCCATAGCGGCCAACCTCGCTTCCAGAACGCCTCGCTTCACAGTGCCATCGGAGAGGCTCCCCTTCCCCTCCCTCTGAACCAGACCGGAGTCCGGTTCTTGGGGAGCCACCACGGTCCGAAACCGCGCATTGGGCCCATGACCCTGTGCCGGCGATTGCAGTCGCCGCATTGCGGGTGGAGATCTTCAAGCCGTTCACTCTGTTGCGGGCCAAGGGCGGCGGCTGCAAGTCGCCAGCACAGGGTCATGGGCAGGGGAAGGCTTGCAACGGAGGAAGTTTACCGAATCTCTTTGAGGTTTGGTACGTTCCGAAGTGAATGTCGGTTCCCGTGTCGGGCGTCACTCTTGGATCATGACACCGACTCTCCGACCTCTTTCCCGCTGGCTGTGGCTTATGTTTGCCAGCTCGCTGCTGGGCTTGGCTCACGCCGCGCCCACACCGGCGCTGACGCCGTGGAAGGCCGGAGCGGCCAGCGTCATGATCACGCCCGCGCAGCCCATGTGGATGGCCGGCTACGCGAGCCGCACGAACATGAGCCAGGGAAACTTTCAGGAGCTGTTCGCCAAGGCGCTCGCATTGGAGGATGAACGGGGCGGGCGACTGGTGATCGTCACGCTCGATCTCATCGGGGTGCCGCGCACGCTGCGCAAGTCATTGGAGGTCCGAGTCCAGAAAGCGTGGCAGTTGCCGCCCGAGGGGCTGCTGCTCAACGCCTCGCATACCCACAGCGGACCGGAGTTCCGGTTTGGCCGGACACCCGCCGACGACGGGGATTTCAAGCCGAGCACGCTCGGTGACAACTACGGCCACGAGCTGGAGGAAAAGCTGTTCAAGCTCATCGGCTCGGCGCTCGAAAATCGTGCGCCCGCCCGGCTGACTTACAGTTTCGCGCGTTGTGGTGTGGCGATGAACCGGCGGCTGCCCACCAAGGATGGTTACAAGAACAGCCCGTATCCCGAAGGCCCGGTGGATCACACCGTGCCCGTGCTGCGCGTCGAGGGCGCGGACGGCAAGGTGCGGGCGGTGCTCTTTGGCTACGCGTGCCACAACACGACGCTCGCGCTCTACCGGTTCTGCGGCGATTACGCGGGCTTCGCGCAGGAGTATATTGAAGCGGAGCAGCCCGGCGCGGTTGCGTTGTTTCTGAACGGTTGCAGCGGCGATCAGAACCCGTATCCCCGGGGCACGGTGGAGCTGGCGCAGAAGCACGGGCGCTCACTGGCAACGGCCGTGGCCGCGGCGCTGACCACGACGCTCAAGCCGGTCAACGGCCCACTGCGCAGCGCCATCGCGGAAATCCAGATTGAGTACGCACCTGCACCGACGCGCGAGGAGTTTACGGCCCGGCTCAATTCGAAGGACAAATACGAAGTGTCCCATGCGAAGCGGATGCTGGAGAAGCTGGAGAAGGGCGAGCCGTTGCCGACGCAGTATCCGTATCCCGTGCAGGTCGTGCAGTTCGGCGACACGCTGACCGTTGTGGCGCTGGGCGGTGAGACGGTGGTGGACTACGCGCTGCGGCTGAAACAGGAGCTGGCCGGTCCAGCCGTGTGGGTGGCGGGCTACTCGAACGACGTGATGGCCTACATTCCAAGCCTGCGCATTGCGAAGGAAGGCGGTTACGAAGGTGGCGGCGCGATGCGTTTCAGCACCGTCCATCCCGGCCCGTGGGCAGAGTCCACGGAGGAACGCATCGTGGGCAAGGTGCTGGAGCTGAACCGGAAGCTGGGCGGGCGGTGAGGGTTGCGTCGGTAAAATTTATACCCATTCTCAAAGAGATTCGGGAGATCGCCTCCGTTGCCCGCCTTTCCCCTCGCCATGAACCGAAGAGGGTCAGAAAGATGGGAAAGGACCAGAGTTGACATTTTTCTGACCCCATTTTTCTGATCAATGCAGCTGTTTAACGGCCTGAAATCGAGCGGTGGTGGGAGTCCTTGGCGCACCATGGGTCAGGGGTTCAAAGTGCGAAGTTTTTATCCGCGAATTCTCACTCTGGCCCTCTCCCTCGTGGAGAGAGGGGAAATTAGCCAACCCTCGAAGTAGTTACCCACCCGGTAGCTCGGACGCGGGCGGCGTGGCTCCCTCTCCCCAGGGGAGAGGGCTGGGGTGAGGGGGAAGGGCACATGCTGCCACCGCTTTTTTTCCGTTTTCTTTTTGGTTTAGTACTACCCAACGAAACAAGACTGCACGAAGGGCTTGCGGGAGTCGCGGGTCATGAACGGAAATTTGCATTCGCCGACCTGCACGAGCAAACCGCAATAACCGACCGTCAACCAATTCCAGAATGAGATGCGCGTGACACTCACGATCTCGTATCTCAGCGGCCCGTTGCCGATTCTCGATTCATTTAGCCGCTGTAACTCGCGATGCTCTGTAAGTTTGTGCAAGCCAATCTCGCGTGCTGACTTTTCGGATGAAGTCCACGCCTTTCGGTAGACATAGGCGTCAAAGTTGTCTCCAAGCACTGGAGAACCGTCACTTGCAGACACTTTCACTAACACTCGAAAGAAGGCCATGGCCTGCTTCAGTGATCTGGTCTGGTGCTCAGGCCAGATACGGAATTGTCAGCGGCCCTTGCGGCAGCACGGCGACGCGGGCTTCGGGGCCGAGCGCGGCAAGGCGGGCGGCAACTTCCGCGCCGATGTCGCGGCAGGGTTTCAGGTGCGCCGAGCCGAGCACTTCGTCCGAGAGTTTGCTGTACACCAGCACCTCGGCCTTGCGCTGGATGAGCGCCTGAATCTGCGCCTGCCATTGCTCGGGCTTCACGAAGCCGGGGGTCGCGAGCATCGCGAGGATTTCCTCCGAGCTGGCCGCACTGCGCAGGAGCTTGTCCAACGGACTGCCGGCGGGCACGCCCTCGCTGCATTCGCAGGCGAGGATGATGAGCCCGCCAGGTCGCACGATGCGCGCGGCGGCGCTCATGCCCTTCACGCCCTGGTAGAGGTTCATGTCCAGCGGGTAGCCGCTGTTCGTCGTCACGACGATATCGAACGGGTCTTTCACCCGCTGCATGGCGGACTTGCGGACGAACTCATAGCCGGTCTTGTGCGCGGACTTCAGGTCGCCGGCAAAGACGTTGGTGATCTGCTTGGTCTCGTTGAGCGTCACGTTGAGCAGGAAGCTCGGGCCGACGCGCAGCGCGATGTCGAGCAGCTCCTCCCACAACGGGTTTCCATCCGTGATGCCGAAGGCCGCGCGAGGATCGCCGATGTTGTGCGCGCCGTGATTGCTCATCACGGTCTGAAGGCCGGCCACGCCGGGCGCGATGCCCTTGGGACCACCGCTGAAGCCGGCGAAGAAATGCGGCTCGATGAAGCCGGTGATGATGCGCACATCCGCGTGGGCGCAATGACGGTTGATGAGCGCGGGGGCCCCGGTGCGCGTGGTGCCGAATTGCACCATGTCGGCGTCGTGCTCGCACTCGTGGTTGATCACGCGGTAGTTCGCCACGACTTCCGGAGTGAGCATCTTTTCCAGCTCGGCCTTCGTGTTGGGGCGGTGCGTGCCCGTCTGGTTGAGCAGGGTGATCTGGTCGCGCGTGACGCCGTGCTGGGCGAGGTATTCCAGCACCCAGGGGATGATCCGGTGGTTCGGCGTGGCGCGGGTGATGTCAGTGAAGTTGATGCAGATCTTGGCACCCGGCGTGAGCCATTCGCGCAAGGGCTTCGCCCCGATGGGATGGTCCAGCGCCGCCAGCAGCGTGGATTTTTCATCGGGCAGGCCGGGGTTGTGCGCCGGCTCGATGACCGTGGTGCGATTGTCGGGGAATTCGACCGGGAGGTGGCCCTGACCGTAGGCGAGATTGACTTTCATCGTTTTAAGTAGGGCGAAGGTAAGCGCACGACGGCGCGCTGGCAAAGGAGTTTCAGCGCCGTATCTGCTCGAATCAGGCGCTCAAGCCTGCGGCGGCGCGTACCGGCGCAGCAACTCGTCCAGGGTCGCGTCCGGGGCCACGGGCCGTTTGAGGGCGGTGAGGGTCACCTTCAGGAGGGCCACCATGTCAAAGGGCTTGGCCAGCACGGCCACCGCGCCGAGCCGCTGGGCTTCAGCCCGGAAGGGATGGCTGCCATTGGCGGTGATGAAGACGATCGGGATGGCCCACCATTTCGGGTCCGCCTTGAGCTGCCGGCAGACCTCCATCCCGGTGAGCCCGGGCATGTTGTTGTCCAACAAGATGAGGTCGAAAGGGGTCTTCGCCACGAGCGCCAGCGCCGCGTCACCCGATTGGGCGATCGTGGTGGCGATGCCGACGCGTGCCAGCGTCTTGGTGACGATGTGCAGTATTTCTGCATTGTCGTCCACCGCCAGCACGCGGGCCGATGGTTGTGGTTGCATGAACGGCTTTGGACGCAAATGCGGTGATTTCGTTACATCAGGGAAAACCTTATGCGGACTTGTGTTGATTTGGCGTTCGGGCACAGCTCAGTTACTTGGCTCCGGGGTGCCGCTTGGGGAGTCTTCTCCCTCCGCGGAGCGAGGGGAGAAGGTGGCCGGAGGCCGGATGAGGGGTGCGGCCACCTTCGCCCACGCACGCCACCCCTCACCCCACCCCCTTGCTCCGCAAAAGGAGAGGGAACCGAAGGCCTACAACTTCGTCGCCTCGCTCCCTTTCTGCTGCCTCCTCGCCAAACGGTTGAATCAGTTTGGCACCAGCAAGGCCAACGGACTCCGGGCTGAAGCCTGGGGCTCATGAGGTGCCAGGAAATTGGGCTGCGTCTTGGGCGGTCCCCGCCGCTTGCCTTGGCTTACGGGACCGGTAGCCTGTCGGCATGTTCACTTTGGCAAAGTCATTCCTCCAAAACCCGCTCGGGGTCCTCGCAGCTCTGCTCGTGGTCGGCAGAACGGTTACGGCGGCCGAACCGGTGATTTCCACGAGCCATGCAGCGACCAATGGTTTTGTCGTGCACGAGGTGCAGTCCGAGTACCAGGCCGGCACCACCAAGCTCTACGTGCGCGTGCCGGTCAAACTCACGGCCGGCCAGCGCGTGCCGGTGCTTTACCTGCTCCCGGTTGAGGCGCAGGACGAATCACGCTGGGGCAGCCCGCTGGCCGAAGCGGCCAAACTGGAGCTGGCCGACCGGCTCAACGTGATCTGCGTTTACCCGACGTTCAGCCACCTGCCGTGGTACTGCGATCATCCGACCGATCCGGGCATGCGGCAGGAGACTTACTTTCTCAAGGTCGTGGTGCCGTTCATCGAGCGCACCTATCCCGTGCGCGCAGGGCGGGACAGCCGGTTGCTGTTGGGCTTCAGCAAATCCGGCTGGGGCGCGTGGAGTCTCCTCCTGCGCAACCCTGAAACTTTTGGGAGGGCGGCCGCGTGGGATTCACCGCTGATGATGGAACGCGGCCTCTACGGCATGGCGGGCATTGCCGGCACCCAGGAGAACTTTGAGCGGTATCGCATACCGAATCTGCTGCGCGAACGCGGCGCGGCGCTCGGTTCGGAGCCGCGCCTGCTCCTGATGGGCTACGACAATTTCCGCGCTCCGACGCAACAGGCGCACTCGTTGATGGAAGAATTGAAAATCCCGCACGCCTACCGCGACGGCCCGCAGCGCAAGCACCACTGGAACACTGGCTGGGTGGATGAAGCCGCACGCTGGCTGGTGACGGGGCAATGACGCCAGATAAGGCAAGCCTGAGAACTCACGCGCGCAGCGCGGCATTTATGGGCAGGCCTTCGAGACGGATTTCAGCTCAAGATGCGGCCTGAGAAAGGGGCTTCACGCAAAGGCCTCGAAGCGTGCGGTGATGTGGGAAGCGGACGCGGGGTTGGGTGTCCGAAATGCGGGAAGAAATCCCGTCCCTCCTATGCTCACTGGTTGCCTTTGCGTGAAGCGGTTCCGAAATCATGGGGTGTTCAGTTGACCGACAACACCGAGTTCCAACCGCCAAAAGGGTTTGGTGCGACCTCGTTTGCCGCCGGGTCCGGCAGCCAGGTGCCATCCACGACAAACAGGTATTCGTAACGGCCCGGGGTGAGTTTAACCTCACCTTGCCACTCACCGCCTTTGCCCGGGCGCAACGGCGTCGGGCCGACCTGCCAGCCGTTGAAGGAGCCGGCGACAAACACCGCCTTCGCCGCCGGCGCACAGAGCTTCAGCGCGACGGGGGCCATGGCGGGCGGTTTTGCTGTTGCCGCCGGACGCTTCAACACGCGCACGATCTGGGTGAGGGCCCCGGAGGACTTCCTTACCGGGGTGCGCCGGGCCTTCGGTGACCGGGGGGCGGCTTTGGCGTTTTTCATGGGTTCAAGCGGTTTTGAGGCGTAGTTCCACCGGGTTCATCAGGCGGTTCAGGACGAAGCTGGGCATCACCGAGGGCAGCATCGCGCAGATGGCGATAGTAGAGAGCGCGCCCACCTCGCTCGCTTGCTTGCCCGCGCCGAGGAACAACACCAACCCCAGCGGGAGCCCAGCAAGCGGCGAGACGGGGCGCAAAATCTGGATGACCGGATCAAAGGTCTTCGTAAAAGCCATCGGCAAGCCGTTCCCGGTCTTGCTGAAGAGCTGCAACGCGACCGGCGCTCCGGCCCCGAGAGCTTGGCCGACCCGGTTGAGAAATGGGTGCCGTGACGCAGGAGGCCGGAGTGGCAGGGACGATATTCTGTTAATGTTATCCATTCGATCCGTGTGAGTTGCGTCACTCGTGTTGGGCTTTAGCGTCGGCAATGCCAACTTCTGCGAACATGGCCCGGCGGTTGCTGAGAGTTATTGCGGCAAGCGATGAACTAAATTCTTTACATGAGTGAACCCCTCGACAGCAGACAGCTCCGTGCCTTCGTCACCCTCGCGAATACGGGCAGTTTCACCCGAACCGGCAAGGATTTGTTCCTTACCCAGTCCGCCATCAGCCACGCCATCAAGGCGCTGGAGGAGGATGTGGGCTGTCGCCTTTTTGACAGGGTGGGCAAATCCGTTGCTCTCACCCCCGCCGGTGAACAGCTCCTGCACCACGCCAAGGGAATTCTGGATGAAATGACGCAGGCCCGCGCCGCGCTCGAACGGCTCGGCAAATGGGGTCGCACGCATCTGCGCCTCGCGACGAGCGAAGCCGCGTGCGAAGCCCTCCTGCCCACCGTGCTCACCCAGCACAAGGAGCAGTTCCCCCAATGCCAGGTCACCGTGGCCTCGGCGGATGTCAGCGAGGCGTTGGACCTGTTGCACAACGGTCACGCGGACCTGGTGCTGAGTCTGGAGCCGGGCCCGGAGGCGGGCGTCGAATTCGTGCCGTTGTTCAGCGACGAGCTGCAATTCTTGGTCAGCTCCCGTCATCCGTGGGCCGTCGCGCGGCAGGTGGTGCGGGACGAAATTGCCACCCAGCCCTACATCCTCTACAGCCGGGCGAGCTACACCTCGCGCGTGGTGGAGAACTATTTTCGCCATGAAGACATGACCCTGCTCACGATGATGGAGGTGGGCAGCATGAGTTCCATCCGGGAAATGGTCGCGCGCGGGCTGGGCGTGAGCATTCTTGCCCCCTGGGTGGCCCGCGAGGAGATCGCCGCCGGGACGCTGGTGGCCCTGCCGCTGGGCAGGCGCAAGCTCACGCGCAACTGGGGCGTGCTGCACCGGCGCGGCCGTCGGCTCAACCTGGCCGAGGAACAGTTCGTTACCCTCTGCCGCCGCGCCGGCGCTCAACTGGTCGGCAACAATGGGCAACCTGCGGTGGCGAAGGCCGCTTGAATGGCTTCTCCGCAGGCGACGCAGTTGTGCTACGCTTGCCGCATTGAATCTTCCGGGCGGGTGCACGACCATTGCCCGTGATGACACTGCGCCCCCAGCCCTTCCGCTTCGAGCGGGGCGCGGTGCACCTCCCTGAGCTCGCCGTGTGGCTGGATGCTCACGACGCGCGCGGCGCGGACGAATGGGCCGTCGTCAGTCACGCGCACTCGGACCACATCGCCCGGCACAAACGCCTGCGAGCCGTGCGATTTTTCCGCCGGGGTGGGCTGCGACTGGCTCGTGATGGAAACCACCTTCGGCCGGCCGGCCTACGTCTTCCCGCCTACGGGTCAAATCGCGGCCGAGCTGCTCCAATTCTGCCACGCCGCCCGGGCTGCCGGGGCAACCCCGGTGCTGCTGGGCTGGACGCTGGGCAAGGCGCAGGAACTGCTCTGCCTGCTCGCCGACAGCGGGTTGCCCGTCGCCGTCCACGAAGCCGTCCTGCCGCTGGCCCGCATTTACGAAGAGTGCGGCATGCGGCTGGGCACATACGAAGCGCTCACCGACTCGACTCCGAAAGACCGCGTGCTCATCTGCCCGCCGACCTTCGCGCAATCGCCCCAACGCGCCGCGCTCGGTCCCTGCCGGCTCGCGGTCGCCACCGGCTGGGCGATGGAGAGCAGTTGCAAGTATCGGTCCGGCGTGGATGCCGCGTTTCCGTTAAGCGACCACGCGGACTTCCATGAGTTGATCGAATTCGTCCGGCAGGTACGCCCGCGCCGGGTTTTTACCACGCACGGTTTCTCCGCCGACTTCGCTGCGACCCTGCGCGATCTGGGTTTCGATGCGGCGGCGCTGGTGGCGGCGGAGCAGCTCACCTTTGCGTTGGGTGTTACCCCTCGTCCGTTCGGCGCTGTGCGATGATGGAGTGTGCTGGAGGAAGCTGAAGCGCAGGCCACACTTTCAGTTCCCCGTCCGGACGCTTTCTGATGGTCATCTGACAGTTTGTCTGGAGGCTTGGATCACCGTAGTAAAACGAAAGGCAAATGTGGCCTGGAAGATAACCGTCGGGAGTCCCGACGACTTCAGTGCAAGGAACATAAATCTCATACATCGAATGGCCACCAAATGGCGTAACCGTGTCTCCAGAGACCGCCACCACTTCCCGGTCGATTTGCAGGAAGAGTTGGTAACGCAATACCGGACCAGCATAGTTTATCCAGACGACCGGGTCGGCGGAATCGGCAGACAATAGAATTTCCCCAGGAGTGCCGAAGAAGCGCTCCATCAGGGTTGAGTCATACTTCAGAGCCACGCAGGCAGGGAGGTTGTCAACCGCACCGCACACAGACCAGTGTGGAGCCGGTCCCGGCCCAGTGGCAGATTAGCCGATCGCAATGCATGTCCCGTGCATTCCTGCTGGCCCGAACCACTTTGTCAACCCCCACGAAGTCCGCCTGCGTGAACTCGATTCGCGCGCAAACTCCACTTGCCTTTGCCGTTTCTTCCGCAACACTCGCCGCGCGTTATGAGCAAAAATTCCGGTCCCAAAATCTCCAAGAAGTTCGCCGCCTATCCGCGCCTCAACCCCCTGGGCGTGGGCAAGGACATCTCCGCCGCCGACCTGATCGACCAGGTCATGCTCGCCTACAACGGCGGCCGGCTCCGCGAGGCCAGCCAGCTCCTCGCCCGGAAGATGCTCCCCAACGACGGCTTCATCGGCATGAGCCTCACCGGCGCGCTCACGCCCGCCGGCCTGGGCAAGTCCTGCCTCATTCCGCTCATGAAGGCGGGCTTCGTGGACTGGATCATTTCCACCGGCGCGAACCTCTACCACGACCTGCACTTCGGCCTCGACATGAAGTTGCACAGCGGCACGCCGTTCCTCGATGACACCGAGCTGCATCGCGACGGCGTCATCCGCATTTACGACGTGCTGTTTGATTACAACGTGCTGCTGGACACCGACGCCTTCGTGCGCGAAGTCATCCAAGGCCCCGAATTCCAGCGCGCCATGGGCACCGATGAATTCCATTACCTCCTCGGCAAGTACGTCGCCGCGCGCGGCCAGAAGCTCGGGCTGAAAGATTCCTCCGTCCTCGCCACCGCCTACGAGTGCGGCATCCCCATCTTCACCAGCAGCCCCGGCGACTCCAGCATCGGCATGAACGTCGCCGCCATGGCCATGCGCGGTTCGGCGCTCCTGCCCGACGTGAACCGCGACGTGAACCAGACCGCCGCCATCGTCTATCACGCCAAGTCCACCGGCCACACCAGCAGCGTGTTCATCCTCGGCGGCGGCAGCCCGAAGAACTTCATGCTCCAGACCGAGCCGCAGATTCAGGAAGTCCTCGGCATCCAGGAAAAGGGTCACGACTACTTCCTCCAGGTCACCGACGCCCGTCCCGACACCGGCGGTCTGAGCGGCGCCACGCCCGCCGAAGCCGTGAGCTGGGGCAAGGTGGACCCGGACAAGCTTCCCGACAGCGTCGTCTGCTATACCGACAGCACCATCGCCCTGCCGCTCCTCACCGCCTACATGCTCTCGCGCGTGAAACCGCGCAAGCTCAAGCGCCTCTACGACCACCGCGACGCCATTCTGGACACCGTGAAGCAGAAGTACCTCAAGACCGGCACCGTGACGAAGGTGCTGACGAGCCGCAAGATCGCCAAACGCGCCAGCAGCGTGGGGTTGAAAAAATAACCGCCGGTGTGTCACCCTGCGGGTTGATGTATCACGGGGACCATGAAATACCGTCAACTCATCCGCGCCATTGAGTCCGCCTCGCAGGCACTGGGCGGACGCGTGGCCAGCGTGGCCAATCAGGCGCTGGTGGTGCGCAACTGGATGGTGGGGCCTACCTCGTGGAGTTCGAGCAACTCGGCGAAGACCGCGCCAAATATGGCGAGCAATTGATCGAACGGATGGCCGTTGATCTGGCCGCCCGCGATTTGACGGGCTTCTCCGCAACCAACCTCAAGCAGTGTCGGCAGTTCTACTGGAGCTATCCACAAATCAGCCAGGCGGTGTCCGGTTTTTTCCCGGATTGGGCCGCCAAACCAATTCGTCAGACAGTGTCTGACGAATTCACTGAGGCCGGGGTTGAGGTTCACCAGACGCCACCCGGCGGGTTGATTTTGGCGCTTCCCGCAATTCGTCAGACAGTGTCTGACGAATTGGCACCGCTGCCCGCCGGCATCAAACCGCTCTCGCCGCAGCTCGTCCTCCAGCTCACGTGGTCGCACCTGCTCGAGATCCTGCGGCTCGACGATCCGCTCAAGCGCATCTTCTACGAGAACGAATGCCTCAAGGGCCGCTGGTCCGTGCGCCAGTTGCAGCGGCAAATCGGCTCGCTCCTGTTCGAGCGCACCGGCCTCTCCAAGGACAAGGCCGCCGTCCTGCGCCGGGCCCAGCAACAGAACCGTCCGTCCGACATCGCCGATCTCCTGCGCGATCCCTACGTCCTGGAATTCACCGGCCTGACCGAGCGCCCGGCCTATTCCGAGAATGATCTCGAAACCGCGCTGCTTGACCACCTGCAAGCCTTCCTCCTCGAACTCGGCGCGGGCTTCTGCTTCGAGGCCCGTCAAAAGCGCATCACGGTCGGCAACCGCCACGAGCATGTGGACCTGGTCTTCTACCATCGTATCCTCCGCTGCCACGTTTTGCTCGACCTGAAAATTCGCGCCTTCACACACGCCCCACGCCGGAAGGCCGCCCGCCGCGTCCGCCGTAGCCGGTCAAAAAAATGAACGAGGGCCCGCCAAGCTTGGGACTGCGCCTTGCGCCGTTGCTGAACGGCGTACCGTAAATCGTTCACGAGGGGTGTCTATGAGCGGCCTGAAAGAAATCATAGAGTCCGTAAATTACAGGAAGAAGTGGCCAAGGAGGAAGGTGTCTCCGCTGACACGCTACGCCGTCTCTGGGCCAAGGTCGATGACTGCACGAAAGCCGCCGCGCAATGGGACTCCACCATCAGGTAGTGTCGCAGGATGGTATTCCGCACGGTTTGGGTTGCAAGCCTGCAATGGGCCGTAGCGGCCGCAACCAGCGCGTATTCATGAACCGAGAGGAAATGGGCTTGCACCGTTTGCGGCCCGTTGATTAGGTTTCCCGCCCGCGTTGCGCCGGGCGCGAGTCCGGCGGCGCGGCACATTTGGCGGGCTGGTAGCTCAGTTGGTAGAGCAGTGCCCTTTTAAGGCATTGGTCCAGGGTTCGAGTCCCTGCCAGCCCACCACTTCAAAACCTCATAAAACACCGGTTTTTATTGGTTAAAACGCACTTCCTCCGCTTCTCTTTCCAATGCTAGGCAATCAAGAGCAAAGCACTCCAATGGGGTGAATTTAGGCAACCGTGGGCAACCGCTGGCCGTTTTCCCGGTTGCATCCGGCCCCGAGCGGCGTACCACTTGCCAATCACCGTTTGGGCGATGCGGTTGAGTACCTTACAAAACCAGTGAACAAATCGTTTGGCTTCCCATGAAAACCCTGCTCGCCCTCCTGATTACTATTACCGCCGTCAACGCAGCCGATCTCTATCTTTTCAAAAACAAGGTATGCACCGAGGCGGATTTGAAACTCTCAGGAGTTGCGCTCGTGTCTGGCAAGGTTCTTCAAAGCGTCCCCGGTGGCGTATTGGTGATGACTGATCACTTGTGTAAGCGGCGGTCGAAAAGTGCGGCGGGTGGCGCTCGAAAAGTGAGACACCTTCCGG
>RFSE01000156.1 GCA_009924135.1 Pseudomonadota bacterium | reverse complement strand
GAATGACCGGACGGAGGGTATAGGGCAGCATCTTTGAGACGCAGGCGAATTGTTTGTCTGTGAAGTCCGCTCTGTTCCGACAGTGCGGTAATCGTGATTTTGGGCTTGGGTTTCTTCATAAATGGCGGTGGTGGACACTAATTGCGAGAACTGCTCATACCGACAAGTCGGGGTTCTTTGGCAACCTGTTCGGGCGAAGGGTTAAGAATACTGGTTATAGGGGGTGGGGGTCTGGTCTTGTAGCGTCACGCTACAGGCGCGGGTGTTCATTTCGTGATGGTGTCCGGCATAACCGCGTCGGCGAGGATGCCATGTTCAATGAGGAATTCACGCCATGCCCGGCGCTCGTTTGCGATGGTCCCGGTGTAACACGCGTGGAACTCCCGCCGCAGTCTGTCCATCTGCTCAAGGTGGTGATGAAGCTCGGTGTCATTCATAGGGCGAATCCTTTGCCGGGTTTTCAAAGCGGGTGAGCGGGCCGTTGAACACCAGGTGCATCTCGCCTACCTCGCCGTCGCGTTGTTTGGCGATGGTGAACGATGCCTTGCGCGGGTCCGTCCGGTCCCGATGAAGCAACCCGATGGTGTCGGCGTCGCGCTCAATCTGGCCGGAGTCGGCAAGGTCGGATGCCCTCGGCGCGCGCGGCTCGGGACCCTTCTCAGAATCCCGGTTCACCTGTGCCAACGTCACCAGTGCCACGCCAGACGCAACGGCAGCGGCCCGCAGTTCCCCGCTTACCTCGCCGATTTCGTAAGTGCGTTTTTCCCCGCGCCGGTCGGGCCGGAGCTTTTGCAGGTAGTCCACCAGCGCGAACCGCACCCCGTGCCGGCGGGCGTGTTGCCGGATTACCGCCGCAACCTGCCCACCCGTCGCGCCCGCAATCGCGTCAAAGATGAACAGCGGGGATTTGGCGAGCGTGGTGTTAAACGTGAGCAGCCGCTTCATCTCTTGTTCGCTGTAGCTACCGTGCCGCAACGCGCTCAAAGGGATGCCCGTCGAAATGGAACACAACCGGGTGAGCAGTGCGGCGGTGGACATTTCGCACGACACGATCAAGGTGGGAACTGACTGCCGGAGGGCAATCTCCGCCGCCAGCGTCAGGCCCAGCGCCGTTTTGCCCGCACCAGGCCGCGCGCCGATGATGAACTGCTCCCCGTGCTGCAACCCGTCCGTCTGCTGGTCTAACTCCCGCAACCCCGTCGGAATCCCGCTGCGCTTCCCGGCGTCGGCGAGCGCCTTCCGCTTTTCGAGCGAGTCAGCCAGGCAGAGAGAAAGCCGGTTCCCGGTTTCGGAATCCTTGTGCATCGCCTCGTCAAGCGCCTCAGTGGAACGGTCCAGAATGCACTTCAAGACGCGTTCGCCGTCGGCGTCGCCTTGGGCCAAGTCGAGCCCCTCCGCTGCAATGGCGGCGGCCTTGCGCTTCAAGAACGCGTCCCGGCATTGGTCAATGAAGAGAGGAAGCGCCGACGGAGAGGGGCTGCTGTTCTGCAAGTCCACCAGGTAGGCAATCCCGCCGACGCTTGGCAGCGCGTCGCCCAAAGACTGCCTGACTGCAATCAAGGTTGACGGCGTACCGGACAATTCAAGCTCGCGGATGGCTTGGAGAATCCGCGCGTGCCGCAGGTCGTAAAACCATTCGCGTTTGAGTCCGGCGGCAAGCGCGTCGTGGTACTCGTCGGCGTGGTCGGAGAGCAGGCAACCCAAGACGCCTTGCTCGGCTGACAGGTTATGGTGCGGGGTGTTCATCTTGGTCGTGGTCTAGCCTTGGGCGTAGGCGACGCGCTCCCTTGGCGTCATTTGGCTGTGCGGTTTGTCTCGCCACCCTTCGCAGAACTCAGCCCCGACGGCGGCAACTTGAGGCGAGTCCATCCAGCGCTGCTGACTCAGGAACGTTGAAGGGTGCGGGATGTACTGCCCGCTGTCCTTGCTCCAATCCACGGTGGATGCCCACCGCTTCACCCCCTCGAGGATGGCTTCGATGGTCGCGCCGGACTTGATGGCCGCCCTGTAAGATTTCAGTGCCGCCGGTTTGGCAACTTTCTTTGGGTAGGCTTCCCAAAAGGCTTCAAACCCGACACAAGCGGCGGATGCCGCGCCCTTGGGTGTATCTGCTTCTGCTTCTGCTTCTGCATTGTCGTTACCGCGCGTGACATTCCGTGACATTGGCGTGACAGGTGCGGACTTTGCGCGGTGTCGCCGCTGGCGCTCGGCATCCTTGGCCCGCTGGTCTTCATCATCCCGGACGTTGCGATACTTTTCGTAGTTGAGCAGCCGCCAGCCGCCGTCGATTTCCTCGATGCGCCGTCCGTCGTGGTCCTTGGTGCGCGAGTAGGGGTCTGGTGCCAGGAAGCAAGCAATGGCCTTTTCCGCTGCGGCCAAAGGCACCCGCGCGCGGTTGGCAAGGCCGGGGATTGCCGCCCACACGCGCCCGCGCCGGTCTGCCATGGCGAGCATGGCAACCCACACAATGCGCGTTTGATCGTCCTGCATCCAAATGCTGGATTCCGTGATGCTCGAAAACAGCTTGGTGAAGGTCATGCTCATACGTCCGTTCCTTTCATCTGCCGGCTACGTTTGCGTGCGAACTCTCCGACGGGACCAAGTCCAGGCCGCCAACCGTGGCGAAGCGCCCGGCGGATTTTTTCATCGGTCGAACCGGAGATGCGCGAGAATTTGGTGGTGAACTTTTTCATGGGCGGGGCGCTCCTTTCCGGTCGAGACTGTCAGCGTAGGACTCCAGCCAGTTTGCGATGGCTCGGCAGATTTCGGCGGCGTCCAAGAGTTCTGATTTGGTCGCAACTCCTCTCCGCATTTTGGCCTCCAGTGTTTTTAACTCAGGCCACGCGCGGTCTATAAGCGCCAAAAGTTCCGCAACCTTGTCGATCTTCCTCGTGGGCATTCTTCGCTCCTTACCATCCGCGCCGACGCGGGTGGTGGGGCTGACTGAACTGTCATCGGATGACAGTTGAGACCGAACCTCGCCCACGAAGTTATTGGACACGGCGCAAATCTTCGCGATCTCCCGGTCGCTGAGTTTGGGCCATTCCTGCAACGCAAGTTCCACACTGCGGCGCCTGTCGGCATTCGTGCGCCGCAACCCGTGCGCCGCATTCGCGCCCAAAGCGAACTTGAGCGCGTCCAACTTGGTGCCCTTGCGCACGTCGGCCAGAATGTCATTGAAGCCATTCCGCGCCGCTGCCATGACGCGGTGAAAGCCATCGGCGAGGATGAATTGGTTTCCGTCATCGAACACAGTGACGGGCGGGAATTGCGCCCCGTCGGCCATCGCCTCCGCGTACTGGTCAACGGTATCCAGGTCAACCCGCGCGCGGATTTGGGTTCCGGCGTTGGTGTCGATCTTGTCGAGGTGAAGGGACTGGGTGTTCATAGGCCAGCATCCTTTCCCGCCTGTGCGTCGATCTCGGCCGACAGGCGAAGCTGCCGTGCGAACCGGCGCAGGTGGTGTTCGATCTCCCCGACCGGTACCAACTCCAGCACGCGGGGCTCTAATCGGCGCACGACGTCCGCGAAGTTGATCTCGGGGATTGGGGTGGGGCAGGGAAGGTTCACTTGGCACCCCCATGCACAGTGTAGCTGGCCGTCAGGCGGGCTTGGACTGCCGGCCAGTCAAACCGGACGACGCGTCCGATTTTGAGGTATGGCACCAGCCCGGCAGCCATCCAGGCATCCAGTGTTCGTGGTTTGATTTGAAGGCGCGGGGCGAGCTGCGCCTTGGTCAAAAGACCGTTGTCGACTCCCTGAGGGAGTTCGCCGTTACTGTTGCGTGGTGACTTAGTCGTCATACGTTTAGGCGGGAAGTCAACCGCAGGAAGACTGTTTCTTGACGCGTGTGCGACTTTGTGCGACTTAAAGCTGCGTGAAGACTACTGAACTCGCGAAGCGGCTGGGTGTTTCCTGCATGACGGTGCGACGGATGGCCGCCGATGGGCGCATTCCTGGGGCTCGGTCCACAAAGGGCGGGCACTACTATTTTCCGGAAACCGTAAAGTTTTGCGCGTGGCTAGAGCGGCAGCAGGCCGCAAAGGCGAGCCAGTCAAAAGAGGAAAAAATTCGGCGGCGGGAAAAGATATGGAGGCAGGAGAATCGGCTTCCTAGAGTCCCCAGCCCAGAGGTCGCTTTCCTTAAAACCAGCGACTGTCTCCGGGAAAGTTCGCGACTCATTCAGGATGCCTACCGGAAACAGAAAGGGGCATCGGATTTGTCTGCCAAAGACGAGCGAGTAAAATCTTACCGGGAGACGTTGCTGTCGCACCTCGCACCCTTGGAGGCTATCGCGAATGAACTGCGCTCCTTTGACAATCAGACGGTCAGAAAGTAGCCAACTGTCACCGGTTTACGCTGCACGCACCATCGGCACCACGTTCGTCGCTTCTGTCATGGTTGGCATGATGCTGAACCATTCCTTTGCCTGCTCATCGTGGACCAACTCCCGGTAATGACCGAACACCATTGCTGGTGAGTTTCCAGCCTCCAAGGCCGTGCTGGCTGTGTTCTTAGTCACGGCCAGCCGGTAGGAGATGAATGAGTGCCTCAAAGCATTGTGCTTCCAAGTGACCTTTGCCGCGCGCCCCGCCACTTCCCCGGAATGCTTCTCCGGGCGCACCAGGTTGCACACTGGCCCGATGGCCTTCGCGTAGGGAGTGAGGAAGGCGGCAAGGTTGTCGGTCATTGGAACGATGCGCCGGGAGGCGGTTTTGGCACTCTTTGCGGTGACTTCGATAAACCTCTTGGTGATGTTCACCTTTGACCAGTCGAGCCGGGTAATTTCCGCCGTGCGCAGTCCGGCGAAAGCACCAATGGCGAGAAACGGGACGATCTCCGGCTTTGCTGCCGCCATTAGTCGGCGCATTTCATCCGGCGTGAAAATGCCGATTGTGCCGCCGTCGCCTTTGCCGAATTCGATGCCCGCAAGCACGTCATCATCTTTGGCGTAGTAGCCGCGTGCCCGCGCGAAGCTGAAAAGGGTGCGAAGCTGGGTCAACGCGTTGAACCTTGTCCGTGCGCCCCATTCGTGGCCATCCGCCCACAGTCTGACCTGCTCAGGTGTTACGTCCGCCAATTCGCACTGGAAAGCGTTCGTGAAGGTGTTCAGCCGCTTCCGTAAACTGTTCAGGTAGATGGCCGATGCTGGCGTGCCCCGTTTCGTGCGCTTCTCCTTTTCGGCGAGGAACTCCGCCACGACTTCCGCAACCGGTTTGCGCTTCACCGTAAGCATCCGCTCCGTGAAGTAGCCGACAGCTTCGGACAGAGTTCGTCCTTGGAGCCGGGCGAGCGCGTCGGCGATCTGGATGGCCGCCACATCAAGTGCCAGCCCGGTAGGGCGGAGAGCTTCTACAGCGCGGAGGTATGCTGCTTTTTGGTCGGCCTTCAACACCAGCGTCTTAACGTCGCCTTCGTTTACGCTGCCGGTGATTTGCTCGGCACAAGCGCGGGCGGCATCGTAGCTGGCGAATGCCCGGAGCCGGCGTTGGTCAGCTTCATAGAAAGCAACAAGGAATGACTCGCCCTTTCCTTGCTTGGTGCGGTCCTGCCGGTAGATGGTGACACGGGAATTACCCTTGGTGATGACCTGCGGAAAGCTCGGCAACTTCATGCCCGAATGTTAGGACGTTGTTAGGAAGCGGTCAACTATTTTGAAAAACCCCTTTAAATACTGGTGGAGGCGGGGGGAATTGAACCCCCGTCCTTGGTGGAATTACCAGCCGCGACTACATGCTTAGTCCAGGCAAATTTGTCGGCTACGGGATGGCGCCTGAACTCGATACCCGCTGCTTAGTCCGCATGAAATTTTCTCGGCTGCCGGCGCGCGGTCTCCGCCCTCAGCCATGCCTGCAAATGGCGTTCACTCGACATAGCAGGTGTCTGCCGGTGAACGTCGCGGTGGTTTAGGCCGCGAGGGCCAACTCTTCGTTAGCTCTTATGTTTTGGTTCGATGATTAACGAGGCTAACGAACCGTCCTCGGCATGCCGCCTCTGGCGCATCTCCCAAGTCGAAACCAGTACGCCCCCGGTCAGCAGCCGTAATATCATGGCTTATCCCCCAAAGGTCAAGGGCGGTGCGCTTATTCCGCTCCGTCAGGTTTGGCCGGCTCGGGGAAAAGGGCGCGCGTGGCGAACGCCATTCCAAGGGTCACGCTGGTGCCGATGAGTGTGAACCAGGGCCAGAAGACTTCGCCCCCAAAGGTTGCTTTCCACCAGTCCTTCGTGGCCGGGAGGTTCGCCGGCCAGTAGAGGAGGTTCATCACGATCAGCGAGGTGGTCATGCCAACCATCGTCGCCCGGGCGCCGACGCGCCGCCAAAACAGCGCGAGGATCAGGCTGCCCAACAGGGCACCGCTAGTGAGGCCGCGCAGCGAGAAGGCGGCGTTGAGCACGAACTGGACTTCGCGCGTCAGCCATGCCGTGAAGACCAGCACGGCCGCCCAGAAGACCGTGGAGTATTTGCTGAACCGCAGGAAATAGTCTTCGCTCTTGTCCTTCAGCATCTGCCGCACGAAGTCCATCGTGGACACCGACGCGAGCGAGGTGATGGCCGAGCTGATCGAGGACATCGCGGCCGAGAGGATGGCCACGATGAGGAAGCCCTTCAGCACATGCGGCACCTCGGTCATCATGAAGATGGGGAAGATGAAGTCGTTGGACTTGATGCCGGGGCGAGCCTCGGGCAGTGGAATCTGGAACGGGTGGCTTTGGTAGAACACCCAGAGCATCACGCCCACGAGCAGGAAGATCAGAAACAGCGGGAAGATCAGCACCGCGCTCAGGGCCAGCGCCTTGCGGCCGTCGGCAACGTTCCGGCAGGCGAGCACGCGTTGCACGATGAGTTGCTCGGCCCCGTGCGTGGACAACACCATCACGGTCCCGCCGATGACGCCCATCCAGATGTTGAACGGCGCGGAGAAGGTGAAGTGCGTGTTCAACCATTGTAGTTTTCCGGCCTCCGCCGCCCTCGCCAGTGCCCCGCTCCAACCTCCGTCGATCAGCGTCGGGATGAACCACAGCGCATACAATCCGCCGGCGAGAAACAGTCCGAATTGCACGGCATCCGTCCAGATGACTGCCTTCACCCCGCCAATATAGGTGTAGAGGAGGGACAGGCCGACGAAGAGCAGGATCGCCCCCAGGATCGGGTCCACCAGGCCGCCCAGGCTGCAGATCGTTTCACCGAGCATCAGGCGGACGGGGATGCACGCGACGTACACGCGCACGCCGGCCGCCATGGTTTCAAGAAAGAGAAAGAAACCCGCCGCCAGCTTGCGCGGGCCGCGACCAAGATGCGTTTCGAGCAGTTGGTAGGGCGAATAAATCTCGCCGCTCAAGTAGTGCGGCACCATCACCACGGCGAGGATGATGCGCGCAATGACGTAACCAACGATCATCTGGATGAAGAGGATGTTGCTCCCGTAGGCAATGGCCGGCACGCCGATGATGGTCAGCGCACTGGTTTCCGCCGCGACGATGGACAGGCCGATGCCCCACCACGGCGTGTCCTTGCTCCCGAGGAAGTAGTCCTTCGTCGTCCGCTGATCCTTGCCGAACCACATCCCCAGGCCGATGATGCCGCCGAGGTAGAGGAGGATGACCGCCCAGTCGGCGGCGTTAAAATGGTTCATAGACAGCGCGGGGACTTTGGTGGTCGCGGGGCCGGTTGGCAACTCCGCGCGCCGTCGCATTGACCCTGCGCCTGCCGGTCGCTAGCCTCGCGCCCATGATTATTGCACCGTCACTGCTGGCCGCCAATTTCGGGCGGTTTGCGGCGGAGACCCAGCGTTTTGATGAGTCGGGGGCCGAATGGCTGCACCTCGACATCATGGACGGCAACTTCGTGCCGAACATTTCCTTTGGCCCGCAGGTGGTGAAGACCTTGCGCCCGCTGACGAAGAAGTTCTTCGACGTTCACCTCATGTGCTCCAAGCCGGAGATTCTCTTCGACCCGTTCGTGAAGGCCGGGGCGGACCAGATCATCGTCCACGTCGAACTCGGCGACCGCGTCGAAGGGCTGCTCTGGAAGATCAAGTCGCTCGGCAAGAAGGTGGGCCTCGCGGTCAATCCGCCCACGGCCATCGAGAACGCGCGGCCCTATCTGGACCACATCGACCTGCTGCTCGTGATGACGGTGAATCCCGGTTTCGGCGGCCAGCCGTTCATCCATGAATGCGTGCCGAAGATCCAGCAGGCCGCCGCGTGGAAGCGCGAGCTGGGCTTGGACTACCATATTGAAGTGGACGGCGGCATCACGTTCGACACCGTGGGCGAGTGTGCCCGGGCGGGGGCGGATGTCTTCGTCAGCGGCACCGGCATTTTCGGCCAGCACAGCCTCAAGAGCGCCGTGCGGAAGATGCGCCGCATTGCGGAGCAGAACGACCCGGCGCTGGCGGATTTGCGGTGCGAAGGCGCGGCGGAAGCCACGTTGCCGCTGACATAGGCCGTTCTCCTGATGTGCGGCAAGAGCCGATGGTGAGCACGCCTTGAGCCGGTACGTTATACCGCCAGCTCGTTGAACGTAGCCTTGAACCCCGGCAACAATTTTGAGCTGGCCGTGGCATCAGCCACCGCCCGGCCGTGTAACCGGTATGCTCCTTTGACCAGGGTAAACACCTCAATGCCTTCGGCGTCCGGGTCAATGATCCAAAACTCCTTCACACCAGCCTGTTCGTAGAGTGCCTTCTTGTCCACGCGATCGCGCCGCCAGCTCCCGGGCGAGTTGACTTCCACCACGAGATCCGGCGCGCCTGCGATGTGGTCTCCGATGATGCCCAGCCGATCCTGCGAAATAAAGAGAACGTCCGGCTGCACGACCCGGCGTGGACCCAGGACCACGTCAAGCGGTGAGATAAACACGCGTCCGAGTTAGTGGGACTCAACATGTTTTGACAGCGCTCCTCCAAAACGGGCCACGACGGTCTGGTGACTGGTGCTGGGCGCAGGCGGCGTGATGATTTCCCCGTCCCACAACTCGACGGGCAGGTTGGTTTCCTCGAACTCGGCGCACATCTCGGCGTAGGTCCAGAGCCGCCTGGGTTTGGGCCGTTCAAGCGGACTGAGGGCAGTCGCGGTTGCCATGGGCATAGTAAGCCGCATCCGCGTCGAAAATGCAAATCTCCCATGCCCGGCTCTGGTTTTCTTCGTGTTCAAACGCGGGTTTCCTGCTTAACTTCCCCGACCAACTTTATGGCCAAAATCAAATTCGGTACCGACGGCTGGCGCGCTGTCATCGCGGAAGACTTCACCTTTGAAAACCTCAGCCGCGTGGCGCAGGCCACCGCTGACTATTGGAACGCCAACTCCGTTGCCGGGGTCACGAACCACGTCGTCGTCGGTTATGACCGCCGCTTCCTGTCCGACCAGTTCGCGCTGCGCACGGCGGAGATTCTCGCGGCGAACGGTTTCATCGTGACCCTCACGGACCGCCCCACGCCCACGCCCGCCGTGTCGTGGACGGTGAAGAAGCAGGGTGGCATCGGCGGCGTCATGATCACGGCGAGCCACAACCCGCCCATCTTCAACGGCTTCAAGCTCAAGGCGTGGTTCGGCGGTTCCGCACCGCCGGAAGTCTGCTCGGCCGTCGAGGCCTTGCTGGACAAGTCACCGGTCCAGGCCATGCCGTTCGCGGAGGCTCTCGAGTCCGGGCACATCACAGTGAAGGACATCTGCCCGCCTTACTACACCGCGATCAAGAAGCTCGTGGACTTCAAGCTCATCGCCGCCTCGAAGCTCAAGTTCGCGCACGAAGCGCTCTTCGGCGTCGGGGCCGGGTGCTTCGACCGGCTGCTCGCCGGCACGACGTGCAAGGTCACGACGCTCAATGCCGCGCACGACCCGTTCTTCGGCGGCATCAACCCGGAGCCCATCGCGAAGAATTACGGCCGCAGCATGGCCTATCTCAAGAAGCACCCGCACGACCTCTGCCTCGTCACCGACGGCGACGCTGACCGCGTGGGCGGCATGGACGGCCACGGCAACCCCATCTCCACGCACCAGCTCATCTGCCTGCTGCTCCGCCACTACGTGGTCAACCGAAAGCAGAAAGGCCGCGTCGTGAAGGCGCTCACCACCACCAGCATGGTGGACAAGATGTGCGCCGCGTTCGGCCTCGAACTCGTCGAGACCGGCGTGGGCTTCAAGTACATCGCCGCCGAGATGATCAAGGGCGGGGTGTTGCTCGGCTTCGAGGAGAGCGGTGGCATCGGCTTTCCCGGCCATGTCCCGGAACGCGACGGTATTCTCGCCGGCCTGATGCTCCTCGAAATGCTCGCCACCGAGCGCAAGCCCCTGACCAAGCTCCTGGCTCAGCTCGAAAAGGACTACGGCCCGCACCGTTACGGCCGTATCGACACGCACTTCCCGCTGGAGAAACGCGCCGCTCTGATGGATTTCTGCAAGCACAACCCGCCCGCGAAACTGCTCAACTCCAAGCTCAAGGATGTGAAATCCTACGACGGCGTGAAGTTCTGTGCCGAGGACGGTTCCTGGCTCATGCTGCGCGGCTCCGGCACCGAACCCATCCTCCGCATCTACGCCGAAGCCAAGTCCGACGCGGATGCCCAGAAGCTGCTGAAGCTGGGCGTGAGCCTGACGAAAAAGGTGTGACTCGTCACCGTGTAGCAGCCGACGTGAGGAGGCTCCATCCTTCCGCCTTGTTGACCCTAAGGCGATGAAGTAACGGAACGCCGAGTGCAATCAGGGCATCGGTTGCAACCGGCCCAATAATCAGAGCCTCCTTACGTCGGCTGCTACCCAGGTTACCGCTGCACCCGAGCACTGCCGCCGCCGACCAGCGCCTCGACCTCCTTCAGCGAGGCCATGCTGGTATCGCCGGGCGTGGTCATCGCGAGGGCTCCATGCGCGGCGCCGTAGTCCACGGCCTTCTGAGCGTCGTTGAACTGGAGGAAGCCGTAGATCAGGCCGCTCGCGAAGCTGTCGCCGCCGCCCACGCGGTCGAGAATCCACAAGTCTTGGCGGTGCTCCGCCTCGAAGAACTCACCGCCTGCCCAGCAGATTGCGCCCCAGCCGTTCATGCTCGCGGACTTCACCGTGCGCAGCGTGGTGGCCACCACCTTGAAGTTCGGGAAGGCCGCGACGGCCTGCGTGATCATCTGTTTGAACGCCTCCGTCTCCAGGTTCGCCAGGTTGTGATCCACGCCCTTCACCTCGAAACCCAGGCACGCCGTGAAATCCTCTTCGTTGCCGATCATTACATCGATGAACGGTGCGAGCGCCCGGTTCACCTCCTGCGCCTTCTTCTGCCCGCCGATGGATTTCCAGAGGGACGGCCGGTAGTTGAGATCGTAGCTCACGATCGTGCCGTGGCGCTTCGCCGCCTGCACGGCTTCGAGCACCACCGCTGCGGTGGTCTCGGACAGTGCGGCGTAGATGCCGCCGGTGTGCAGCCAGCGCGCGCCGAGCTTGCCGAAAATGTGCTCCCAATCCACCTGGCCCGGCCGCATCTGGCTGGCGGCGGAGTTCGCGCGGTCCGAGATGCCCACCGCGCCGCGCACGCCGTAGCCGCGCTCGGTGAAGTTCAGCCCCACGCGCGTGTTGCGTCCGATGCCATCGAACGGCACCCATTGGATGAACCGCGTGTCCACACCGCCTTGCAGGATGAAATCTTCGACCAGCCGGCCCACGTCGTTTTCGGGGAAGGCCGTGACCACGGCCGTGCGCTGACCGAAGCACCGGCGCAGGCCGCGCGCCACATTGTATTCGCCGCCGCCCTCCCAGACCTTGAACTCGCGCGTGGTCCGCACGCGCCCCTCGCCGGGATCAAGCCGCAGCATGATCTCCCCGAGGGAAACCTGGTCAAAGGCGCACTGGTCAGCGGGGCGGAGTTGAAGCGTCGGCATGGTGAAAAACGATTGCTGTTTGCCCGCAAGATTCAGGGAGAAGGGCAGGGGTGACAACTTGAAATTGCACTCCGAATGCCAGCCACCGTCTTGGACTGCGCCGGCAGAGCGCAGCGGCGACGGCGCTTTCGAAGCGGACAGTTGCGATCGGGTTTACCAATTCCCAGCTTCGTCATCTAGCCGACTTGGGTGGCACCCGTGGCTCGCGGGTCGTTGCCGGCGTTCGTCGGCAACGAGGACGCGCGGGTCTTTAATAATGCGTCCGCGCTTTGCCCCACGGACGACAGCGGATTCGGCGGGACACCGAACCCGACCCGCGAGACGCGGGTGCCACCCGAAGCCTATCGGCGCGATAATGGCAGGCGTGACAACTTGAAATTGCGCTCCGAACGCCAGCCACCGTCTTGGACTGCGCCGGCAAAGCGCAGCGGCGACGGCGCTTTCGAAGCGGACAGTTGCCTTGATTTCACCAATACCAAGCCGCGTCACCGTGCTGAATTGAGTGCCAATCTGACGTCATCGCCGCCTCGATGAAGCAAGCCTTGTACAGGTTGAACTTGGACAACCCCAGCTTGACAATCGAAGTTGGGCAAGTGGACACTGATTGCGTTGCCTCCAGAGCCTGTACGACCGCTTTGTCAACGCGGCAAAGGTGCGGCGGAAAATGGCGTGGCCGACCAAAATCAGATGAGCACTGTATCTCTGACCAACGATGCTGCAGTTTTTGTCAAAGAATGGCGGGCTGAGTTCGATTCGGATGAGCCTTCTGGCTGGTGGAGCACTTGGGCCACCAATCTCCCGATCGGTTCGTCCCAGACAATCAATCTCGGGGAGCAAGGATTTGATGACTGGGGCCGGGCAATTTTTTTTTCTGTAAATTGATTGAGCATCAAACTGAGGGCGGGTTTTGGTTTTCCATGTTGAGGTAGATTTTTCCGGTTTCCCAGTCATCGCTGGTCTCGGCCAGGAGGGCGGAGATCAAGCGCAGGAGGGATGGTTCATTGGGGAAGACGCGGGCCACGCGGGTCCGGCGTTTGAGTTCCTGGTTGACGCGTTCCAGCGCATTGGAGGTGCGCATTCGTTGCTGGTGTGCGGCGGGCAGCGTGAACACCGTGAAGCCTTGCGGCAGGTTGTCCTCCATCCAGGTCGCGAGTTTGGGAGCGCTTTTGGCGTAGTGGGCGACGATCTCCTTGAGCCGTTGTTCTGCGGCGAGGCGACTGGGGCATTCGAATACGCCGCGGATGGCGCGGGCGACTTCGGCGCGCTGCTCCAGGCGCGGGACGTAAGCCTGGGCGTTTTGCTGGAGGTGGAACTGGCAGCGTTGCCAGGGGACGGCTCCAAAGACGGCCTGGCGCGCCGCGGCCATGCCGGGGTGATCGTCGCTGACGATGAACGTGACCCCGCACAGGCCGCGTTGGACAAGGCTGTGGAAGAAGGCCCGCCAGTGCACTTCGGCTTCACTGAGGGCGACACTCACGCCGAGGATGACGCGCTGGCCTTCGGGGGTGATGCCCAGGGCGATGAGGACGGCGCAGTCGCGGAGCTGGCCGTCGTGGCGGACTTTTTCGTAGCGGGCATCGAAGACCAGATAGGGACAGGCCCCCAGCGGGCGGTCGCGCCATTTTTGAAGTTCGGCGTCCAGGAGTTTGGCACAGTCGCTGACCTGGGTGGAACTGACAGTAGAGCCGCAGAGTTCCTCGACGATGGCGGAGACTTTGCGGGTGGAGACGCCTTGGACATACATTTCGGCCATGGCGAGTTTGAGGGCCTGCTCGGAGCGGAGGCCTTTTTCCAGGGCGCTGGGATAGAAGGCGGTGTCGCCCCGGACTTGCGGCACGCTGAAGGTGATGGGGCCGACACGGCTGGTGAGGGTTTTGGGTTTGTAGCCGTTGGCGTAGCCCTGGCGGGTGGTGGTGCGCTCGTAGGGTTGGGCTTGGAGGACTTCATGGCGTTCGACGCGCATGGCTTCGTTGACGAGGAGGCGGAGGCCTTCGGCGAAGCCGTCGTGGCCTTGCTCAGTCAGAAGTTGAAGGACGTTGTTCAAGAGTTCAGGATCGGTGTGGTGGGCCATGTGGTTTTGTATGTTGGATGTGTTTGCTGACACCCCAACAGGGAACCAACGTGGCCCGCTCTCGACCAGTTTTGCGCGTGCGGAGCAGCTTCACCCCTTTGGGGTTCGGCTGCGCTCGGCTCGCTACGCTCGCCTTCGCTCCGCCTCACCCCAAAGGGGTGAAGCTGGAGGGAAGAAAGACAAATTACAGAAGCAGGTTTACACCGGC
>RFSE01000155.1 GCA_009924135.1 Pseudomonadota bacterium | reverse complement strand
GTAAGTACTTGTACTTCGCGCGCTGCCGACATCGCTCGAGCTCGAGATGGCGTTCCACAACCAATGGAGTTGCACGCAAGCAGCCGAACAAAGTACTGTTTGCCTGTAGATAGACCTGGAATTACAAAACTAGACTCGGAGCCATCAACGCTTGCCTCCTGAGACGAGGAAAAGTTAATGTTGTCATCCCATTGTACAATGTACTTGGATATGGCTTGGCCTCCATTACGGGCACGCTCGATTTTCTTCATGCCAAGCCCGCTATGATCCGGACCTTAATCGCCGAACGAACCGATCCTACCTTGTTCGCGCTATCTTACGATTATGTCGGCGATTTGTCCGAGACGGTCGCCGCCCGGATGCAGCGGGTGGACGACCAGACCGAGAAGCACGGCAAACCGCTCGCCGTCACCCGCCTGGCCCGCCATGACGCCGGCTCTGCCGACGTCCACGCCGTCGTGGCACTGCTCCGTCAGCCCGCCACGGCCCGGCAGGCCTTGCTGGCCTCGTTTGTTCTGGCCCCACCGAAGGCTTTGGAGGGGTAATCCGCCTCCGTTCCCCCGCAAAAGTCACCTGGGTGTCACCAGTTATTCACATCGGGTTTTCCCGGTGGTCCAAAAACCGCGTACAACCCCCGTGTTTTCAAGGCTTTTCGTGGCGAATAACTTACCGATAACTTTTTTTCAAAATCTACTTGTCACCACTATACCCAGTGCTAGCCTGACCGCCGCTCCCCAACCAATGGGGTGTCCCGTGAGGTAAGCCACAAGCGGGAAAACCCCAAAAAGCGACCGGAGCCTTGGCGTCTGATTTGTTCTGGCTGTATGGTTCGGTCGTGAACGAAAAGGATGCCTCAGCGCCCGACAACTTTAGCCAACCGCAACCGATGATTGACGCCCCTGAGCCGATGCTCGCCCCCGCCCCTGCCGCCTCCCGGTCAAAAGCCGCCGTGTCCACCCCACGTACCTCCAAGCCCGCCGCCAAGTCGGGTAAGAAATCACTCCAGCTTGAGCGCGTCTTCTCCGACGCCAAGGTGAAGCCCTTCGAACAGATCGAATGGGACCGGCGGACCGCCGAAATCACCGATGACTCCGGCAAGACCATTTTCAAGCAGGAAGGCGTCGAAGTGCCCAAGAGCTGGTCACTGCTCGCCACCAAGGTGGTTTGCTCGAAGTATTTCTACGGTGATCCCACCAAGGCCGAGCGCGAGAAGTCCGTCAAGCAGCTCATCCACCGGGTCACCCGCACGCTCGCCGACTGGGGCATCAAGGATGGCTACTTCAGCAAGGCGGATGGCGAGGTCTTTTACGACGAACTGACCTGGCTGTGCGTCAACCAATACGGCGCGTTCAACTCCCCCGTCTGGTTCAACGTGGGGCTCTACCACCAGTACGGCGTGGGCAAGAACTCGGGCAAGGGCAACTGGTTCGTGAACCGCAAGACCAGCGTCGCCGAGCGCGCCCACACCCAGTACGAATACCCGCAGGGCAGCGCGTGCTTCATCCAGTCCGTGGACGACAACATGGAGTCCATCATGCACCTCGCGTACGCCGAGGCGATGCTCTTCAAGCACGGCTCCGGCACCGGCACGGATCTCACCCCGATCCGCAGCTCCCGCGAAAAGCTCTCCGGCGGCGGCCGGCCCAGCGGCCCGCTCTCCTTCCTCAAGGTCTATGACCAGGTCGCCAACGTCGTGAAGTCCGGCGGCAAGACCCGTCGCGCGGCCAAGATGAACACCCTCCGGGACTGGCATGGCGACATCGAGGAGTTCATCGACTGCAAGCAGAAGGAAGAAAAGAAAGCCTGGGCGCTCATCGAGCAGGGCTATGACGGCTCGTTCAACGGCGAGGCCTATGGCTCCGTCATGTATCAGAATGAAAACCTCTCCGTGCGCGTCTCGGATGAGTTCATGTCCGCCGCGCTCGAAGGCAAGGAATGGTGGACCCGCTCCAGCACCACCGGCCAGCCGCTCCAGAAGAAGGACGCGAACACGCTCCTGAACAAGATCGCCGAAGGCACGCACATCTGCGGCGACCCCGGCCTCCAGTACGACGGCGCGATCCAGAAGTGGCACACCTGCAAGGGCACCGAGCCGATTCACTCCACGAATCCCTGCTCGGAATACGTGTTCCTCAACAACACCGCGTGCAACCTCGCCTCGCTGAACCTCATGAAGTTCAAGCGCGAGGACGGCATCTTCGACGTCGAGCGCTTCAAGGCCGCCGTGCGCATCTACATCACCGCGCAGGAAATCCTCGTGGACAACGCGAGCTATCCCACCAAGGAGATCGCCGAGAACTCCCACATCTTCCGCACGCTGGGTTTGGGCTTCGCGAACCTCGGCTCGCTCTGCATGAGTTACGGCCTGCCCTATGACTCCAACGAAGGCCGCGCCTTGGCCGGAGCCATCACCGCCATCATGACCGGCCATGCCTACGAGCAGAGCGCCGAACTCGCCGCGCAGATCGGACCCTTCAAGGGCTACCGTGACGCGCGTTGCTCCGGGGTCACCCAGCCCCTCAAGAAGGACAATGTCGATTCCATGCTCGGAGTCATCCACCTCCACCGCAACGCGGTCGAGGACATCCAGCCCAGCCAGGAGTTCAATTACCTCAAGGACGAAGCCCGCCGCGTTTGGGACGGTGCGCTCGCCCGGGGCAAGAAGCACGGCTACCGCAACGCGCAGGTCACCGTCCTCGCCCCCACCGGCACCATCGCCTTCCTCATGGATTGCGACACCACCGGCGTTGAACCCGACATCGCGCTGGTGAAGTACAAGCTGCTCGCCGGCGGCGGCATGTTGAAGATCGTCAACCGCGGCGTGCCCGATGCGCTCCGCCGCCTCGGCTACAACGAGACGGAAATTGAATCCATCATCGCCCACATCGAGAAGCACGACACCATCGAGGACGTCGAGGAAAACGGGAAGACCATCAAGAGCGGCCTCAAGGCCAACCACCTCGAAGTGTTCGACTGCGCGTTCAAGGCCCACAAGGGCAAGCGTAGCATCCACTACATGGCGCACCTCAGCATGATGTCGGCCGCCCAGCCCTTCATCTCCGGTGCCATCAGCAAGACCGTCAACCTCCCCAGCGACGCCACCGTCGGCGACGTGCGGGACGCCTACGTGCAGGCCTGGCGCATGGGCCTCAAGTGCGTCGCCATCTACCGCGACGGCTCCAAGCGCTCGCAGCCGCTGAACACCAAGAAGACCAACGAAGGCGGCGACAAGATCGCCAATGCCGCCGCCACCGCCGCCGAGCAGACGGCCACGTTGGAAAACCGCATCAAGGAGCTGGAGACGGAAGTCGGCCGCCTGCACGAGCAGGTGGGCAAGCCCCTCCGCCGCAAGCTGCCCGAGACGCGCGCCTCCTTCACCCACAAGTTCGACGTGGCCGGCCACGAGGGCTACCTCACCGTCGGTGTCTTTCCCGATGGCACCCCCGGTGAAATGTTCATCACGATGTCGAAGGAAGGTTCGACCATCGGCGGTCTCATGGACAGCGTCGCCGCGCTCACCAGCATGTCGTTGCAATACGGCGTGCCGCTGGATGCCCTCGTCCGCAAGTTCGCCCATCAGCGCTTCGAGCCGAGCGGCTTCACCAAGAACCCGGAAATCGGCCGCGCCAGCAGCATCATCGACTACGTCTTCCGCTGGCTCGCCTTCCAGTTCGTCGAGGGCTACCGCGAAAGCAACGCGAAGGAAGGCCAGCCCAACCTGCCACTGCCCGGCCTCACCGAGATCGAGCGCCAGAGCGTGAACCGCTCCGTGCCCGAGCTGCCGCTCTCCGGCGACACCGACATCCTCGTGAAGAGCGAGGTGCTCAAGCAGCAGACCAGCAGCACCACGCGCACCGAATACAAGGTCGAGAGCCTGAGCGACGCGCTGAAACACTTCATGCATGACGCCCCGGCCTGCCCGAAGTGCGGCCACATCGCCGTGCGCAACGGCGCGTGCTTCAAGTGCCTCAACTGCGGCGAAAGCCTCGGTTGCTCGTAACCGCCCACGAAATTCCGATCACCAGGCCGGGGAGCAATCCCCGGCTTTTTTTGTTAACCCGGACGGCCAGCAGGAAGCGGCTTTCCGGAACGATTCGGCCGGTGACTCAGGGCCGCTTGGGAGCGGGTGGTATCTTCAACTCGGCGGCGATTTCCTCGGCGGCCACCCGGTGGCCGCTCGCGTTCCAATGGGGATCACCTTTGAAATAGTACTGGAGCGGCGGACCTTCCCGTTCAAAACGCGGGGCGGGATCAACGACCCGCAGCCCTGCGTCCCGCAATAATCCGGAGAAATGAGCGTGGACCCGGCGTTCAGTATCCTGATTGCTCCCCCGCCAGAGCCCCCGCGTCGGGATGAGCAGCACGATCACCTCGCGGTCCCTGGCAATTTGCAGCACCTCGTCACGACAGGACGCCAGCATTCCTTCGTCGAACACGTTCCGGACGGCTGGCAGTTCGCCGTCCTTGGCCAGGCCCACGGCCTCAAACGCCCGGCGGAAGAGGATGATTTTTGCAGGTTGTGGGTGGCGGCAATAAAAAGGGCGCTGTGGGCCCGGAACCAGCGCCGGGCCCGGGGAAGACTGAAAATTGGCCTCGCACTGCCCGGAATGACGGCACGGGCCGGCGCGACTTCGCGGTAATCACGCAGGTCGTTGTCCATGCAAACCCCCAGCACCAGCCGGGACACGCGGGGGCCGTGCTCCTCCGCGAACGCCAGCAACTGCCGGTAGCCACGCAGATCATTGGGAATCGCAACGTTGTAAACGGGCTCGGCCAGACGCTGCTCCAGCAAGTTGCTGAACCGTTCCTCCTCCCGCACGCCCCACCCCATCGTGAACGAATCACCCAGCGCGTAGAAGGCTCCGGCCCGGGCGGCTTGGACATCTTTGCGATCTACGAGGCCGAGCGGGTTGAAGGTCACCGGCACGTCAAAATCATCCTTTGAGTTGGCCAGCCGCACGGTGGTGTTCGCGGGTCCAATCCACGCCCCGTTGGTCAGCAATTGAAACTCCAACTGCGCCCGGGGATGATAACTGGGCAGCAGCACGCGGACGGCGACCTCCAACAAAAGCAGGGCCACGCCGGTGGAACCGGCGAGCAAAATCAGCCGCCCAAGCCAGCGTCTTGTTTTCGGGTGGAGCCCAAGCGTCCGCACGCGGGAAACGCTAACTGCAAGCGGAAGGCAGAGGAACCCCGAAATGATCGGGAGGGATCAGGTAAAAACTGATTTCCCTTTCGCCAATTTCCCGGCAAGCTGGGTGGCGATTCGCGTGTGTGCCCGGACTTGCGGCACCTTGGTCGGACGTAACTACAAATGAAAAACAACGTGACGGTGGTATGCGGCGGCGGCGGCTTCATCGGCGGCCATCTCGTGGCGGACTTGCGGCGGCAGGGCATCGGCCCCATCCGCAGCGTGGACATCAAGACCTTCGACCACTGGTACCAGAAGTTCGACGGCGTGGAAAACGTCGTCCTGGACCTGGGCGACAAGGCGGCCTGCGACCAGGCGATGCAGGGTGCCTCCGTAGTGTACAATCTCGCGGCCGACATGGGTGGCATGGGCTTCATCGAGAACAACAAGGCGCTCTGCATGTTGAGCGTGCTCATCAACACGCACCTGCTCATGGCCGCGAAAACCGCCGGCGTGGACCGCTTTTTCTATGCGTCCTCCGCGTGCGTTTACAATGGCTCCAAGCAGACCGATCCCTCGATCACCGGCTTGAAGGAAGAAGATGCGTATCCCGCCCTGCCCGAGGACGGCTACGGCTGGGAGAAGCTTTTCAGCGAACGCATGTGCCGCCATTTCCGCGAGGATTACGGCATCAAGACCCGCGTCGCGCGCTATCACAACGTTTACGGACCCGAAGGCACCTGGGATGGCGGCCGGGAAAAGGCCCCCGCTGCCGTGTGCCGCAAGGTCATCGCCGCGAAGCTCGCCGGCAAGCATGAGATCGAAATCTGGGGCGATGGGAACCAGACCCGCTCGTTCATGTACGTCGATGACTGCCTCAAGGGCACGCAGATGCTCACGCACAGCGACTACGTCGAGCCGATCAACATCGGCAGTTCCGAAAAGGTGAGCATCAACCAGCTCGTGGACATCGTGGAGTCCATCGCCGGCATCAAGCTCAAGCGCAACTACAAGCTCGACGCGCCCAAGGGCGTCAACGGCCGCAACTCGGACAACACGCTCATCCAGAAAGTCTTTGGCTGGGAACCCTCGATCCCGCTCCGCACCGGCATGGAAAGGACCTACGCGTGGATCTACGACCAGATGGTCTCCCAGGCGAAGTCCAAGTAAACGGCGGCTGATTCTGAAGCTTCCACCGAACGCGCCGCCTCCCTAGAGTCGGCGCGTTTGTTTTGGCCCATGCGCATCCTGCTCCTCAACCAGTGTTTCCACCCGGACGTTGCGTCCACCGCGCAACATCTGTCGGACTTTGGCGTCGGGCTGGTGGAGCGGGGTCATCAGGTCACGGCCATTGCGAGCCGCCGGGCCTACGACCGGCCGGAGCAACGGTTCGCCGGACGCGAAACCTGGCAGGGCATCGACATCCGCCGCCTGCCCGCCACGGGCTTCGGCAAGACCGCCCTGTGGCGGCGCGCGGCTGACTTCGGTTTCTTCAGCACCGTCACTGCGCTGCGGCTGCTTACGCTGCCGCGTTACGACGCGGTCGTCGCGCTGACTTCCCCGCCGCTGGTGTCGTATCTCGCGGCGTGGTTCTGCCGGCTGCGCGGAGCGAAGCTTTATTACTGGGTGATGGACATGAACCCGGACGAAGCGCTCGCCGCCGGCTGGCTCCGCGAAGGCAGCCTGCCGACGCGCGCGCTCGAAATGATGTCGCGCTTCAGCCTGCGACAGTCGCACCGCATCATCGCGCTGGACCGCTACATGAAGGAACGCATCGTGGCCAAGGGCATCCCCGCCGAGCGCGTCGCCATCATCCCGCCCTGGGCGCACGACGAGGCCGTCCACTTCGATCCGGATGGCCGGGCGAAGTTCCGGGCCGCACACGGGCTGACGGACAAATTTGTGGTGATGTATTCCGGCAACCACAGCCCGGTGCATCCGCTCACCACGCTCATGGAGGCGGCCCGCCAGCTCGCCCCCGACCCGCGCTTCGTCTTTTGTTTCGTCGGCGGCGGCAGCGAGCATCCGAAGGTGAAAAAGTTCGCCGCCGACAACGGGTTGAAAAACATCCTCTGCCTGCCCTACCAGCCGTTGAAGGAACTCGCCGGCTCGCTCTCGGCGGCGGACCTGCATGTGGCGGTGATGGGCGACCCGTTCGTCGGGACGATTCACCCTTGCAAGATTTACAACATCCTCACCGTCGGCGCGCCCGTGCTCTACATCGGACCGGAGCCGAGCCATCTCGCGGACATCCTCGCCGGCATGGGTGGTTCCCCGCACACCGCCCGGGTGGCGCATGGAGATGTGGGCGGTGCGGTCGCGCAGGTGCAGCGCATCGCGGCCTTGGGCACGCGCGGGGAACCGGAGTTGTTCAAGCGCACGGCGGCCAAGTATTCCGTGCACACCCTCCGGCCGCAGCAGGTCAAGCTGGTCGAAGAAAGTTATTCAGGCGAGTGACCAAGGGTAGATGGGCCGCCTGCGGAGCCGGACAGATCGTCCGTTTTTCCGCTGGCCGCAAGTTCGTCAGGTTGCTCAACGACGTAGAACTTCGGCACGTTCTTCTGCTTATCCCAAAAGACAATCAGCCGCCCGCAGCTATCACAACGATACACCATAACGGTTGAAAGGTTCACTTTGCTAACGATGTCATTAACTGGCTCCGTTGAACCGTAAAGCGAGTCGATCAAGGATTCTGACACCAGCCGATAGCCATGTTTGGACGGACTCAAAATCAAATTGAGCACGTTGTTACAGCGGCACAGAATTTTAGGCATAGCGTAGCGGTTTGACTTACGCGGCATCCGCGCCTTTTACAGTGCTTCCGGCGACACGCCCACACTGACGATACTGCATGCTTGAATCACGTTCAGCCCCAGCCGCTCCGCTTCCGCCAGCACCGCGTCGGACTCCGTGCCGGGGTTGAGCCACAGTTCATCGCAACCCTTCGCCGCGATGGCCGGGAGCACCTTGAGCGTGACCGGCGGCGGAAGATAAACGCTCACCAGATTCGGACGGCCCGGCACGTCGGCGATGCTCGCAAACGCCGGCAGGCCCTCGACGACCGGTTCCTTGGGATTCACAGGCCACACGGTAAAGCCCTGCTGCGCGTAGGCGCGCACGGCCTTGTTCCCAAACTTGTTGCGGTCCGTGGAGGCTCCGATGACGGCGACGATTTTCATGCGTCAATTATCCGCCTGCGGAGTCCACATGCAACCCCGGCGCAGTGGTGGCCGCCGGGGACACCGGCCCGGGCGGCTCGCGCCGGAAGGACCGGAGCGCGAGCAACATCGCCACCACGGTCAGCACGCTGCTGAAGAAAAACGCCGCGCCCGGCAGCTTGAATGGTGCGGCGGCGCTGATGAAGTATCCAAACAAACCGGTGGCCACCGCCGGACCGAGCACCCCGGCCACGCTCGAAATACTGGTCAAGGCACCCTGCACTGCACCCTGCTCGTTCGCATCCACGTTGCGCGAGATGAGCCCCTGCACCGCTGGCCCGGCAATGCCCGCGAGCGACCCCAGAGCGATCACCGCGTACGCCATCCAGCCCGCCGTGGCACAACCGTAGAGCAGCATGGCCAGCGCGCTGAGCATGAGTCCGAGCAACGCCGCGCGGCGCTCCCCCAAACGCGGCACTACCAAGCGTGTCAAACCGCCTTGCACGATCGCGGCCGAAAGACCCACCAGCGCGAGTGAGTAGCTGGTTTGCTTCAGAGTCCAGTGGTAGCGGTAGCTGGTGTAAAGCACCCAGGTGCTGGGAAAAACCTGATGCGCGAGATTCATCAGGAAGTAAGTTCCGGTCAGCCCGAGGATCACAGGATGCCGCCGTAACGCCACCAACGAACCAGCCGGGTTTGCCCGGCCCCAGTCAAACGCCCGGCGGTTCTCCGGCTTCAGCGACTCGGGCAGTACTATGAGGCCGTAGAGCCAGTTCAACAGCGTCAGACCTGCCGCCACGTAAAACGGGACGCGCAATCCGATGTCACCCAGAAATCCGCCTAACAAAGGCCCCGCAATGAACCCCAGCCCGAATGCCGCGCCAATGATTCCGAAATTAGCCGCCCGTTTTTCCGGCGGACTGATGTCCGCGATGTAGGCCGTGGCCGCCGAAAAGTTCGCGCCTGTGATGCCCGCCACCAGACGCCCCACGAAGAACCACGCCAGGTTCGGCGCAAACGCCAGCAGCAGATAATCCAACCCTGAGCCGAACAACGAAGCGAGGATGACCGGCCGCCGGCCGAAACGGTCCGACAGATTTCCCAGCAACGGCGAGAAGATAAACTGCATCAGCCCGTACAACACCGCCAGCAGCCCGTACATCGGCGTCGCAGTTTCGACCGTTCCGCCGGCGAATTCCTCAATCAGCTTGGGCAGGATGGGCACGATCAGCCCGATGCCGAGGATGTCCAGGAACAGCGTGATGAAGATGAAAACGAGCGCCGGCTGGCGGGTGGACTTGATCGGCGCGGATGGCACAGGTTTCGGACGGAGGATGACCGCAGCTTCTTCGCAGCGGAAGCGAAATGGTGTCATGCCAATTCTCAAAGTGATTCGGCACATTGCCTTCGTTGCACGCCTTTCCCCTCACCCCGGCCCTCTCCCCCGAGGAGAGGGGGAAAACCAGCCAGCGCCCGAATTAGTTACCACCCAGGCAGCTCGCACGCGGGCGGCGTGGCTCCCTCTCCTCAGGGGAGAGGGCCGGGGTGAGGGGAAAGGGAGCGTGCTATCAACGCTTCGCCCCGATTCTCATTGGATCTAAGCCTCAATATCAACACGGGCAAGGCTGCCCGCGCTACGAACATTGGGACGTCACGTCGTGGACGCTGCTGCCCCGGCCTCCCGCCGCCGCAACTGCCCGCACGCCGCGTCGATATCCGGCCCGCGCGAGCGCCGGAAGTGCGCGACCAGTTTCCGCTCCCGCAACACCGCCGCAAACGCCTCGGCGGTTTCATCCGACGAAGGTTCGTAGGCGACGCCCCGCAGGCTCAGCCCGGTGGGATTGTACCGCAGCAGGTTCACGTGCATCCGCCGCGCGCCCAGCAAGTCGGCAAGCATGAGCGCCTGCTCCGGCGAATCGTTCACCCCGGCGAGCAGGCAGTATTGGATCGTCACCGGCCGGCCGCGCCGCGCCTGAAACCGATCCGCCGCTGCGAGGATGTCCGCGATGGGAAAGCGTTTGCCCATCGGCAGCAACCGCGCCCGCGTGGCGTCATCCGGCGCATGCAGCGAGACCGCGAGGTGGACCTTCAACCCCGTGGCCGTGAGTGCATCCATGCCCGGCACGATGCCGACCGTGGAGATGGTGATCTGCCGCCAGCCCAGCGCGCCGAGCGCGTTGTCGGCCATGCGGCGCACGGCGGTGAGCACGGCGTCGAGGTTGAGCATCGGCTCGCCCATACCCATGAAGACGACCGTCTGCAACTTGCGCCCGACCGCGTGCGCCTCGCGTCGCAAGGCGAGAAACTGTTCCACCATTTCGCCCGCCGTCAGGTTCCGCTCGAACCCCGTCCTCGTCGTCGCGCAAAAATCGCATCCCATCGCGCAGCCCACCTGCGACGAAATGCACCCCGCCGCCCGGTCCGCCCGGAAATCCGGCATCAGCACCGACTCCACCGTGCGCCCATCCGCCAGCCGCAACAGCAGCTTGGTGGTGCCATCGCCCGCCACCTGCCTTGCCGCAAGCGTCGAACTGCTCAGCGCGAAGGTTGAATTCAGCCGCTCCACCAACCCCTGCGGCAGCCTGCGGGCCTCCGAGGGCGTGATCTCCTGACCAGCGTAAAACTCCCGCAGCAGCCGCGCTGCGTGGGTGGGTTTGCAACCCCAAACCTCGAACTGGCGTTCGAGCGTGGCGGTATCAATGTCGGCCAGGGACGGAATCACAATCGTTACACGAAGGCTTTAAAGCTGTCCGTGCGAACACCAGAAAGCGAAGGAAAAATGCGGCCAATGCTCGCGACGGTGAGGCACAGGATTATCCACCGTGGACAATGAATCGAGCGCTTCAAGCTGGGCCATCATTATCTGGCTCTGTGGGGTTCAAATGTCTCCCGGCCAAAATAAAAAGCCGCCCCGGTTGCCCGGGGCGGCTGGTTAATCAGACGGCTGGCTTACTTCTTCTTCGCGCTCGCGGTCTTGCGCTTCTCCTCGATCGCGGCCTGGGCGGCGGCGAGGCGGGCGACGGGCACGCGGTAGGGCGAGCAGCTCACGTAGGTGAGGCCGACGCGGTGGCAGAACTTCACGGACTCGGGGTCGCCGCCGTGTTCGCCGCAGATGCCCAGCTTGATGCCAGGGCGGGTCTTGTTGCCCTTCTCACAGGCGATCTGCACGAGCTGGCCGACGCCCGTCTGGTCGATGGAGGCAAACGGGTTCTTCTTCACGATCTCGTTCTCGGTGTAAGCACCGAGGAAGGAGCCGGAATCGTCACGCGACATGCCGAGGCAGGTCTGGGTGAGGTCGTTGGTGCCGAAGCTGAAGAACTCGGCGGTCTGCGCGATCTCGTCGGCCGTGAGGGCGCCGCGCGGGATCTCGATCATGGTGCCGACGGAGTAGGCGATCTTCACCTTCTTCTCCTTCTGCACCAGGGCGGCGACTTCGTGAACGATCGCGACCTGGAGGTCGAGTTCCTTCTTGAAGCCGACGAGCGGGATCATGATCTCGGGCTTGGCCTTGAAGCCGGCCTTGGTCGCATCGGCGGCGGCCTCGAGGACGGCGCGGGCCTGCATGCGGGTGATCTCGGGGTACTTGATGCCCAGGCGGCAGCCGCGGAAGCCGAGCATGGGGTTGAACTCGTGCAGTTCGTGCACGCGGTTCATGATCTTCTCGACCGGGATCTTGAGCTTGCGGGACAGGTCCATCTGCTGCTCCTTGGAGTGCGGGAGGAACTCGTGGAGGGGCGGGTCGAGGAACCGGATGGTGGCCGGGTAGCCCTTGAGCGCCTTGAAGATGCCGTGGAAGTCCTCGCGCTGATACGGGAGGAGCTTGGCCAGGGCGGCTTCGCGGGCGGTGAGGGTGTCCGCGAGGATCATCTCGCGCATGGCGTCGATGCGGTCGCCTTCGAAGAACATGTGCTCGGTGCGGGTGAGGCCGATGCCTTCCGCGCCGAACGCGATGGCCTGGCGGGTCTGCTCCGGGGTGTCGGCGTTGGTGCGGACGGAGAGGCGGGTGGCCTTCTTGCACCAGGACATGAGCAGCACGTAGTTCTTATACTTCTCGGTCTTCTGCGCGACCTTGTCGTCGTTGAGCAGGCCGGAGATGATTTCGGACGGGGCGGTCTTGATCTGGCCGGCGTAAACGAGGCCCGAGGTGCCGTCGATGGAGAGGAAGTCGCCTTCCTTGAACGTCTGGCCGTCAATGGTGGTGGTCTTCTTGTCGTAGTCGATCGTGACGCCGGCGGCGCCGCAGACGCAGACCTTCCCCATCTGGCGGGCGACGAGGGCGGCGTGCGAGGAGACACCGCCACGGGCGGTGAGGATGCCTTCCGCCGCGATCATGCCGCGGAGGTCTTCCGGCGAGGTTTCGACGCGGACGAGGAGCACCTTCTCACCCTTGTCGGCGGCCTGCACCGCGCGGTCGGCGTTGAAGTAGATCTTGCCGGTGGCGGCTCCGGGGCCGGCCGGGAGACCGGTGGCGATGACCTTGGCCTTCTTGACCTCGGCGAGGTCGAAGATGGGCGCGAGGAGCTGTTCGAGCTGGTCGGCCGGGTTGCGCAGGATGGCGGTTTCCCAGTCGATGAGCTTTTCCTTCACCATGTCGGCGGCGAACTTCAACGCGGCGGCGGCGGTACGCTTGCCGTTGCGCGTCTGGAGCATGAAGAGCTTGCCTTCCTGGATGGTGAACTCGATGTCCTGCACGTCCTTGAAGTGCGCTTCGAGCGTCTTGCGCACGGCGAGCAGCTCGGCGTAGGACTTGGGCATCACGTCCTTGAGCTTGAGCACGGGCTCGGGGGTGCGGACGCCGGCGACGACGTCTTCGCCCTGGGCGTTGACGAGGAATTCACCGTAGAACTCGTTGGTGCCGTTGGCCGGGTTGCGCGTGAACGCGACGCCGGAACCGGAGGTCTCACCGGTGTTGCCGAACACCATCGCCTGCACGTTGACGGCGGTTCCCCATTCGGTGGGGATGTTATACTTGCGGCGATAGACGATCGCGCGGTCGTTCATCCAGGAGCCGAACACGGCACCGGCGGCACCGCGGAGCTGGTCCCACGGATCGTTCGGGAAGACCTTGCCTGTGCGTTCCTTCACGAGCGCCTTGAAGCGCTTGACGAGTTCCTGCTGGTCGGCGGCGGTGAGTTTGGAGTCCTCGATGTCGCCGTGATACTTGTCATGCTTGAAGCCTTCGATGACCGTTTCGAAGGGCTCGTGGTCCTCGCCCTCGCGCTTCTGCACGCCGAGCACCACGTCGCCGTACATCTGGATGAAGCGGCGGTAGCAATCCCAGGCGAACCGTTCGTTCTGGGTGGCGCTGACGAGCGCGAGCACGGTCTGGTCGTTCAGGCCGAGGTTCAGGATGGTGTCCATCATGCCCGGCATGGAATCACGCGCGCCGGAGCGGACAGCGACGAGGAGCGGGGTGCCCTTGGTCGCGCCGAACTTCGTGCCCATGATCTTCTCCATGTTGGCGACGCCGGCTTCCATCTGCGTCTGGAGTTCCTTCGGGTACGTACGCTTGTTGGCGTAGTAGTAGGTGCAGACCTCGGTGGTGATGGTGAAGCCCGGAGGCACGGGGAGGCCGATGCGCGTCATCTCGGCGAGATTCGCGCCCTTGCCGCCGAGGAGGGCCTTCATCGAGCCGTCGCCGTCCGCCTTCTTGTTGCCCCACGTGTAAACGTATTTCGTTGCTTTAGCCATATACTGGATGTGTCGGTCTGCGTTTGTTACCGGGAAAAGCCCGGGAAAAATGAGCCGCAACCCTAACAAAGGGCGGGTTGCTGTCAACGGGGGAGATGCGCCGGCGGTTTGCTCTGTTTTTGGAAGCATACGGAGACCGCGCCGTCCTGTAGCGGCGGTTTGTGACCGCCGAGTTGCGCGCCCGTCGCCCAAGCAGTCTCAAATGGCCTGTGACCGTCCATCGGAGTCCGTTGGTCCTCCTGGTGCCAAGCGGATTCAACCGCTGGGCAAGGAGGCAGCGGAAAGGGAGCACGGCGACGAGGTCGCAGTCCTTCGACTCCCTCTCCCTTTGCGGAGCAAGGGGAGAGGGTTGGGGTGAGGGGTGGCGTGCGTGGGCGAGGGTGGCCCAACCCCTCATCCGGCCTCCGGCCACCTT
>RFSE01000154.1 GCA_009924135.1 Pseudomonadota bacterium | reverse complement strand
GCCGCCCCTGCAACGGTTGAGACTGCGGCCGGTGCCGGGGCGGGGGCGGCGGCCAGTTCGGCGGCGTACTTCGTGCGGTAATTCCGCAGTTGTTCGTTGGCGAGCGCGGTAAGGTCCGTCTGACACTGGGGACAAGTGGCGCCAGCGGGCATGTCCTCTTCGGCGAGTTCCAAGTCGAACTTGTAACGGGCGCTGCATGTGCAGACCACGCGGATCTCCTTTACGGCGCGGGTCGCAGCGGGCTCAGGCGAAGGGCTTTTGCCGGAGAGATAATCCAGCAGCGCGTTGCAGGCCGGACTGACCGGGGCGTTGCAGGTGGGACAGCGCAGGCCGTCGGGGGCGCGGCCGTTTACCGGCTCGAGGCCGAACTTGAAGCGGTTGCCGCACTGGCAGGCGATCTTGGTCTCAATCATGACGGCACAAGTTGTCGGCTGTGCGGCGGCGGATTCGCCGTGAATCACGCCCGCAGTTCATCGGCGTAATTTCTTCTCGAGCAGCATCACGGTCTGACGCACGCCAGAATCCACTTCCATGCGGTCTTTCACCAGGCGGCAGGCATGCAGCACGGTGCCGTGATCGCGCCCACCGAAGGCTTCCCCAATCGTGTTGAGGCTGTTCTCGGTCATCTGGCGCGAGAGGAACATCGCGATCTGGCGCGGAAAGGCGATGTTCTCGGGCCGGCGTTTGCTGGTCATGTCGGCAATGCGCAGGTCGAAGTGTTCGGCGACGCGCTTCTGGATGACCTCGATGCTGAGGGTGAAACGGCTTTCCTCATGCAGCACGTCCCGCAGCAGGTTCTCGGCGGCCTCGATGGTCAACGGCTTGCCGGTGAGGGAGGCGTAGGAGACGACGCGGATCAGCGCACCTTCGAGGCGGCGGATGTTGGTGCGGATGCGGTTCGCCAGGAAATCGGCCAGATCATCCGGCAGGTTGCAGCCCATGGCGGCGGCGCGCTTGCGCAGGATGGCGATGCGGGTCTCAACATCTGGCGGTTGCAAATCCGTGACCAGGCCCCATTCGAACCGGGACACGAGGCGTTGTTCGAGTCCCTGAATCTCGCTGGCGGGACGGTCACACGTGAGCACGATCTGTTTGTGCCCTTCATGCAGCGCGTTGAAGGTGTGGAAGAATTCTTCCTGAATGCGTTCCTTGCCGGCGAGGAACTGAACGTCGTCGATCAGCAGCAAGTCCGTCTGGCGGTACTTTTTGCGGAACCGGGACAGGGAATTGTCCTGCAGGCCGGAGATGAATTCGTTCGTGAACTTCTCGGTGGTGATGTAGGCCACGCGCGCGCCCTTCTTGTGCGCGGCGACATGGTGGCCGATGGCGTGGAGCAGGTGCGTCTTGCCCAGGCCGACGCCGCCGTAGAGGAAGAGCGGATTGTAGGATTTACCCGGGGCCTGCGCGACCGCCAGCGCTGCCGAGTGCGCAAACTGGTTGTTGCCGACGATGAAGGTATCGAAGGTGTTGCGCGGGTTGAAGGCCGGCTCGGCGTCCTGGGCCGGCTGGGCCTGGCTGCGGGCGGGCGGCTCGGGGGCCTTGGCCTTGGCCGGAACCGGATGCGCCTGGGGCACGTGGGTGGAGACCTGGAAGCGTACTTCCAACTGCTTGCCGGTGGCCGTGGCGATGACGTCGCGCAACAGGCCGAAATAGTTGTCCTTGAGCCACATTTCCCGGAAGTCGTCGGAGACTTCGAGCGTGAACGAGGTGCTGTCCACCCCCACGGCTTGCAGGGGCGCAAACCAGAGCTGAAAAATCTCCGGATTGAGGAGCGAGCGAAGATTTTCCTGGGCGATGGCCCAGATTTTTTCGGCGTTGGATTGCATCTAGTGGTTGTTCGGCAAACGGCTCTATCTAGCTAACCTTATTCACCCTGGACTGTTACAGGCAGGCAACACCGATAAAGGGGCGGAAATCCACCGGTTTTTCGGGCTGGCAGCAAGCATTCCTCCGGAGCATTGGGGAGGGTTGAAAGAACAGGCGTTTTTAATGTAACTATTTAAAAGTGAAGCACTTAAAGAAAACAAATCCCGTTTTTCGAGGAAAAACGGGCCGTGTTGACTTGTTTGTCGGAAGTGCATTGACCGGGAAAGCTTTTAAGGTAGTGACTCCATGCTGCAAAGGAGAATGTGTTGGTTCTTATTCAGAGGTTATTCACATTCTTAAAACAACCTGTCCCATGACTATTTTTCTTGATTTTGGAGCTTGCCAAAACCGGTCGCTGGCGGCAACGGCGCAGAATTCTTCATGCGAATGATGCACGTTCGGTTTGCGGTTGCCATTCCCGGGCAATAGACGGGGCAAAAGCCGGTCAAACGGCTTGATCGCCCGTTTCCTCGGTGCGGATGCGCATCACGCTTTCGATCGTGCTGACAAACACTTTGCCGTCACCGATTTTGCCGGTCTTGGCGGCCGTCACGATGGCTTTCACCGCCGGCTGCACATTGGCGTCGGTCACCACGATTTCCAGCTTGAGCTTGGGCAGGAAATCCACGGTGTATTCACTGCCCCGGTAAATCTCCGTGTGACCCTTCTGGCGGCCGAATCCCTTCACCTCGACGACGGTCATGCCTTCCACCCCGATGCCGGTCAGGGCTTCCTTAACGTCATCCAGTTTGAAGGGCTTGATAATGGCTTCGATCTTTTTCATGTCTTGTCCGCTGATAGTAGTCCTCGACTTCCCACTGTAAACTGAAAACTGTTCATCCGCTGGAACTGGCGGCGCAGCTCAGATTCTTGGCATCCCTTGAGTGCCAGGCTTTAGCTCGGAGTCCGCTGGCCCTGCTGGTGCCAAGCTGCTTCGACAGCTTGGAAAGGAGGCAGCGGAAAGGGAGTACGGCGACGAAGTCGTCAGTCTTCGACTCCCTCTCCCTTTGCGGAGCAAGGGGAGAGGGTTGGGGTGAGGGGTTGGGTGCGTGGGCGAGGGCGGCCGAACCCCTCATCCGGCCTCCGGCCACCTTCTCCCCTTGCTCCGCAAAGGGAGAAGGCTCCCGGGGTGGCATCCCGGAGTACAAGAAACTGAGCTGTGCCCCAGGAACTGGCGGCGGGCATGAATTTGACTTCATGTGCATTCGGCTTCATTGACAGTCACTCGCTCCAGCTTCTAGCCTGCCGGCAACAGCCATGAAAAAACCGTCGTTTTACCAGTCACGCCGTGACTTCCTCGCCGCCTCCTCGGCTTTGACGATGGGTGCCCTGGGTGGGTGCGCCACCCCTCGAAAGTCAGCGGTCGCCCCCGGTTTCGTGGATGCCCACGTGCACATCTGGACGCCTGACACGGCCGCTTATCCGCTTGCTCCCGGCGTGCAGCCGTCCGCCATGCAGCCGCCGAGCTTCACGGCGGAGGAATGCCTGACCCTCGTCCGGGCTCACGGGGTCAGCCGCGTGGTGCTCATCCAGATGAGCTTCTACCGCTATGACAACCGCTACATGCTGGACGCAATGCGCCGTTATCCCGGCGTCTTTGCCGGAGTGGGCATCGTGGATGGCACCGCTCCGCGCCCGCAGGACGCGATGCGTGCGCTGGCCCGTCAGGGCGTGCGCGGCTTCCGCATTCATCCGGGCTCCCAAACTGTGGATGCCTGGCTCGCGGCACCCGGTCAGGCTGAGATGTGGCAATGCGCCGGTGACGATGGCCTCGCCCTTTGTCCGCTCGTCGGGCCGAACGCGCTGCCCGGCATCGCGGCCATGTGCGCGAAGTACCCGCGCACCCGCGTGGTGCTGGATCACTTCGCGCGCATCGGGGTGGACGGGCAATTCCACGAGGCGGATCTCGCCGCGCTTGGTGCGCTCGCGAAGTTTCCCCATGTCCACGTGAAGGCCTCGGCTTTCTACGCCTTCGGCCAGAAGCGCGCCCCTTATCTCGATTTCGGTCCGATGATCCGCCGCCTGCGTGACACCTTCGGCGCGCAACGCCTCATGTGGGCGAGCGACTGCCCCTACCAGATTCAACGCGGTCACACCTACGCCGATTCCGTCGCGCTCATCCGCGACCGGCTGGACTTTCTCTCCGCGTCAGACCGTGATTGGATGCTGAGGGGCACGGCGGAGAAGGTGTTCTTCACCTAACGCCCGGCCCGGCATGAGCACCCTAGTTCATCTGGACCTCGACTCGGCCTGGGACAACAACATCCTCGGCCTGCCCGACCGTTATCTCCGCGCGTGGGGGCCGCGTCTGCGCTACCTCGCGCCTCCGGCCATCGTCGAGGAGTTCTACCGGCAAGTGGCACCGGAACTGGCGGATTTCATCCTCTACGGCTCAGGCGATTTCCATTACCTCACCGCGCTCTGGCTGCGTCGCCGGAGCGAGCCGGTCACTGTCGTGAGTTTTGACAATCACCCGGACTGGGACGTGCGCCCGCCGCGCTGGGCGTGCGGCGGCTGGGTGAACCGCGCGCTGGAACTCCCGACCGTGCAACGCGTCGCCGTCTGGGGTTGCGGCAACTTCGAGCTGGCCTGGCCGTCGCGCCTCTTCGGCAATACTCCTGCGATTGCCGCCGGACGGCTCGCGGTCCACGCGTGGGCCGAGCGGCAAAGCCCCGCGACCCAACGCCGCTTCCCCTGCATGACGCGCTCCAACTGGCGCGAACGTTTCACCCAGTTCGCGCAATCCCTCGCCGGAGGGAACGTTTACGTGACGCTCGATCTGGATTGCCTGGCCGCCGAAACCTTTGCCACGAACTGGGAGCAAGGCCTCTTCACGCCGGACGACCTGGTGTGGGCGCTCGGCGAACTACGTCGCTCCGCACGCATCGTCGCGGGTGATGTGTGCGGCGCCTATTCGGCCCAGGTTTACGACCGCTGGACGCAGCGTTTCGCCGCCAATTGGGATCATCCGAAGCTCCCGCCGGTTGATGCGACCAGCGCTCGTCAAACCAATCAAGCGGTGCTGGCGCAGCTTTGGCCGGCGCTGGTTGGTTAGCTTAGGTCAGCCAAAAATCCTGCCCTCTGGGCCGATAAATCAAAGCTGGATGCGCATCGCACCACTGGACCACGTGTTCCGCGATGCGCCGGAGTGAATCGTAAGCCAGATCGGTTAACTCACCCTCTGTCTGCAACGTCCGACCCGATTGTTGAACATGAGCCAGATCGCTTCTCAATTCCTGCAACGTCCTATCGTCGAAGGTTTGCTTATCGAGCAAGTAAAGCTCCAACACTTCGATGTACTCTTCGTGCTTCCCACTCCAGTTGATGTAGCCATTTCGAAAACCTTCGTCCGCTAAATTCTGGATGGATCGTACCAACTCACCTTGCAATGTCTCAGCTTCGCCGCCACCGGGCACAAGCTTATGGTGCAAATCATTAATCCGGTCCTGCCATCGAACCGGTTGCTTTCTGAATAGTCGTTTAATCCGTCCGAACATCCAGCACATAGGCATCCCTAACTCGCCGACACCAGCGCCACGCCTGCGCTGATGAGCGCGATGCCAATCCCCGAACGCAGTGTGAGCTTCTCCTTCAGGAACACTGCCGCTCCCAGCACGATCAACACCGGGCTGAGGCCCTCGAAGGGAAACAGCCAGCTCAGCTCCGCGCGTTGCAGCAGACCGCCCCAAAGGAAGAACCACGCGCTCAACGACCCGATGCCCAACGCGAAACGCGGGGCCACGCGCTTCCACGGCACGGGCGTTTCGTTTGTCGCATTCATCGCGTGCTTGATGAACAACTGGCCGGAGACCAGGCAAAGCTGCGAGACCACGGCCGTGACGAGGATGGTGGCGTTCACAGCTTCTCCTCGCTTTGCATCGCCGGCCGCGCGATCACCATGATGCCCGCCAGCACCAGTCCGATGCCTGCCCACCGGTGCAGGCTCAGGCTTTCGCCCAGCAGCCACCACGCCGAGAGCGGCACGAGGACCTGGGACACGCTCATCAGGCTGAAGGCCAGGTGCAGCGGCATCCGCTTGAGCACGTAGAGCCACGCCAGAAAGCTCGCGATGTACGCAATGATGCCCAGCCACGTCCAGCCCGAGGCCAGGACGGAAATGCCAAGCAAGCTTTGGGCGGCGGGCAGGTTGGCGGTCGCGTCCGCGCCGCGTTTGAAGAGCAGTTCCGCCGCCGTCACGCACACCGCCGCGATGGCCACGCACGCCAGCGAAGTCCGCGAGGGGCGTTCAGAGCTCATGCGCGTTCGGAAACTTGCGCAGCACGGGGTCGCGGTGGGTCGGCTCCAGCACGGGCAGCAGCCGGCGGAAGAACGGATTGACGAAGCCTGACGTGTGCCGCACGTAGAGGTCCAGCGGGGCCAGCTCGCACTTGAGGTGGAGCTTGGGATCGTAGTTCAGCGCGCTGCTGCAATAGCGCGTGCAACCGTTCGTGATGGCCCATTGGATGATGTCGCGCAACGTGACGAAGTAGAGGTGCAGGTCCAGCGCGAGCGGGTATTCCAGGCCGAGGTATTCGTCGTAGATCGCGCCGTCGTGCACGAGGCAGACGCTGAAGCCGATGGCCTTGCCGTTTTGCCGCCAGATGAAGAACCGCATGCGATCCGGCATCCGCTGGCCAAGCTGGCAGAGGTATTCCTTGGTGAGCTTCTCGAAGGTCATTTTCGACCGTGAGAAGACCTGGAGATAGAGCGGATGCACCTCGTCCACGTAGGGCGTCACGTCATTGACCACCTGCATCTCGATGGGCGGGAAGTCGGCAAGCCGCTTGAACTTCCGGCGCAGGCTGTGGCGCGAGACCTTGCTGATCTTCTTGCTGAGATAGTCCTCGAAGCTGGTGAACGGAATCTCCAGCCGTACCATCGGCATGCTGGGAATGCGCGTGTAATCGCGGCTCGCGAAGCAATCGAGCGCCGCCCGGTAGGCGCGGGGAAACTCCTTCATCACCACCAGCGACGCCCGCATCCGCCGGGCCTGCGTCTGCAACGCGCCGTGCAGGGATTCCGCGATCCACTTCGTTTCCGCCTCGCCCGCTGCGCTGAGGTGTCCCTCACCCGCCGTGCAGCCGACCATGAGGATGCGCACCTTCATGAAGCCCGGCCACCAACGGCGCATCCGTTCCACCGCGTTGCGGACCGTTTCGCCCAGACCGGCGAGGATGTCCTGCTTCACCAGAAAGAACGGCTGCACCGCGCGCACCCGGCCCTCGCGATCGGCCAGCACAAAGTAGAAATACTCAAAGTCCTGCGGCAGTGTTTGCTCGATGAGTTCGTAGTAGCGGTAGTCCTTCCGCTGGTTCGCAAAGCAGGTGCGCCACTCCGGCACGGCCTGCAACTGCGCGCCCGTCACCGCCAGGGCATGGCCATGCGACGTCTCAATCCGGTCAGTGGGCAGGGAAATACTCACGCGGGGACGGAGGCGTGCGGCAGATTGGTCAAAGCAGTTCTGAAGAACACGGTGCGAGGCTATTCAGGAAGGGACAGCGGTCAACCGCTGATTTCACAATATTGTTTCGCTGAGCACACGCTGGCACGCGCACTATAGCAGACAAACCCCTACGCGCCGTGCGGCACTCCGACTCAGCTCGAACTCCGAAGTCGCCGGAAACCAACGGCGCGGAGCGCGGACTTCAGACCGCAGAAACGTACGCGGTTCCGTGAGCTTCGAGGCGCACTATTCCATCCAGGCCTGCTGCGGCGTGAACGCCGCGCTCCAGCGCAGGCGAGGCCGCCTGCGGTACCACACCAGCCAAACAACGGGAGGAGAAACAAAAGGGGCGGCCTCGCGGCCGCCCCTGTGGCGTGATTCAAACTGCCGGACCCAGCTTAGCGGCCCTTGGGCAGCGCGTTGCGGCCCGCGTAAACGGCGTTCTTGCCGAGCAACTGCTCGATGCGCAGGAGCTGGTTGTACTTCGCGGTGCGGTCGGTGCGGCTGAGCGAACCGGTCTTGATCTGGCCGCAGTTCGTGGCCACGGCGATGTCGGCGATGGTCGCATCCTCGGTTTCGCCGGAGCGGTGGGAGAGGACGGCGCGGTAGCCGCTCTTGTGCGCGAGTTCCACGGCGTCGAGCGTCTCGGTGAGCGAGCCGATCTGGTTCACCTTCACAAGGATCGCGTTGGCGGTGCCGGTGTCGATGCCCTTGCGGAGGAACTGCACGTTGGTGACGAAGAGATCGTCGCCGACGAGCTGGGTGGTGGCACCGAGCTTGTCGGTGAGCTTCTTCCACGTGACCCAGTCACCCTCGGCGCAGCCGTCCTCGATGCTGACGATGGGATACTTGGCGCAGAGGCGGGCGTAGAACTCGACCATCTCGTCGCCGGTGAGCTTCTGGCCGGTGCTCTTCTTGAACACGTAGGTTTCGTTGCCGGTGTAGAACTCGGAGGCGGCGACATCAAGCGCGAGGAAGATGTCCTTCCCGAGCTTGTAGCCGGCGTCCTTCACGGCCTGCGCGATCGCGTCGAGCGCGGCGTCGGCGCTCTCGAGCTTCGGGGCGAAGCCGCCCTCGTCACCGACGGCGGTGGAGAGGCCCTTCTTCTTCAGCACGGCCTTGAGCGCGTGGAAGATCTCGGTGATCGCGCGCAGGCCCTCGCTGAAGGTCTCGAAGCCGTGCGGCATGATCATGAACTCCTGGAAATCAATCGGGGCATCCGAGTGCGCGCCGCCGTTGATGACGTTGGCCATGGGGACGGGCAGCACCTTGGCGTTGGGTCCGCCGAGGTATTTGAAGAGCGGCTGGCCGAGCGCGGCGGAGGCGGCCTTTGCGTTCGCCAGGGACACGGCGAGGATCGCGTTCGCGCCGAGTTTGGACTTCTTGAAGCCGGTGCCGTCGAGCGCGAGCATCGCGGCGTCCACGGAGAGCTGGTCGAGGGCGTCCATGCCGAGCAGCTCGGGCGCGATCTTGTCGGTGACATTCTTGACCGCCTTGGTCACGCCCTTGCCGAGATAGCGCTTCTTGTCGCCGTCGCGGAGCTCGAGGGCTTCGTGCTCGCCGGTGGACGCGCCGGAGGGCACGGCCGCGCGGCCGATGGCGCCGGAGGAGAGGGTGATGTCCACTTCCACGGTGGGATTGCCGCGCGAGTCGAGGATTTCGCGGGCCTGGATGTCGGTGATCTGGGTCATGTGCGGGTCAGTTATGCGTTGTCTGATGTCAGTGGGAACAGGTCATCCGGCAAACCGGAAAGACACGGCAGGTTAGCGGCACGCCAAAAACCGTCAAGCGGACTTCCGCGCAAACAGTTCCCGGATGATGTCCTCGATGGGCACCTCCTGAATGTCGATGTCGCGCACGGGCAGCGCGTCGAACAGCGCCTTGCACACCGGCACCACGCGGTCGCGCTTCACCTTGAGCTTCACCGTGCCGGCGGCGCGCTCCACCACTTCGCCGTACTGGGCCAGGGACTCCGCCGAACGTTCCGGCCCCGGCTCGCACTCGATGGTCACGAGCTTGAAATCCGCGAACCGGTCGATCACCTCGCTCAACAGGCCGTCGAAGAAGATCGTGCCCTTGTCGATGATGATGACCCGCTGGCACAGCTCCTGGATGTCCGCCATGTAATGGCTGGTGAGCAGGATGGTCGTCTTGCGTGTGGCATTGTGGTGGCGGAGGAACTCGCGGACCTTCTTCTGCGACACCACGTCCAGGCCGATGGTGGGCTCGTCGAGGTAAAGCACCTTGGGCTGATGCAGCAGGGCGGCGGTCAGCTCCATCTTCATCCGTTCGCCGAGCGAGAGCTCGCGCACCATGACGTTGAGCTTGTCCTTCACGTCGAGCAGCTCGGTCAGCTCGCCGACGGTCCGCTCGAACACGGCGCGTTCGATGCCGTAAATCTTCGCGTTCAACTCCAGCGACTCGCGTGCCGGCAGGTCCCACCAAAGCTGGTTCTTCTGGCCGAGCAGCAGCGCGAACTGCCGGCGGTAGCCATCCGCGCGTTCCCAGGGCACGTAGCCCAGCACGTTTGCCGTGCCGCTGGTGGGATAGAGCAGGCCGGCGAGCATCTTGAGCGTGGTGGTCTTGCCCGCGCCGTTGGGACCGAGGAAGCCGACCAGTTCGCCCTCCTCGACCTTGAAGCTCACCTCGCGCGCCGCGAGCGTCTGCTCATAATCGCGCTTGAACAAGCCACGCACCGCCCCGCGGAAGCCGGGCTGCTTCTTGTACGTGCGGAAGGCCTTCGTCAGGCCGTGGACTTCAATGGCGGGCATGGTTCGCGTCAACGCGGGAAGAGAGAAACTGAAGGCCGGTCCGGTTCAAAGTTTTTTCGGGCTGGCCGCCAACGAATCATGGTTTGCCAACGGCTCCACCAGCGACTAGGTTCGCCACAGACATAACAAAGGCCGCCCATCGCATGAGCCTCCCGCACCTGCTCGACTCCCCCCAGCCGCGCGCACAACTGCATCCGTTGAGCGTCGCAGCCTATCACGCCCTGGGCGAGCTGGGGCTGATCCCCGAGAAGACAGAGTTACTGCGGGGTTTTGTCTTCAACAAGATGCCCAAGTCACCGATCCACCGGTCGCTTCTTTTGCGGCTGCTCGAACTGATTCAAGCGGCGATGGCCCGCGCTCCCTACTGGGTGCAATCCGAACAGCCCATCACCATCGGCAACTCCGAGCCGGAGCCGGACATTTCAGTCATCGCCGGTCGCCGCGACGATTTCTGGGACCGGCACCCCGCCACGGCCGAGTTCGCCATTGAGATCGCCGTGACGAGCCATGATCTGGACCGGCGTAAGGCTGCCATCTACGCCGAAGCGGGCGTGAAGGAGTTTTGGATCATCCTCGTGCCCGAGCGGCAGATTGAAATCCACCGGCGGCCTGAAGGCGGAGAATATTCCAGTGTGACTGTCGTGGGAGCTGAAGGTGTCGCCGTATGCGCCCCACTCCCTGCGATTCAAATCAACGTCGCAGCGCTGTTCCAGCGGTGATCGCCTTGCGGAGCGCCGGTCTCCGCACCCGGCGCGTTCCTGCGTTCCCCGGTTCGCGCCGGGTCGGAGACCGGCGCTCCGGCTGCGTCAGGCCAATATCTCCCGTGCCACGTTGCCGTACACGTCCGTCAGCCGGAAATCGCGGCCGGCGTAGCGGAAGGTGAGCTTTTCGTGGTCCACGCCCAGCAGGTGCAGCAGCGTGGCGTGCAGGTCGTGCACGTGCATGCGGTTCTCGACCGCCTTGAAGCCGAAGTTGTCCGTCGCGCCGTAGCTCATGCCGCCCTTGGTGCCGCCGCCCGCGAGGAACATGCAGAAACCGTGCGGGTTGTGGTCGCGACCGTTGCCGTTTTCGCTCACCGGCGTGCGCCCGAACTCGCCGCCCCAGACGACGAGCGTGTCTTCCAGCAGGCCGCGCTGCTTCAGATCGCCCAGCAACGCCGCGATGGGCCGGTCAATGTCCTTGCCGAGATTGCGCGTGGAAGGGTCGTGGTTCGAGTGGGTGTCCCATGGCTGGCCGTTGCCGTAATAGACCTGGATGAACCGCACGCCGCGTTCCGCCAAGCGCCGCGCCATGAGGCAGCCGTTGGAGAAGTGGCCCTTGCCGTAAGTCTCGCGCACCGCCGCCGGCTCGCGCGTGATGTCAAAGGCGTCCGTCGCCGCGAACTGCATCCGGTAGGCCGTCTCCATCGCCTCGATGCGGCCCAGCAACGCCGCGTCCGCGCCGCCGCGCGAGGCGAGGTGTTCGCGGTTCATCTCGGCCAGGAGATCGAGCTGCTTGCGCTGCTCGTCCGGCGCGGTGCGCGGATTGTGCAGCCAGGGAATCATCGCCTTGGGGTCGAGGTTCGAGTGGTTGATGTAGCTGCCGCCGTGCTGCGAGGGCAGGAACGCGCTGGTCCATAGGATGGAAAACCGCACGGGCCGGCCGGGGCAGAGCACGACGTAGCTCGGGAGGTTTTCGTTCTCCGTGCCGAGGCCGTAGCTGCACCACGCGCCCATCGCGGGCACGCGCGGTGTCATCGTGCCGTTGTTCATCAGCAGCAACGCGGGGCCGTGGTTCGGGTTGTCCGTGTAAACGCTGCGCAGGACGCAGAGGTCATCGGCGAACTGCGCGGTGAGCGGGAGCAGGTCGCTGACCGGCAGGCCGGACTTGCCGTGGTTCGAAAACTTGAACGGCACCGGCAGCAGGCCGCCCGTGGGCCGTTCCGTGCGCAAGTCCGCGCCCTCGGGCCGTTGCCCGGCGAACTTGGTCAGGTCCGGTTTGGGGTCGAAGAAGTCCGGACCAAACGGGCCGCCGTTCATGAACAGGTGGATGACCCGCTTCGCGCGCGGCCGGAAGTGCGGCAAGGCCCGCATGGGCACCACGGCATTCGGCAACGCCGAGGCGGAACCGGGCAGCGAGGCGAGCAAGCCGAGCGAGCCCAAGCCACCACCAAAGCGGGCGATGGCGTCGCGGCGGGAGAGGGGAACTGAGAAGTTCATATCAATCCACAAACTGGGTTTCGTTGCTGGCGAGCAGGGCCTGGGCGTATTCGGACCACACTTTCTTGTCGGTCTCGCGGCCGGCGAGGAAGCGGGTGGCCATGGCGAGTTCCTTCGCCGTGGGCGTGCGTTGGAAGAGGATGGCGTGGGCGCGGGTGACGCGGTCGTTCAGGGCCGCGCCGGCTTCCTTCTCCAGGCGCGTGGCGAAGGCGTCGGCCTGGGCGAGGAGGAAGGGGCTGTTGAGCGAGAAGAGCATTTGCAGCGCAGTCGCCGTCTCGGTGCGTGAGGCGCTGTGCGCGGCGGGATCGGGGAAGTCGTGGATGCGCAGCATCGGCTCCAGCTCGTGGCGGTTCACGGTGCCGTAGAGCGTGCGGCGCAGGTTCTTGTCGGATGTGAGCGGGGTGGCGACGCCGCCGAAGCTGCGGTCCAGCGTGCCGGCGGTGGCCAGCGTGGTGTCGCGCCAGGCCTCGAAATCAAGCCGGCGGCGGGGCATGCGGGCGAAGAGCTTGTTCTCCGGGTCGCGCTTCTCGGAGTCGGGGGCCAGGGAGCTTTGCTGCCACGCGGCGGAAAGGAGAATTTCGCGGTGCAGCCACTTGATGGACCAACCGTTCTTGATGAAACGGGCGGTCAGATCATCAAGCAGGTCGGGGTGGGACGGCGCATCGCCGCTGAGGCCAAATTCGCTCGGCGTCTCCACGATGCCGCGGCCGAAATGATACTTCCAGATGCGGTTCACGATGACCCGCGCGGTGAGCGGGGCGGCCTCCTGCACGATGGCCTGGGCCAGTTCGAGGCGTCCGCTGCCGGTGGTGAAGCGGCGGGGCTGGCCGTCCTTCAGGGGGAAGGCGGCGAGGAAACGGCGCGGGACGACGTCCCCGGTGTTGTTCGGGTCGCCGCGCTTCATCAGTTCGAGGTCGCGGGCCTGGCCGGGCTTGTAGTCGAGCACGGTGCCCTTGTTGTTGCCGGCGGGGATGACGAACAACGCGGCGTCCTCGACGGCGGTGGCCATCGTCATGTTGAAGTGCGGCGTGCCAGTCTTGAGGTCGGTGATTTTCTTTTCGATGACCGCGACCTGGTTCGTGAGATCGGCGGGCGCGGGCTTTTTCTTCTTCAACTCATCGCGCTCCTTTTCCAGTGCGGCGACGGATGCCCGGGCCTTCTTCACCGGCTGCCAGAACTGCTCGCCCATCGTGGGCACCTCGGCGTGACGCACGCTCGCGAAGACACCGGCGATGCCGTAGTAGTCGGCGGCGGTGAGGGGGTCGAACTTGTGATCGTGGCAGCGGGCGCAGGCGAGGGTGAGGCCCAGGAACGTGCGGCTGAGCGTGTCCACGTGCTCTTCCCATTCGTCGGCAACGGTGCCTTTGATGAGGTCGGGCGGGAGCTGGAGTTCTTTCCAATAGGTCGGCGCGAGGCCCAGAAAGGCGAGCGCATGGCGGTCCTCGGGCGGCAGGCCCATCTGGTCGGTGGCGAGCTGCCGCATGACAAACTGGTCGTAGGGCAGATCCTCGTTGAAGGCCTTGATGACCCAGTCGCGATAAAGATGCGCGGAACTGGTCTTCTCCAGCCACGAGGCGGTTTCGTCCACGTAACGGGCGAGATCAAGCCAGTAACGGGCCCAGCGCTCGCCGTAATGCGGCGACGACAGCAGTCGGTCCACGGTCGCCGCGACGAGGGAATGGGGAATAGGTGATGGGGAATGGGGCCGGGCACCGGAGCCACAGGCTTGGACGAACGCCTCGACCTCTTCGGGTGTCGGCGGCAGGCCGGTGAGGTCGAAGTGCAGGCGGCGGATCAGGGCACGTGGGTCGGCCGGCGCGGCGGGTTTGAGGCCGGCCTTCTCCTGTTTTGCGAGGAGGTAGCTGTCGATTTTGGTCTGCGGCCACTTGGCGTCGCGGACCTTGGGGGCGGCTGACTCCCGCAGCGGGAGGAAGGACCAGGGCGTGGGCGGCGGTCCGGCTTTCTTGCCAACCGGCTTCGGCTCGACCGCCGTGCTGACGAGGGCGCACAACAGGGCGAGGGCCAGCGTGCCGGTCAGGATTGGGCGAAGGCGGTTCATGGTCGCAAGAGATAGATGGTCGCCGGGGAGGGGCGATTCAATCCAACTCCCGAAGGAAAAACCGCAGATGACGCGGATGACGCGGATAAACTTAGAAAAAGCAGTTGGAAAGTTGCCAGCAGCGGCAAGTAGCTGGTGGAGTGGGGG